>BQJT01000001.1 GCA_021604845.1 Cyclobacteriaceae bacterium
CCAAAAAGATCCAGGTCGACACAATACGGATGGTCTTCTTCAATATATTCTATGCCTTCCTCAAAAGAATGCAAGTCCAATTCAAGTCGTTTCAGTTCGTCTCGATTAATACCAACTAAAAGATCGCAATGATTCTTATGGTGTTTAACCCTGTGGTGAATTTTGACCAGAACGCCAAATGCGAAAGCAAATATCAAGGTAGTAACAGTAAGAAATATCCCGGAGTTATAGTAGATACTAATCCCTGACAGGGCTAGAAAGAACACAAATACAATCAGCCGCCAGAAAGAAAGGCGATTTGATTTTTTTTGTAAATGCTGCCTTTCGTGCTGGTACTTTAATATGTTATCCTGAAACCAGGAATGGGGTGAATTTGTGTTCATATAGAATCACAAAGTTACTGGAACGCTGCCAGAACTAAAACCCTTGCTCCATGCTCCATGCTCCCTTTGCTATGTCACGGTTGGTATATTTCAGCTGTGGGATAAAAAGCACCCCAGGAAAACCAGTAACCTATAAATGAAGTAGCCGGCGGCAGTTTTTGACCCATTCTGGGTCCGGAAACCGCTTCTCCGAATATATTCCACTGGTTGCCCTCATTGTCTTCCATAACCACAGGCAAAGCGTTTTGTACTGCGCTAAACTCCAAAGTATTGAACTCGCTCTGAACGACGATAAAACTATTGGCAAAATTTCTTTCCGCATCACCAACAATTACCAGGTCGCGTTCCAGAAAAGAGTCCGAAATTACTGTTACCTCATTTTGAAAAACCTCAATCGGATATACCTTTGCTTCGCCATTGATAATTATTCCGTGAACCCTTTGCTTTCTGGGCAATCTGTTGTCATCCACATCTATTGGAAAAATCAGATACGGATCGATCCGGTAATCCTGCCCTTGACTATTAATATAAGGGAAAGTTTCATAGGGTCTTTCAATCCCGGTTGCGGTTGAAACCACCCTGGTATCCGGGTACATTTCCTGCCAGGTGTCCCAGGTTGTTTCAACCACCTGAAAGGTGGTAATCCTTTCGCCTAATAGCTGCCCATTAATTGCAACCAGACGCATCTGGGACCAGTTGCTGTCGGTAAATCGGTCATATGGAATCAAATTGGTATTATACAGCAAACCTGAAACGCCAAATGTGGTAACGTTCCCCTGGATATTTCGATCCCATCCAACAGCAGTTCCTGTCAGGGGACAATAAGTGACAGCCAGCGGCTGTCCACCAATATCGTCGTTGATAATCTCGTGCCAGTCTAGTATTTTATGAGGGTATGCCCGGATATCGTCACCTACCTTGTAGCCAATCACCAGGTCGTTCCCGGTGAGATAGGTGGCCTCAGCAGGGGTTATCATTGGTGGATTTAGCAATGCAGGGATTCCATCTTTACCCGGCCCTCCGTCGAAGATCTTGTCTGTGGGGATGGACCATATTGTATTGCCCGAACCGGTACCGCCAGTGTTACCCGCTGGCCCAGGGTCGTCTCCACTGCTGCAGGCAACGGTAAATGCGAAAAATGTACACCCAAATAGATTGGCTATCAATGATTTATCTATCATCTTGCTGTAATTTCAGATTGAATAAATTAGTACTACGATTAATTATATAATAAAACCCGGTATTGATCCTGTATGTGGGGGTCAATTGTGTACCGGTAATATCAGCGTAAAGAGGCACTTCGAAGCCGAGATTGAATGTAAGCCGGCTGGAAATACTTACCCCGATGGCTGGATATATAAAGATCCACTGTCCACCGGTATTCGGTAATTGATTACCATCTACCTGGTCCTCAAAAGCTCTGCGGTATCGCAAGGACAGGGAAGGGTCAACTAATAACTCTCCTAAAAGCACCCGATCACTTATTCCCGCGATTATCTGAAACTCGCTGCCAAATTTATAAGATTGAGATTGCCTGAAGTCCTGATTGGTACCGGTTAACCGCATACTGGTTACCAGTGACAAGTTCATGCTTTTTCGGCTGCCCGGTTGGTGCAATAGATATGACCAGGCTATTCCATCCCAGGCCCCGCTGCCAGGCTGGAGATCAGCTCCCACCAGAATCCCATTATTGGTAATGTCTGAAGCCCCGGTTGGCAGTTTGGGCCCAGCCCCCAGGGTCCATGTCACCGGACCCTTATGGATTATACGATACTTAAGCAAAATAACTGCATCACCAAACCCATCAGTGTGCTGATTCTGATCCGGCAGACCCGGATTACTAATGTTACGTTCCTGTCGAACATAGGAAGCAAACAAATCAACGGAAAATCGTTCGGTAAAAGTGTAACCAGTTTCAAACAGTAAGGAATGGGTGACTCTTTCGCGGTTGCGTTCATCCAGTTTTTCTGTTCCAACCTTCAGTGTCTTAAGTACATTCAGGTCATAGGAAAGTGCAAATTGCCAAGAATTCTGGTCTGCTGCTGGTAAACCCAGGTTTCCGGATAAAGGCACACCTCCTGAGCAGCAGGTTTGTGCTTGCAGGTCGATAGTCCCTGGTAGAACCAGCAGTATTACAACCATAAACAATGGTAGATTCAAGGGCATGGGTTAGTGGTAGCTTTACATAAACATAATAATCGTGGAAATAATTTGTCCTTCGTTTGACAAATATACGGATTGAGCCCGTAGCCGGTTAGATCGTCTAACCTGGATCAGGTAAAGAAGTCTTTTGGGAAAATTGAAATTTACTCCACGTAGTAGACACGCTTAACCCTTTCACTGATTTTAGTAAACAGTTCGTAGGGTATAGTACCGATGCGTTCTGACAAATGCTGAACAGAGTGCTCATCATTAAAGATAATCACCTGGTCACCTACCTTTGCTATGCAATCAGTGATATCAATCATGGTCATATCCATGCAAATATCTCCAACCACCGGAGCCAGTTTATCACCCACCAGGACGGTTCCAGTGCCATTTCCAAACCTTCGATCGTATCCGTCGGCGTATCCAATAGCAATAGTGGCAATTTTACTGCTACGGTTTAACAAACCACGGCGGTTATATCCAACAGTCTCTCCCCTGGGGACCGTTTTAATTTGACTTATAGTGGTTTTAAGTGAACTAATACCTCTTAATTGTTTTTCAGGACCAATCCCGTATAACCCTATGCCTAACCTAACCATATCCAAATGAAATTCAGGAAAGTATAGGATACCGGCAGAATTCAGGATGTGCTTTAAAGGGGTTGAATCAAGTTTACCTTCAAGTTTTTCGGTAGCTGCCTTGAAAACTTCGAATTGCTGTTTTGAAAAGGATTTTTGGTTTGGATCATCAGCCGCAGCCAGGTGTGAAAACACACTCACAACTTTAAGTGGTGATTGGGTTAAACTACTGGCGAGCGCATCAATATGACTCAGGTCAAAGCCCAGCCGATGCATCCCAGTGTCTATTTTAATATGAACATTATGAGCGATATTTTTTTCAATACAGAACTGCTTGAATTGGTCCAATAATTCCAAACTATAAATTTCAGGCTCCAATTGATAATCAACCAGTTGACTGAAATCATCCGGAGTTGGATTCATTACCATAATAGGAATGGTAATATCTCTTTTTCTCAGATCAACCCCTTCATCTGTATAGGCAACGCCCAGATAATCCACACCATGATATTGCAGTAGGTTCGCCACTTCATGACTACCGGTTCCATAGGCAAACGCCTTTACCATTACCATTAGTTTGGTTTTGGCGGGTAGCTTTTTTCTGAAAAAATTAAGATTATGTGCCAGGGCATCAAGGTTAATTTCCAGCACAGTACCGTGATGTTTTCTGAGCAGTTGTTGTACTATGTTTTCAAAAGTAAAAACTCGTGCACCCTTAATAAGTATGAGTTGGTTTTCAAAGGGATGGTGGTTCATCCACTCAAGGAAATCCTCAGTGGTACTAAAGAATTCTGAATCAGGGGGAAACAATTCCCGGTGTTTTTCGAGATTTTCGCCAATTCCAAAAAACCGGTTGATCCCATAAGATCTTATTCTTTCAGCTACGGATTGATATAAGGAATGGGATGTACCGGAAGCCTGTTTAATGTCTGAAAGGATTAACACTTTTCCCTTTCCATGCGGCTGCTGGTTCAGGAAGTCCAGGGCTATTCCCAATCCGGCGTAATCATTGTTGTAGGTATCGTCTACCAGATAACAGTTGTTAACTCCCTGCTTCAATGCCAGCCGATGAGGAATATTTTGTAAAAAACCTACTCTTCTTTGAATGTGATCTGTTGCATAACCCTGCGACAGCAGGAATGCCAGGCAATGAAGTGCATTTTCTACCGAAGCATTATCAACAAAAGGTAAAATTACCTGCCCAGGATCTGGGAATTCCCATCGAACAGTTGTCTCGGCATCTTTGGTAGTTAATATGAAGTTTAATTTGGCTCCACCCTTGGTTGACCATCCGAAAAGCAAGTGATCCGGGAAAAGTTTGGAGATTTCTTCATGAACCAGTACATGATCCTTACGATAAATAATAGTACTTGATTCTCGGAATAATATACACTTTTCACGGATCTTCTCCCTGACATCCGCGAAACCGGCATCGTGGGCGGTTCCGATATTGGTGAATATCCCAATGGTAGGTCGGATAACTTCAGCCAAATGCTCCATTTCGCCTTTTCTGGAAATTCCTGCTTCAAAAATACCAAGATCTGCTCCTGTATTTAGTTGCCAAACCGAAAGAGGCACACCAATTTGAGAGTTGTAACTTTTCGGGCTTTTAACCACGTGCTGATCATCCAATAATTGAAATAACCATTCCTTAATAATGGTTTTTGCATTGCTGCCTGTAATACCAATTATTGGGATATCAAATTTTGACCGATGGAAGGCGGAAAGTGCCTGCAGCGCACGAATACTATTTTTTACAACTATTACATTAGCCTTCGAGAAGGCAGTTGGTAAACTGGAACCGGACCTTTCAACTACAAAATTGACCACATTTTGGGACAATACTTGCTCCAGGTATTGATGTCCATCGTGGTTCTCGCCATGAATAGCAAAAAAGATCGCTTCCGGGTGCACCACCAACTGCCGGCTGTCCGTCAGCAACCTGCTTACAGAATGATCCTGGGTCAAATGTAATATTTGACCATTCATGATTTGTGGCAAATCGGAAATCTTCAACATGAACTTAAGTGCGCAATTTTTGGAAGGGGCCGGATTGTAACTTTTTGCCTGTAAGCCTCGTTATTCAATACTTAGGAGTAAAGATATTGAACTTACTAAATGAGACTTTCAAAAACTCTAAAATATTTAATAATTCTTTTTGTTGTTTTATTGACTGCTGTTCCATATCAGGTATCGGCGGATGCAAACCCAGAAAATACTGGTAAAACTGAGGCCAGGGAAGAAAATGAAGAGGAGCAGATGTACCAAAAGGACAGCGAAACAGAACAAAAAGATCAGGTAACTGACAACGGCAAGGTTAAGGATAAGGAAAGAGCCGACATTTCAAAAAGCTCATTTAACTACTTCTTCTATCTGATTTATAAGATAAAGTTTGAAGATGTTTTCAGGTTTCCACAGCGTGGTAATACGCAAAACTCCATCGGGATCAAGGTAATGGACATTAACTCGCTTTTGGATCATTTAGTAAGGCCCAAAATTTAGGCGTTTACCAAATACTTTTCCAGGTCTTTTAACGTAATCGCACCCTCATAAAACGCTTTACCGAAAACTACCCCCCAAACGCCCAGTTCCCTAAGTTTGTCAATGTCATCTGCGGAGCGCACACCTCCACTTGCCAATAAACAGATTCCGGGGAAGCGGTCCAGTATTTCCCGATATAACTCAAGAGACGGTCCGCTCATAGTACCATGTTTTGGAATATCTGTAGTTTTCACATACTTAAGTCCACGGCTGAAAAAATGTTCAATATGCTCATACAAATCGATTTCAGTGTCCTTTTGCCATCCCCGGATGGCTACTTTACCATTAATTGAATCAGCGCCAAGGGTGATCTTCTCCCTGCCATATGACACAATCCAGGAAGCAAAGTATTCAGGCCGGTAAGCCGCGATAGTAGCTGCAATAATATTGGAGGCCCCATACTCGTAAGCCTTAATTATATCACCATCATTGTATAAACCGCCGCTAAAACTGACTTCCAGATCGGTGTGGCCGGTAATCGCTTCGAGTACTTCAAAATTAATGGATGCTCCGCGTCTGGCCCCCTCCAAATCCACCAGGTGTATTTTAGAAACTCCCACGTCTTCGAATTGTTTCGCTACTTCAAGCGGGCTTTGATCATAAACGGTTTCACGGTTGAAGTCTCCCTGCATGAGACGGGCACTCCTGCCCTTTATAACAGTAATTGAAGGAATTATTTGAATCATGATTTGTGCCTTTGAATCCTCTTGAAAGGATTGAGAAAATAGGATGAGGTCCTATTTATTATCTATTATATTTATCGCAGTAGGCTAATAATAAAGCTACTCAATCTAGGTTAAAGAAACAAGTTTGAATCCCTCTCCATGGATGGTTAGTATTTGTATATTCTGGTCTTTCTTCAGGTGTTTTCGAAGCTTGGCAATATACACATCCATGCTGCGGGCATTGAAATAGCTGTCATCTTTCCATATCATCTTTAAGGCAGCGGAACGATCCAGCGTCTGGTTCATATTTTGACATAAAAGTCGAAGCAGTTCAGACTCCTTCGAGGTTAGTTTCTGTTTCTGCTTATCAAATTCAAGCAGCTGCTGATCATAATGAAAAATGAACTTTCCGAATTCATATGAAGTCTTCTTTTCGAGTTTCATTCCCCCGGAACGCCTTAGTACAGCGGTGATTCTTAACAACAGTTCTTCCATGCTAAAGGGTTTGGTCACATAATCATCCGCGCCAATTTTGAACCCCTCAATGGTATCTTCTTTCATGGACTTGGCAGTAAGGAATATTATGGGAACCTGTCTGTCAAGTAATTTGATCTCCCTGGCAAGGGTAAAGCCATCCTTTTTTGGCATCATAATGTCAAGAATACAAAGATTGAAATCCTGTTTGTTGAATTCAGAAAGACCTTCTTCACCATCCCGGGCAAGATGAGTGGCAAAACCCTTTAACTCCAGGTACTCCTTAAGAATCTGCCCAAGGTTTTCGTCGTCCTCAACTATCAATAATTTGTCCCTATTCATGAGTTTGTGCCAGGTAAAAATATTTCGAAAACACTACCTTTTCCAGTTGAACTTTTTACATCAATGTTGCCACCATGTGCTTCAACCAGAGTCTTAACATATGACAGTCCCAGTCCGAAGCCTTTAACATCGTGCAGATTACCAGTAGGTTTGCGATAGAATTTATCAAAAATTCTATTTATTACCTCCTTGGTCATGCCGATACCGTTGTCAATCACTCTAATCCAGATACCTTTACCGGGGTAGTCGTTGGTGGTAATACTGATTTGTGGCGGCCCGGTGGTATACTTATTCGCATTATCCAATAAATTATAAATTATGTTGGTCAAATGATGCTCGTCAGCAGGAATCAGTTGTTTGCTAGCCTGCAAGTCTGTAGTGATGCTTCCTCCTTTCTTTTCAACTTGTATGGCAATATTTTGCAATACCTTCTCGATAGTTTTATGCACATCGACATTTTCGATTTTTAGCTCAAAGTCTTCTTTTTCGATGCTGGCAATTTGAAGCACTTTTTCCACCTGCCGGCTTAGCCTCTGGTTTTCAGTATCAATTATCTTCAGATAACGTTCTCTTACTCCAGTATTTCGTACTACAGTTTGGTCCTGGAGAGCCTCAGTGGCCAAAGCGATGGTAGAAATGGGAGTCTTAAACTCATGGGTCATGTTATTTATAAAGTCATTTTTTACCGTAGACAGTTTCTTTTGCCTGATAATAGTGAATATGGAATAAGCAAAGCAGAGTACAACGATCAGGATTAGTACTAGTGCCAGGACCAGCGGGAGCCAGGTTTTTCTGATAAGGTATTGCTGTTGTTGTGGAAAATGGACTATCAGGTAATTTATATTGCCAATAATGTCATTGGGAAACAAGGTAACCCTGAGATCAGATTTTATCAGTTCATAGGCGCTGCTATTTTCTCCGATATAGATTAATGAGTCCTGATCCTGATCCAGCACCCCATAGAAATAGTCTATTCCAATACCTTTGTTGGCGAGTTCCAGGGTCAGCAAAGAGTCCAGTTGCTCAGGTTGAAGACGGTTGGACAATTTTCTTTTGCCGGTCAGCAGCTCATCCAGGATTATAGTTACCATTTCAGATTTGTTTTCCAATCTTGACCGTTCTTTTATAGAATCTGCTTTTCGTTGGATTTGTAGGATTTCAAGTTCTAAATCACCTTCTGATGATGGGCTGATGGACCTGGCCTTCAGTTGGTTTTCTTGTTCGAAATCCAGCCTGAACCCCTCCTGTTCAACACTTACCTCCAGTTGTGACTTTCCCCTGGTGGCCAGACTGTCCCTGTTTCGATAGTATGAATTTGCATTTCTATCAATGAGTTTCAGGGTATCAAAAGCCAATGAGTCCAGCTCGTTTAAATCAAACGAAGTCTCAAAGCTATTGCTAATGGTAAAAAGGGCTTCTTGCTGCTCTAGTTTTGCGGCCACATTGTTCAGAGCCTGGTGAACGTCCTGTTTGAAGCGTTCTTCGCTAATTTTGAGGGAGCTGTTAATCCAATACAGCTGAAAGCTAACCAGCCCTATCAAAGACAGTCCCATTAAAATGGAAATCAAGCGAATCGTTCTGCGTGTCATCACTACAAAAGTATCGGATTAATCACTCACTGGCAGGTATTTAACATTATTTAACAAACTACAGTTGGAATCGTTAGGCTCAGCCGGCTAACCCCCGATCGATACCAGAATAATATTCTTTACTACAAGAAATACCCAGAATGGAATCAGTTCAAGAGCTTGTCAGGATGTAGCTCCAGAAGTTCCTCGGCGGTATAGAATCCCTGCTTCGAGTTGGTCTTTTCACGTACTGTTTTTACCTGTTCAACAGTTATCACACTGGCCTTGTTACCAAAGGCGTTTCTAACATAGGTTAGTACTGCGGCGAGCTCTTCATCCTCGAGCAGGTCCTTATTAGGTGTCATTGGGACCTGCCCTTTGTATTCCTTACCTAATACTGTAATTGGTCCGTATAGCCCGTTCAAGGCAATTTTAATCAGTCGCTCTTCATTACCCAAAACCCATTTGGTGCCAGCCAGCGGAGGGAAACCGGAGGCGTCAAGCCCTTTACCGTCTACCTGGTGACAGGTGATACATGACCCGTCCCTTTCGTAAACTTCTTTTCCAATATTGAATAAGGCCAGGTCGTTATCTTTCAGGTGGCTTTTGGCTTGCTCTTCTTTGGCTTCTTCTAAAGACCTGCCGTTCAAATGCGCTTCGGCAGTTTGGAATGCGTGTACCATCCATTCGTCCAATGGATGCTCTGAGGCAGTCTGAATTATCTGAAGCCCGGATTCCTTATCTAACCATGAAGCGGCCACTATGGCTTCCAGCCGTACCCTGCCATGAGGATCAGCAGCAGCCTGAAGTAAAAGATCTGTCCGGTTGTCCAACTGATGCCCCATATAGCGTACTGCCCTTACCGCGGCTGCCCGGATCCTGAAATCGTCAGATTCGAATATTTGCTCTAGCAATGATTGATCGATTTGGTTTATTCCCCAGCTTACCCACAGGGCTTCCAGCAAATGATGATCATAGTTGTCATCTTTGGAGTCCAATTCACTTACCCATAACTCGAGCTCTGCCAATACACTTTGGGCGTCACGGGCTCGTAATTCCCGACGGGTACGATAGCGTGTACGGTATTCCGGCAGTTTAAGATTATCCAACAACTCATTAATAGTGGCTTGGTGTATTTTTGCCGGCTTTACCAAAGGGCGGGATGGATAAGTAATACGATAAATCCGCCCATGTTTGTGGTCGCGCAACGGGTCCCGAGCATTGTGCTGCATATGACCTACCAGTAAATTGTGCCAGTCGACCAGATACAAAGACCCGTCGGGAGCGAACTCCATGTCTACCGGCCGGAAATTGATATCATTAGATTGCAACAGATCATGACGGTGCTTGGAAGTATACCCGGTACCGTCATCAGATATTTTGTGCTGTTTGGTTCCCAGAAATCCGATGGTATTATTGACCAGCAGATCTCCCTGGACCTCATCCGGAAAATGTCTACTGGAAACAAATTCCAGTCCGGAAGTGGGGCGAACACGGTGCTTGTCTTCAATAAGATTGAAGGATTTGTGAATGGAAACACCATACCGGGGCTTGATGGTGGCAGGCAGCATCCATCGGACATCAGGTCCGGAAGTCTCGGCGAAAAAATTTTGACCCCATTCATCAAATGCAATACCCCATGGATTGGGAATGGGTATTTGAGCGGTTCGCTCAAGATGATGACGGGAAGGATTGTAACGGTAAAAGCCTCCGTTAGTTGCCCTTATGGTACCATAAGGAGTTTCCACATTGGTATGAAGAAAAACACCTTCTCCCATGTAGATAGCGCCAGAGGGGTCCGCGGTAAAAGCGCTAATTTCATGATGGGTATCGTGGTCATCAAATCCGCTGAGCACAATTTCCCTGGTATCAGCACGATCGTCACCGTCTGTATCTTTTAGAACCACCAGATTAGTACCCTGGGCAACAAACACACCCCGGGGGGTAATTTCGAATCCTGTAGGTAAATGAAGACTGTCTGCAAAAACCATTTGCTTGTCGGCTTTGCCATCCCCATCTTCATCAGTAAGGATTAACAGCTTATCATTGGGTTTTGGGTCACCAGGTTTCCAGTGAGGGTAGCTGGGCATGGTGGCAATCCATAACCGGCCCTGATTGTCAAAGGACATCTGTACCGGATTGGCTAAATCCGGAAACTCAACTTCAGAGGCGAATAATTCAATATGGTAGCCAGGTGCAGTGGTAAAAGTAGCCAAGGCTTCATCACCGTAGACATATCTTGGAGCTGCGCCGTCTATTTCCAGTTTAAAGTTGGTTTCTACCGGTGGCAGCGGGCTGGTTTTACTATCTGCTGCTTGAAGGTTGGTTCTTTCACCTTTAGCCGATTTCCAAATCGCCTGGTCGCGGATTTTGGTCATTTCGCGGATTTTGGTTAGTTCCGCAGGGTAATTATCCGGGCCAAAAGGGTTATACCTGCGACCAAAAACATGCACACCGTTGGGTATTTTATAATCATTGTGCCACAGCCAGTTCTTTTCCATTACAGCATCATGAACTAACTGTCGGTACTCCGAGGAGGCTTTTTGTTTTCCAAACAGCTGGTCCGCTAAAAACTTACTGAATATCCTGTATCCTGCTTCATTAAGCTGCAAACCATCAATAGTAAGCGGCTCTGATTTACCGTCCATCCATCGTTTGCTGGCAGTATAGACATCCACAAAGATTACCTGGTTTGCTGCAGCCACCTCACGCATTGCCTCCGTATAAAGTGATAAATTGGCATTTTCCTGCCCGCCATCCGGAACATCCATGCTATCGGTAAGGTCTTCGAAGGCAATTGGAGAAACCAGCGCCAACTTCGGGGCGTTGGTTCCATTGTAATTTTGACTTAAAGTATGAGTAATGAATGCCTGGAGTTCCTGCTTAAAATTATCGATTCCAGCTTCACCCCCGTACGATTCACTAAAACCGAAAAATCCGATAATTAAGTCAGCTTCCAGTCTGGTCAACCATTGGTCGGGTGTCTCAAAATGACCCTGACTACCTGAGTTTTTGGCTAGCTCACCATAAAATTGTTCTGCACCCGGAAAAGCCCATGGAGATTCCCTGCCCGAGTGAGGCCTGAACCCAGGGGTATTTCCACCATCGCACATATTGCGTATTATCAGTAAACTATCAGAATACCGCAACTGTAATTCGGTCTCGAAAAATCCGAAATTCATCATTCTCGATCCCAGGTTGTTACCGATAAGGACAACGTGGTTGTCTTTGTTAAGTGTCAGATGGTTGGTCTCAGGGGAACAACTAAAAAGTAAAGAAAATGTGCATAGTGCTGAAACAAATGGGGTTATTACTTTTCTGAAGGTGGTCATAATAGAATAATGGTGTAAAACCTAGACCAGGCTAGATGATTGGCGGTAAACAAGAGGTTAAGATATGAAAAAGAATAAAATCAACCCACAGCAATTGGAAATTAGTGGATGAGTGAATTGGTGAGTTGGTGAATTAGTGAATGGGTGAGTTGGTGAATTTGTGAGTTTGGTGAGTTGGTGAATTGGTGAGTTGGTGAATGGGTGAGTTGGTGAATTGGTGAGTTGGTGAGTTGGTGAATGAGTGAGTTGGTGAATTAATGAGTTGGTGAGTTGGTGAATTAATGAGTTGGTGAATTAGTGAGTTGGTGAGTTGGTGAATTGGTGAGTTGGTGAATTAATGAGTTGGCGAATTGATGAGTTAGTGTCTGGTTGGGTTATGTTTTTGGCGGTGGGATGTGAATGCGGTGTAGTGATTGCTTATTCCCCTACCGGAGAAGGGAAGGGATTGTTTTCAAATTTTATTATTTCAATTACCTTTGATCAGGGATGTTAAGTCAACATCTTTTTTTAATTAGGTCAAGATGGAAATTGTAGACAGCAGGTACCGGATACAGGGATTAGATGTTGAGGATCTAACGCGTAAATACGGTACACCACTATATGTTTATGACGGGTCGGTTATCGCAAGACAAGTGCAGCTCATGCGTACGGCTTTTTCAGGATTAGATATGCGCATAAAATACGCAGCCAAAGCGCTTACTAATATTTCCATATTAAAGCTAATGCGCTCGTTGGGGGTAGATCTGGATGTAGTGTCAAAACAAGAACTCCAATTGGCATTGGCTGCCGGGTACAAGACCAATGAGCTTCAGTTCACCCCTAACTGTGTTGATTTCGATGAGATTAAATGGGCGGCTGATCAGCATGTCCAGGTGACTATAGATAATATTCCCATGTTGGACAAATTTGGTGAAACCTATGGTAGCAGTAAGCCTTGCTGTATTCGATTCAATCCGCATATCATGGCTGGGGGTCACCTAAAGATTTCTACCGGCCATATCGACAGCAAATTTGGTATATCCGTGTTACAGTTATCGGAGATTATGGAGATCGTTAACCGGCACGGCATGCGAATAAATGGGCTGCACATTCATACCGGATCTGATATTCTGGATACCGAAGTATTTTTAAAGGGTGCCAGTATCTTACTGGGGATTGCCGAGAACTTCCCGGAGTTGGACTATATTGACTTTGGCAGTGGGTTTAAAGTTTCCTATCAGGAAGGTGACCCCGCAACAGATATCGTAGACCTAGGAAAACAACTGGGGACCGTTTTTAACGATTTCTGTGATACCTATGGCAGGCCGCTCCAATTATGGTTCGAGCCAGGGAAATTTTTAGTGAGCGAGGCAGGGACCTTATTGGTCAACGCCAATGTGGTTAAAACTACACCAGCTACGGTATTCGTAGGAGTAGACTCTGGTATGAATCACTTATTAAGACCCATGATGTATGATTCACACCACGAAATGGTTAACATTTCCAACCTGAACGGCCATACCAGGGTATACGCCGTGGTCGGCTACATATGTGAAACCGATACTCTTGGCTGGAACGTAACTCTGAATGAAGTTACTGCCGGGGACATTATTGCCATTAAAAATGCCGGAGCCTACGGATTTAGTATGGCTTCAAATTATAATAGCAGGTTGCGACCGGCTGAAGTGCTGGTTTTGGACGGCAACTCGCATCTGATTCGAAGGAGGGAAACACTGGATGATCTACTTGCTACGCAAGTAGATATCTCTGAACTCTGATCTTTTGGATCTTCGAAATTAGGCATATCATAGATCTGAACTCATAGATCAAAGCTAAGAACGTGGTTTCCTCCTCTTCTGAATTTGTGTTTATGCTGTACAGGCATCTTACGGCCATCAAAATATTTGGTGCGTGAGGTTTTGAAAACCTGCGAGATCATGTCCGCAATATTGCCTGATCCTTTTTGTCTTCGGTGCCATTGCGAATCATTTAACTTACCGTCATGGCAGGCAGCAATTTGATTCAGCACTTTGCTGGCTTTGGTTGGAAACGATTTATTAATCCAATCTTCAAAAATTGTACCGATATTCCCGTTAAGGCGGACAAGTGCATAACCGGCGGTTAAGGCACCCCTGGCGGCCGTTTCTTTAAGTATCATAGGGATTTCATGGTCAGTTAGCCCAGGGATTATGGGGGCATTCATAACCCCTACCGGGATACTGTTTTGAGTCAGGGTTTCGACTACCTCCAGTCGTTTCTTAACCGAGGCGGTTCGCGGTTCCATTTTTCTTCTTATGGTTTCGTTCAGGGTAGTTATTGACACAAAAACGTTGACAAGTTTTTCTCCCGCCAATTTAGACAGAATGTCCAGGTCTCTTAATATCAAATGATTCTTAGTAATAATGCTAACCGGATGACGGAACTTGTAAAAGATTTCAAGCATTTTTCTGGTTAGTTGAAATGTTCTTTCAGCAGGCTGGTAGCAATCCGTATTTCCGGAAAGTAGAATTGGGGTGACCTGACCCTGATACCCAGACAGATAACGTTCCAGCATTTGCGGAGCCGTTCTTTTTACAATGATCTTACTCTCGAACTCTAATCCTGAATTGAAGCCCCAGTAGTTGTGTGAATTCCGGGCATAGCAATAGGCACATCCATGTTCACATCCCTGGTAAGGATTGATAGAATGCATAACACCAAGATCGGGACTTTCCGAAACACTCACAATTTTAACCGGGTTTTCATAGAAAAACTGAGTAGTGGGTGAAGTAGATATTTCTTTATTTCCTGTGGTGGAATCTTCCACACTGTAATGTTGTTTACTGAAGGTATTGGGTAGGTTTAATTGCGCTCCGCGACCTTTTATTACGGGTTTTTCCATTAACAAAAATACTAATTATAGTAGTAATATGATAATATAAATAGTAAATAAATGTTACACAAAAGGAGTTGTTTCAATGTATGTTGCAACATTTATATTCAGAATACGTGAATAGACTTATTAAATTTTTTTTAATCAACTAAATAATCAAAATGAGGTTACTATCATTAATGACAGGATTGATGCTGGCTGGTTACACAGCTACCGCACAAGTCAATTGGAGCTTTGACAAGGCTCATACAAATATCGAGTTCAGTGTACAACACTTAGTTATTTCAGATGTTACCGGAAAGTTCGGATCGTTCGAAGGGAAGGTGGTAAGCAAAGGGGATGATTTCTCCGGCAGCGATGTCAGTTTTACCGTGGACGTATCCAGTGTAAATACGGGCAATGAAAAGCGTGATGGCCACTTGAAATCGGATGATTTTTTCAATGCCAAGGAGTTTCCGGAAATTAAGTTTACTAATGGCATACTTAAGCAGGTGGAGGGGAAAAATTATACCTTAACCGGAGATCTGACCATAAGAGATATCACCAAACCGGTTGAAATGGAGGTGAAACATGGGGGCACCATTAAGGATCCTTATGGAAATACCAAAGCGGGATTCAAGGTAAAAGGAACTATCAACCGTTTTGATTACAATATGAAATTTGATGCGGCGATGGAAGCCGGAGGACTAGTGGTTGGCGAGGAAGTGGATATCGTGTGTAACGTGGAGTTGAAAAAGGAGTCGTAGGTAATCAACCTGCCGAGCCGCAGGCGGGCAAGAGCAAGGGTAAAAAGCATATAACTTTTGACCAAGGACTGTATGCTCCTTACTCTTGCTCTTGCTATAATGTAAAACTATCCTCTTCTTCATCGGTATTGATCCTGAGGAAATGATCCTGATGATGTATACCCGCCGGGTCATCGGCGGTTACCAATCGAAGTGATTCTGGCCGAAAACTATTTTTGTACAATCTTCCTTCCTTACCGATCCAGGTACATTCAACCAGGCGTTGACCAAATACAGAGCAGACTTTCATAACATCGTTTGGGCTGGTAATCAAACAAACGGTGTCATCAACTCTGAAATCATGCATAGTGTTGTAGTTACGAATTTCACTAAATATAGTATCTGCTTTACTCAGGCACAAATGCCAGGCAGGAACAATTTTCAATTGTTCGGTCAAGTACAACAAGCACCATGAGTTAACTTGTTTTTTTTGCTAAAGCGAAAGTTTTCTATTAACCATAAAGCTTGAAATCAGTTATCAGAATAACTACTTTTGTAAAGTGACACCCAAACTCAAACTCAAACTCACACTCACACCCACACTATATATGGGGATTTAGCTCAGTTGGTTTAGAGCGCTTGCTTGACAGGCAAGAGGTCGCCAGTTCGAATCTGGCAATTCCCACATAATACCCACCAAGGATCGACAAACCAGCTCTTCTTTAGATTTCCATTGACATGCGCGTGCACCTGCACGGTGACTATCGAAAGTCATAGGTATGACCTAATAATCAAGATTAATCTTACAAGTGTATTTAATCAAGGGGACCAGAATTGGAATAAAAGCAGGTTACTGCTTACTTGGACTGCACATTTATTATTCTGATATGATTATTTACGGTTGGAACTCGAAAAATATTAAACAAGCGGAGCTTGACGCCTACCAGTGTCCGAAATGTGGTGAAAAAAAATCAGTCTTGGCCATCTTTGCCCATTACCTGCACATATTTTGGATTCCTCTTTTTCCTTTTAAAAAGTCAGCCAAAATTGTATGTGCACACTGTCAACTGGACACGGAAGAAAAGACATTACCTGACGAAATGAAGGTTACTATCAGACAACTGAAATCTAAAGTAAGCCATCCAAAGTCTCTTTTTTCCGGTTTGATAGTGATATTTATTGCGGTAGCATTCTTTTCATTCAGAAGTGTTCAGAATGCAAATCTTGAACAATCATATGTTGAGAATCCCCAGGTTGGCGATGTGTACATTATTAAAGGTCCGGACGAAACCTCAGAATACAATCACTTTTTATTTAAGATAAATGAGATAGAGGAAGATAGCATTTGGGTCTCGTTCAGTTCCTATACTTATAATGGACTGGTAGATAAGTTAGATTCCAGGGA
Source organism: Cyclobacteriaceae bacterium (assembly GCA_021604845.1). Lineage (GTDB taxonomy): Bacteria > Bacteroidota > Bacteroidia > Cytophagales > Cyclobacteriaceae > SZUA-3. Next base: position 17,013 of record BQJT01000001.1, read on the forward strand.
TGGTTTTTATGATATCATGTACTCCATGCACAAAGGCGTTCTAGTTGAGTTTCAGGAATCAGGAGAATTGAAAAAAGTCCTGCGAGACTACACCGCATCGGCCGGTTTCGACCGGGTAATCGAATATACAGAGCCGGATACATCAGCTATCGAATAGCCGATGGTAAATGGTGCGTATTTGCCATTGCCGTGGTTGAGAATATGCAACTTTGTTTTTCCACTCTGAAGTACCCATAGGATCATTACTGTTCAATGGCGACTTACCAACCAATCGTAGCTACGTTAGATACCGTTCTTTGATAATATTGATATGGTGCATTTCGTGTCCAACAATTGACTTAAGAAAGTCTTCCAGGGTGATCTCATATTGTTTAGCCCAGCCTTTTATTTTCAATTGCCTTTCAGACAGAGTTTGGATAAAACTAATAGATCCCTTTCTTATGCTTTCAAAATCATTTAATAATTGTTTGAAGGTTAACTCCTCAAAGCGGCTGTTACTGACCAATAAGTTTTGGTCATAGCCCCATAGTTGCACTGTTTCCTTTCTGCTCAATTGAAAAGCACGAAACATCTTTATTCTTTCATGATCGGTAATATGCCCAACAACCTGTTTGATGCTCCATTTATCCGGTGCATAACGAATCTCCGCTTTTTCTTCATTAATTGATTTCAGAAATGAAAAAGTTGAATGCGAAGAAAAAAGTGTCTCCAAATCTTTATTCTTTACAAACTGAAAATAATACGGGAAACCGTCCTTTGGTGAAAATTTTAATTGTTCCATAGTTAACTCGGTTTAGCTAATCTAAAATGGAAATAATGCTCCACAAAGTGAAAGAAATTTAAATTTCGAGGTCAAAACTATCAAAGCCCAGGACCTCTATGGATCCCAGGCTTTGATTTCAAGCAATAAGTTAATTTAACCGGATTATTGCACGGGTAGCAATACCTGATCTATTACATGAATTACTCCATTTGTGGCAAGAATATTTAGTAAGTCAGGAACCAGCGCTGCCGGCGGATTCGAGCCAGTGGCATCCTGAATCGACAGATTTTGAAGATCCACAGTTACATTCTGGTCGTTTAGCATTTGTATAACCTGTCCATCAGAGAGATCTGTAGAAAAGACGTAAGCGCTCGCATTTACCACATGATGGGTCAAAATACCAGCCAGTACTTGTGGGTCTGCAGCCTCTATCGATGCCTGATCTGGAAATCCGGCACTATTGAATGCAGCATCGGTTGGAGCAAACACGGTAAACGGGCCATCTCCGGTGAACGTCTCAACCAATTCAGCTCTTTGCAGGGCTGCGAGAAGTAATGTGAATTCTGTCGGATCAGCCGCAGCAAAGGCACTTACAATTTCAGCAATGTTTTGACTTGGAGGAACCAGTGCTTGATCAATTATATGCACCACCCCATTGGAACCGGTTAAGTCTACTTCAGTGACCTGGGTTGCTCCGTTTATAAATACACCGTCATTTACATTGCTCAAATAAAAATTGCCATTTAGAGTCTGAATTTCAGCGCTGCCTGATGGTAATTCACCGCTGGTAACCGTGGCATCAAGTAAATGGTACTGCAATACTGCATTTAATGTAGCTGCGTCAGGTAAATCGGTAATCCCGGCCGCTTCGAAAGCTTCATTGGTAGGTGCGAACAATGTAAGTCCGTTCCCCGAAGGCCCATTACTTAACAATAATGACAAGATATCGCCGTCCGCTGCCAGTACCGCTGCCACCAAGGTGGTAAAATCCTGGTTAAAAAATACCGGCGCCACTATAGTTCCAACAACCGGTAGCATTGACGGTGGGACTAATACCGCATTTATCAAATGTACCACACCATTAGAGGCGTCGATGTCGGATGAAGTAACCTGTGCATCATTGATAAGCACAGTGTTGCCGGTTATAGACACTACAACATCAGATCCATTAACCGTTGCAAGGGTCTGCCCATCTGAAAGGCCGGATGCAAACAGTTCTGACGCTATCACATGGTATTCCAGAATATCGCGCAGTACATCCTCAGGAAGGTCATCAATCGTGGTTTGACCAAGTGCGGCAAGTACTGCAGTAAACGCCTGGTTAGTTGGAGCAAAAACAGTAAATGTCCCGGTATTACTCAATGTGCTAACCAGATCCGGGTATTTAGATAGTGCGGTTACCAAACTACTTAGTTCGGGAGTGCCTTGTGCAATACTTACTATGTCTTCGTTGACCGGTATAATCGGCCCTTCGTCATCATTGTCGCAGGCTACTGCTACTAAAGCAGTCATCACCCATGGTAACAGATAGATAAATCTCTGTTTAAAAATTATTCCTATATTCATTTCTATGGTGTTTAAAGTTTCTAATACCATAAGAACCAATAGAAGAATATTATGTTTAATAAAATGTAATAAAAATTAAACAAACTACTTAAAACACCAATCAATCTTGCTATAATCCATGAGCATTCTATGATTATTTTTAGAAAAATTGCTAAATTACTTAGACCTAAAATCCCAAAATTATTCAGCCATGAAAAGGTTCGTTTTTGTTCTGTTACCAGTTATTTTAATAAGTTTTACTGCTGATCAGTGCTCCGCACAGTTGAAGGGCCTGGGAAAGAGGATACAAAGGAAAGTTGAGGACCGGGTCAATAAAAGGTTCGATCAGGCTACCGATCTGGGGCTGGACAAAGTAGAACAAGGAGTAGGTGAGACGGTCACGGGGGGTGATGAAGATCCGCAAACCGACCAGGTACCACAGGAAGCAGCAAATCCAGGGACGACTGCTGTTGACGGTACTACAGGCGCTCAGACCACAGGCACGGTTGCTGAGTCAAGCACGGCCAACTTTGCGGTAAATACCAAGTTCGACTATGTTCCTGGAGAACAGTTAATGGTATTCGACGATTTTAGTGAGGATGCAGTAGGGGACTTTCCTGCTCGTTGGAACACTAACGGTACCGGAGAAGTAGTCACACTTGGAGACTCTGATGATAAGTGGTTTCAAATCAGAAGCGGATCAGATTACATCCCGGACCTGCCAAACGAGCTACCTGAAGAATATACCATTGAGTTTGACCTTGCAACCAGGGGTTTAGACCAAAAAACCGCCTCTTCAACTTTGCTGGAAATATTTTTGGACGATAACAACACTTTTAACCAAGGTAAGAACTTCATTACCACACGTATACCGTTTTGTCAATACCACCCGGTGGGTTTTAGAGTGAGGAATGTGGTTAATGGCAAATCAGTGATTAATAATCAGTTGGATGGAGACATCAGGCAGCAAGTGCTTAACCTACCGCATATTTCCATTGCTGTAAACAAAACACGTTTCCGACTTTGGGTAAACGAAACAAAATATATTGATGTGCCCAGGTTGGTACCTACCGGCAATACTATTAAATATCTAAAGTTCAGACCGTATTATTTTAAGGATGGCAAAGAGGATATTTTTATTAGGAATCTTAAGATTGCTGAGGGTGGTCTGGATTTGAGAGGGCAACTTCTAAGGGACGGAATGGTTTCTACCAATGGGATTTTATTTGATGTTAATTCTGCTAACATCCAACCTGAATCTTACGGAGTGTTGCGCCAAATAGCTTTGGCCATGCAAGAAGAGTCCGGTATGAAATTAAACATCATTGGACATACTGACAGTGATGGGAACGACCAGGAAAACCTAAGTTTGTCACAACGCAGGGCAGAGGCAGTTAAGTCTTCGCTGGTTAATGATTTTAATATTTCGGCAGACCGATTGTCGGTAGCAGGAAAGGGTGAGGCGGAACCAGTAGCTGAAAACGATAGCCCTGAAGGAAAAGCTGCCAACCGCCGGGTTGAGTTTGTAAGTCTTTAAAATATACTGATCGGTATATTTATTTTTGCATACACATCTCTTTTACTGTTTGATCGATATGGTTCAAACAATCAAGCAGGTATTTGGATTTATTGTATAGCTTGGTTTGCAAAATACCGCCTTCTATCAGTCCCAGGAAAAGGGTAGCAGTTTGCTCCACCTCAATCTCAGGGTTGAATTCCCCACTTCGAATCCCATTATTCAAAATGTGTATAAATGACCTTCTGACATAATCCAGAGCCTCAAGCGCTAAATCTTTGAGATCCGGATGGGAATCGTCGGCTTCCGTTGCAGTATTTAAAATAGGACATCCTCCACTTAGCTCTGGACTGTAGATATATTGTCGATAGAAATCGGTGATCATAAAAAGTTTCCTGCTGGCGTTATTGTCAGATTGTGTTATGGACTTAACTTTCCTCAATATATAATGGCTATTGTGTTTAAATACCGCAACTGCAAGTTCGTCCTTTCCTGAAAAATTGCCATATATGCTCCCCTTGGTTAGTCCTGTTGCTTCAATAATATCCTGCAGCGAAGTCCCCCAATACCCCTGCTTATTAAATAGTGGAGCGGCTTTTTCCACAATTAAGCGTCTGGTGCGTTCCGATTTTTTAAGTTGAGTTGTAGGCTTAGTTGGCATTTTACCAATTAATATACTTAAAATATACCAAATGGTATATAATATATGTTAATCCGGTTTTCTAAACCCTTCGGGCCAGTTAAAATATTACTTTGATCGGGGGTTTATTGCTTTTTCAGTCTGCAATAAATTTCTGAGGTTCGAATTATACTATTTCGCTGCGAAAATTTCGGGGCTTACAGCAAAAATCCCAATCTGAAATTAAACAATAGTTCTTCCTGGGACCGTCCTAGTTCCAACGATATAACGGACACATTAAGTGGCGATATCCAGATTCCTCCGCCGTATCCATGGTGCCACTTATTGGATTGGTCATTCTGATACCAAACCCTGCCAAGATCGTTAAACCCATAAATACCCAAGCTGATTGGGACAATACGATTTCGCAATGTCCCAAGCTTGAGTCTAAGCTCAGTATTGTTATAGAAACGACTGTCACCATAGAACCTTGTTTTACGATACCCTCGAAGGTTAGTTAGTCCTCCGAGCGCCTGTGACTGATAAAACTCACCACTACTGAAATTATGCCCTGCACCAAACCTGGTGGCCACTGTAAGCCTTGAGGGTAGACGCAAACTAAAGTAAAACGACAGCTCCGAATTAATACGCGCCAGGTTTTCCGATTTATCATTGAGTCCGGCATAGGCACTAAATTCAGTAATCCAATTCAAGCCCCTGGTTGGCATTCTGGGGTTGTCCCGCGAGTCATAATGTACCTGTACCACCGCCCCTTCAAATGCCTTCCAGTCAAAAAAACTATCGCCATCTGGCAGATTGTCCGGGTCAAGGATGTATCTGTCTTCTCCGTCATAGTCATCCTCCACCTTGGTTGCCTGGAAGTGATGACCTACACTAAAAGTTGCATGTGGACCTATTTGAGCTTGCAGTAAAGCCTTCTGATTAAAATACTTAAACCGAATTCTATAATAGTCAATAGCTTTGTCAACGTTATAATCGTCATCTGCCTGTTTGTCAAAGACTGTTTCGTTGCCAAATCCGAAAAAATTGGTGACAGAATTGGGTGCGGAAACATCCGTATCCAATTTCAAATCCCAAAGGCCCAGAAAATCGGTGAATGTAGCATCGTGTTTGATATGGAAGGCACCGGTAGCAAACGCTCCCTGGCCGGTAAATATATGACGACTTTTAAATGGAACTTTCCTGAATCCATGGTTCTCATAAATAGCGCCGCCACCTAAAAATATTCCATCGTCCCGGTTCAAACTGGCAATGATCAACGGAATCAGCCTGTCGTAATTGAAATCATAACGGTTGTAGGCATTTACATTTGCACGGTTTGAAGTAAGGTCCTTGGTTTCACTGCCTACTTCCAACAGGTTTCCTTGTTTGGTGTCATACACCTTAGTCAGATTTCGCAGTCCCCTGACTTGTGACTGATCTTTTATCTCGTCCAAACCAGCGCCTCCGATGATTCTCACCAACATACCCTTTTTGACAGATCCCTGTACTATGAATAGATCATCACCGTCCAATCCATACAAGCGAACTTCCTTGGTTTCGTCATGCATAAAGGTTCTGTCGTAAATCAATTCGTCCAGGTCATCATCCTTAGTCCTTTTATACATTCGTACCCGGGTACGTTGATCGTCAAGCCGGTCTACCAGAAAAGTCTCCTTTTTATTACTGCCGCGAACGCTAACTGCCTGAGCCAGGAATAGATATTGTTCAATAGCATATTCTTTGAGATTACTGCGTTGAGACTTCAAGCGGTCTATTACTTTTTCACCATCCAGTTCATAAATTGGGTCCGGCCATTGCCTGATAGCCTGTTCAATGACTTCATCGGTTAAACGGTGTTGAAGGCTATCGGCGGTACTTATCCAGTCCTGAAGTGAGGGTTCATTGAGGAAATCACGGTCAAAATATCGAGCATTGAAATTAAATCCGGGTACGTATTTGAATTTCTGGTCAAACCCCTGAAATTTTGGCATTGCCCACTTTCTTTGCACTTTATTCATTATGAACCCTTCACTTACAAAGAACGCCTGATCCCGGTCCCTGGGAATTGGCCGGAACAGTCGGCCCCCACTTTGCTTGAATCCAGCCCAGCGCCATTGATCATCATGTCGGTCCCAATCAGCAATAAACATATCAAATAAGCGGGATTTGAGCACCCATTGTTGATCTACCACATTGTCGTTGTCGTCATAGAGATCTTCCAAAAGGTCAGGGGTACCAATAATCTTTTTAGATCTCCCAAAGTTCGGCATGTCTTTCATGTTGCCATTTGGTCGTTCCTCATGAAGCACCAGGGTATTCGCAAAGTCTACCCGGTGTTTGCCGAATCTGGGGTCATCCGGGATATAGAATAGTTCGGGATTGGTGTGATAAACCTCCGCAGCTTTGGCCAACGGAGGGATCACGAAAGCGGCATAGGGATGAGAAGCGGAAATTTGGTCCTGTACCAAATCGGCGCCAATTGTACTCAGTAATGCTTCTGGTATGGCCTTTTCCGCATACTTTTCTACAGAGCGCAGGACATATTGATAGCCATCTGCTGCCTCCAGACGTAGCGACCTGGTTTGCTGACCTCCACCGCGTTTTACAATTTCAAATCCGCCTTTTTCTCTGCCAATGTCGAATACTGGCACTTCAATTTTGGCTTTCCAGGCTTTACGATAGTTTTCACCTAATAACCCCGGTTTTTCAGTGTCGTATTGGTCACTGGCGTTCACCACCACTGTACTGTCGGTATAGTCAACCTTGAAATCTTGAGCATCAGGCAAGGGATTATAGGGCATGTTGAACAACGTTTGTTGGTAGATTGGTGATTCAATTGATTGCGGGCTCCAAAACTGAAGTATGGTATTTCCATTCGATTCAAATATTAATTTTGCGAAACCAACTCCTTCATAGGCATATTGTGAGTATTGTTTCTGCTTAACAAACGTGCTTTTGGAGCCAGAACCGCTTACCACATAATGCGTACTGTCCTTGTTAATGTACTGCAGTGAGTGCTCATGTCCTGAGACATAAATAAGATTGGGATGATTATTGAATATCTTTTCCAGGGTTCTCTTAATTGCTTTGTACTTGGGATGTGAAATGTCCTGTATGTTACCCAACAACTTAAGGTAAAGAGGATAAATTGAACCAATTATCGGTAATGGGATATACAATGACTCATTAGCATCCGTTAAGGGAAAAAGATGTTGTCTGGCATTGGACACACCTCCATGAATTCCATAACTATACATTGGGTGATGCGCAGCAACCACCACTTTTTTATGGTCATTTCGTCTGACTATTTCTTCCAGTTGATCGAATACATCTTTGTAATCACCAACTTCACATCCATGTGCCTGCCGTGGTTTATCCCATGGATGAAGCAGCCATTGGGTATCAATGATAACCAGGGTAATTTCATCTGAAAGTTCTATTTCTACCGGCCCGGGACATCCACCGTCTGGTAAGAATGCATTAACACTGTCGCCAAGTATAGCTGCCAGATAATCCTCCACGAAAACTTCCTGGTTCCTAACACGTTGGTAACCTTCGCTCTTTCCCTTATCCCAGTCGTGATTTCCAGGAATTACAAACACCTGTCCACTGAATCCTTTAAGGATCTCCAGTTGTCCAATCATTATATCTTCTGCCTGCTTTCGATCCGAACTAAGCACGGAAGGTAAACCGTTTGGATAAATATTATCTCCGAGGTACAGGATGGACGTGGGGTGCTGATCCCGGGACAAATGCGACCTAATTTGCTTAAGCACCGGGTTACCGTCATGAAAAGGTTCTCCAGCGTCACCCACCAGGTACATGGTATGCAACTGCCCCCAACAAGGGATGGTACAGAATAATACTATGGCAGAAATTAATTTTCCTGTCAGGGGCATTCTTAAATTTAAAGAAAAAAATAAAAGGTAGTTAACAATTAATTCAGCAAACAAGAACTTGCTTTACCACCTTTATTTTTCGGACTACTTTACGCTGTTGTTGGCTATTGGAACTTGCTTCAGATGACCGAACCTGGCATAAGCATCCTGTTCCAGATGGGGATACCTGCTGCTATTGGAGGAAATTGTATTCAGCATTATTACCATCATTTGTTTGAGCCGGTCACTGGGGTAATAGCTCAAGGCTTTAGACATTTGATCAAATGCGGATTCTAAATCCTTCAGGTTGTATGCAGCTACTGCCTGATTGAAATATTGTAATCCTGCTAATTCCGTCAAAGTGATGATCTGATTAACTTGATCGGTAGGTTTATAATAGTCCTGGCCTGACCATGAGTTTTGATTGCCTTCCTGCTGATAACCTTCCTGCTGATAACTAGTGATGGTTTCCTGCGCCAATTCGGGATCGGTAATAAATCCGTCCAAAGGACTGGTCGATTCAAGTATTACATTTTTCCCATCTGCATTTAACGTTAGATACACGTGAAAAGTGGTCTCAACAATATTATGTTGGATACCAAGCTTGTGAAATATCATTGAATATAATGCAGTTCCAGTAAGGCAGTCGTACCGTTGATTGCTGTACAGATCAGATAGAGTAGACGGCGTTTGATATCGCTTTAGGTATTTTCGGTGTACTTTGAAATATAGGAACCTGAGGAAGGTTAATTCATTATACCTATGCTGTTTCTTTTTTAGCTGTACAACAAAGTTATCCAGCTCTTTCTGAAATTTAACGGAACTGGCATTTTGATGACTTTCATGGTTGAACCAGATGTGGTAATTGGGCTGGCTGGTATATTTTACATAGTTGTCCTGACTGATGGTTTGCAAGCTAAATACCAGCAGAATTACCAGAAAACACCATTTTTTAACTAACTCAAACATAATGACTATTACGTCACCTTAACACTAAGGTAACAATTTGGTAACATTAACAGCCATAATGTAACCAAATTGTTAACAGCCTTTGAAATCGAAAACCCATTGCATCTGTTAGCCGTAAAGTTTTTTTATTATTTTTGCGTTTTCAGGTATTTAAAAATAAACATAGGCCTTGTGGAAGAGACGGTATCCAATGAACTAAAACAAGAACATCAGGAGAAGATCAAAAGGGTTTTTGATGAGGTTGGGAAAGTAGTAGTCGGTCAGGATTATATGATAAACCGATTGCTGATCGGGTTGTTTACTCAGGGCCATGTTTTGCTGGAAGGAGTGCCTGGCTTAGCTAAGACACTTACGGTGAATACACTTGCCCGTGTGCTACATCTCGATTTTCAGCGTATTCAGTTTACCCCTGATCTTTTACCCGCGGATTTAATAGGGACCATGATCTACAATCAGCAAAAAAGCGAATTCGAAGTTAAGAAGGGCCCTATATTCGCTAATATAATACTTGCTGATGAGGTCAACCGTTCACCGGCTAAGGTACAGTCGGCCCTTTTGGAATCCATGCAGGAAAAGCAGGTAACCATCGGAGAAACCACTTTTAGCCTGGATAGGCCTTTCCTGGTATTGGCTACTCAAAACCCGGTAGAACAAGAGGGTACTTACCCATTACCTGAAGCCCAGGTAGATCGTTTTATGATGAAGGTAAACGTTGATTATCCCACCAAGAAACAGGAACTTGAGATCATGCTTCGGATGTCGGACCTCAATTTCAATGATGAGGTAAACCAAATTCTTAGTAAAGAAGATATTTTCGCAATACGTGATGAGATTAACCAGGTAAACATAAGCAGTTCACTGGCACAATACATTGTAGAATTGGTATTTGCCACCAGGGACCCCGAAGTTTATGGTATGCCACAACTTAGCAATTACATTCAATTTGGAGCTTCTCCCAGGGCAAGTATTAACCTGAACCTTGCGGCTAAAGCTGCGGCATTCTTTGACAAGCGCGATTATGTTCTCCCTGAAGATATCAAAGATGTTGCAGTCGATGTAATGAACCATCGTCTGCTACTCAACTACGAAGCAGAGGCAGATAGCGTTTCCTCCCAGGAAATTCTCAACGAAATTCTTAATAAAGTTCCCATAAATAAATAATCCGTCAGTACTCGTAGTTGCGGTTTATCCGATGGGTCAGTTATGGTACCCATTCTATTCAGACCCTATAGTAACCGCAAAAACACCCGCCGATTCATAGTCGGGGTTTAAATCTCCATTAACAATTTCTAATTATTCTTAACCTGTTGTTAATAATGGGTTCGGATGATGGCCGGATTTTTAACAATTAATTAATAATTACTACCTGCCGAGGTAACATGAAATACCCACCTTTGAGGCGTTAAATAACACTCAATCAATCCATAAAATTTTAATTTAAAATGAAGAAATTATCTTATTTATTCTTAATCCTAGCTGGTATAATTTTTACTGTAATCTCCTGTAGTGATGATGAGGAACCTGCGGTAAATTCCGTCCCGCCAACGCTAACAGTAACTCCCGGTTCAACCGGCGTTGCTGCTGGTGAAACTGTAACATTTACCGTAAGTGCCAGCCCGAGAACAGGTGCTACTTCCGTAACTGTAACTGCAGATGGACAGACAGTGTCCGGAGGCTCATATGATTATACCGTTGACGGCGCAGCAACGGAAGGTACTGAAATCACCATCACATTTACAGCTACAGATGACAATACCCCTCCGTTATCTACTTCTTTCGACGCCACCATAACAGTAGGTAAAAAGACGGTAGATGTAACAGATCCAACGGTCACAGATGCCACTTTTGCAGCCAACACAGTTTACAACCTGGATGCAAGTGTTGAATATCTGTTCGATGGGCTGGTATATGTTGAAGAGGGTAGTGTATTAAATATACCCGCAGGGACATTGATAAAATTCAAGAAAACACCAACCAGCTCTGATGCAACATCTTCTTTGATTATAACCAGGGGAGCACAAATAATTGCAGAAGGTACTTCGGACGATCCGATTATATTAACTGCTGAGGATGACGATGGGAGTTTGGCTCCTGCTGATAATCAACAGTGGGCAGGTTTGATACTATTAGGTAATGCTCCTGCTGAAAAGGATGGAGCCACAGAATTACAAATTGAAGGCATCGATTCAGGAGAACCGAGAGGGCTATATGGAGGTTCTGATCCGGCTGATAATTCCGGAGTGCTGAAGTATGTTTCAATTCGATTCACCGGATTCGCCTTGAACGGGGTAGCCGGAGATGAAATCCAGGGACTTACCCTGGGAGGTATAGGTAACGGAACTACTATTGATTACATTGATATATTTTCATCTGCTGATGACGGAGTGGAGATTTTTGGTGGAACTGTAAATATTAAGCATATCAGCGTTGCCTTCGCCACCGATGACGATTTCGATTTTGACTTGGGATGGACAGGTCACGGACAATTCTTGTTTGCTCTTATGGGAGACGAAACCGTCGGTTACGATCATTCCGGAGAATGGGATGGAGCTGATCCTGATGATGCAACTTTATTTTCCGCACCGAATATTTATAACGCAACTTTTATTGGTCCGGGTACTACTGCCTCCGGCAGGGATAAGGCCATATTGATGCGGGAGAATTTTGCCGGAAAACTGGGCAATTCAATCCTGGAAGGTTTTCCAGGAGTTGGAATTGAAGTTCAGGATCTCGGTGATGGAAGTGGTGATCTACCAAATGACAGTTATGAAAGGTTAACGGTTGAGCGGGATGGTTACCAGGTTGAAATCACCAACAACACCTGGGCTAATTTTGCAGGCGCAACTGACCTTAACAGCCTGGTCAAAGCGAGTTCCGGAGATGGCGGTTATGTAGGTCAAACCACAGATGTTGAAGCTGAACTGGCGGACAACAACAATAAATTTTCCGCTACAGGCATACTAACCAGTGTTTCAAGAAATGCTGATGGAGGTTTAGATCCAAGGCCTCTTACTGAAGATACCGAAGTAGCTACTGTTCCTGCAGGCTTGGATCAGGTCGATTACCGTGGTGCTTTTTCAGCTTCTGAAAATTGGCTTGGCGGTTGGTCTTCCCTGTCCCAACTGGGATACATGCCGAGCAACTAAACTGCAGGCAATTTGAAATTAAATAAAAAGGAACGCCCTATGGGCTTCCTTTTTTCAATTGCATAATATTCTTAACAATTAATTAACCATTAGGTATTAAAGGGATAATGCTAAAATTTAATCTTTGCGCTGCAAAGTTAGAGATATGAAAAAACTAATACTAGCGTCTTTCTTGACAGTAATTTCTACCGCCGTGTGGGCACAAACTGGTAGAATCTCCGGTAAGATTATTGATCAGGAAACCGGCGAAGAGCTTATCGGGGCCGGGGTACAGATTGAAGGTACTACCAAAGGTGCAGTGACCGATCTTTATGGAGATTACTTTATTGAAATCGCACCCGGTAGCTATAATTTAGTGATCCAGTACGTTTCTTACACCAAACAGACGGTAGCAAACATCTCAGTAGTTGCTGGCAAAAATACTGTGATGAATGTTGCCCTTAGTTCTGATGTGGTGTTGGAAGAAATAGTAGTACAGGCAGAAGCTATCAAAGACAATGATGTGGTACTGCTGCAATTGCAAAAGAAGGCGTTTGGAGTGCAGGACGGTATCTCTTCGACCGAGATTAAAAAGCTTGGTGTCTCAAATGCTGCTGAATCGATGCGTCAGGTGACAGGAGCTGCTATTGAAGGCGGCAAATACATGGTCATGAGAGGATTGGGAGACAGGTATTCAATCACCCAAATGAACAACATCACCATACCAAGCGCAGATCCATATCGAAACAGTACCAGCATGGATCTGATTCCTTCTGACATGATCGAAAACATTACCACTTTAAAAACATTTACTCCAGACCAACCTGGTAACTTTACCGGAGGAAAAGTAAACATCACTTCGAAATCGATACCCGACAAATTTTATTTTCGGGCTAAAGTATCTACCACCTATAATACACAATCCAGTTTTGCCGATGACTTTTTAATGGATCCTGCTGCCAATAATGAAATGACTGGATTCGATAGTGGAATCAGGAACAAACCTCAAGTTTTCGAGGACAACCAGGAACTGCTCAAGGGTGGGGCAGCGGAATCTGCTGCCAGAAGGGCGAGGATTCCGGAAAATGTCCAGGATCGAAATGTCATTGATGAGTCGGCAAATTCATTGACCAACGGATTCCTGCCAAAGGCAGGTGAGGCCGGTATAGACCATGGAATTGAACTGGCTTTTGGCAATAGGTTTAATTTAGGAGACAAGCCGTTGGGCTTTAATCTGGGTCTTAATTACTCCAGGAATTATCAACATGTCAACAATAAAACTACAGGTATCTGGTCAGACGGGGGATCCAGCAGCCTAATCAACGAGCAATCTTTAAATGTCATTGAAAGTACAGATGAGGCTCAATTGGGCGCTTTACTAGGGCTGTCATTGCAGTTGTCCCCAAACCATGAAATAAGTTTGAATACTTTATATAATCATACTGGTGCATCCAAAGGCTTGATTTCGAATGGGTTCTGGAGGAATACTGCTTCACCATTTTATGAGGCACAGGCAGTTCATTACCAGGAACGTGGATTATTCAGTACACAACTCATGGGAAAACATGTTCTGCAAGGAGAACATGGACTCAAAATTGACTGGGTAGCAGGATTTATGGATTTGTTCCAGGATGAACCAGATTTAAGGCAGTTCGGCTATGTCGTTGGAGATAATGGAGACTATGTAATGAACAAATCGGAGGTAGGCCGTTTGCCTTCACATTTCTACAGAGATTTGCAGGACCAACAGATGAATTTTCAAGTGGATGTTACTTTACCCATTACCCAGGATACAGAAAACCTGATTAGAGCCGGATTCTCATACGCTGATAAGCAAAGAGATTTCGAAGAATCTCAACTTGGGCTATTCCGTGAACCAATTCCACAGCAACCAGGGGTAAATGATGATGTGGTTTCATTTACCGAAGCAGCTGGCAATCTTCCAGCGTATTTCGCTTTATCAAACTTTGGAGTTGTGGGAGGGCCTGGAATTAATCAGTCAAACGGCAGGACAGAGTACGGAATTGGCCAATATTTCTCGGACCAAACTGTGCTGGGTAATAGTTATACTGGAGTTGAGACAATTACTGCCGGGTATTTGATGGGAGTATACAAATTGACTGAAAAATTGAAAGTGATTGCAGGGGCAAGAATCGAGAAGACAGAGTTAACCACCATAAGCGCAGATACCACCAAGAGGTTCTTCGGAAAAGTAGATGAGCAGGGGAATCCTGTGCTGGAAAGTCGCAACGGGAAAATAAGTGAAACGGATATTTTGCCCTCTGCTAACCTGGTATATAAACTTTCTGAGGGTTCTAACATAAGAGTAGCGTATAGCCAGACTTTAGCTCGTCCCAATATGCGTGAAATTTCTCCATTTGCGTCTTTTGGTACCCCCAATGAACCAACTGTTCTGGGAAACAAAAACCTGGAAAGAACACTAATTCAAAACTACGATCTGCGTTTCGAAACTTATCCCAGGCCTGGAGAGCTGTTTGCGATTAGCGCATATTATAAGAATTTCAAAGATCCTATTATATGGTTGTTGACGCCTAAAGCTTCTACTCCAGAAATCCAACCTACTAATGTGGACCAGGCGACAGTATTGGGTATTGAAGCAGAAGTAAGAAAATCACTTGATTTTATCAGTCAGGGATTGCAGAATTTTCAATTTGGTTTGAATGTGTCCTACATATATTCGAAAGTGGACAAAGACCAGATTGAACTGGATGCGCTGGCATCGGCCAACCGTCCTAATATTAAGTACTACCGGACTTTTCAGGGTCAATCACCTTATATTATAAACATCCGACTAAGCCATAACAGTGAAAGTCTTGGATGGGAGAACAATGTTTCATTCAACATCTTCGGAGAAAGGCTGGCTTTCGTAACGGGGGCACTTGATCCTGACGTGTTTGAAAAACCGCGTCCATCATTAAATTTTGTCTCCAACAAACGAATAAACGACCATTGGAGTTTAGGCTTCAAAGCAATTAACATCCTGGATATGACCTTCAGAAAGGAGTTTGACGATGATCGGGGGGGGTTCAACTATGAAAACTATCAGACCGGGCGGTCATTCAATGTAAGTCTTACTTATGGTCTTTAAAGACACCTTGACTAACAGTAAGGTCATGCTCTGGTATGACCTTTTCTTTGCCCTAAAATTTTTGAGTCCTCCCTGGTTTGCAGGAATCAGTAAACAATACTTAACTTGTGGTTATGGCCAAAAACGTACTCATAACCGGTGCCTCAGGGTTAATTGGTAGCAGATTATCGGAGATCTTAATCGAGGAGGGTTACCAGGTATCATATCTGGGTCGTAAAAGAACATCCCAAAACCATATAAAATCCTACATTTGGAATATTCAGGAAGGATTTATCGAGGAAGGAGCAATTGAAAAAGCTAATATTGTAGTTCACCTGGCTGGTGCCGGAGTGGCTGATCAACGGTGGACAAGTGCTAGAAAAGATGTGATTCTTAACAGCAGGTTACAAACAACCAGATTATTGTTTGAAAAATTATCATCGGTAGGCCACTCTTGTGAAGCGTTTATTTCGGCATCGGCAATTGGTTATTACGGAATAGATACTGCAGATGAGTGGCAAAATGAAAATTCACAAGCAGGATGCGGATTTCTAGCCGATGTGACCAGGCAATGGGAAATGGAGGTAGCCAGGTTGACGAAACTAAGTTTAAGGGTAGTAATGTTAAGAACAGGTATCGTACTCAGTAATCGAGGCGGAGCGCTTCCAAAGATAGCTCAGACCATAAAAGCAAATTTGGGCGCTGTATTAGGTAGCGGTAATCAGTTCATGAGTTGGATTCACATTGATGACTATTGTAAAATTGTATTGCATGCAATGACTAAAAATGACATTCAAGGAGTATATAATGCAGTTTCACCCACACCGGTTACCAACCGGGAATTTACCCGAACACTGGCACAGGTTTTGAAAAAAACAATTTGGCTGCCAGCGGTGCCTGGTTGGGTACTTAAAATTGTATTAGGTGAAATGGCTCAGCTGGTTTTGGGTGGTAATCGTGTTTCTTCCCAAAAGATACAGTCAACCGGTTATGAATTTGAGTACACTGAATTGAAAGTTGCATTAAGTAATATTCTAAAGAGAACTGAAGGATAATAGTCGAAAATGGGTCAAAGAAGATTAAAAACAGAAGCGGATAGGGCCAAAGAGGATTTTCAGCTAGTAGAAAACGAAGACCGCATTAGAAAGGCCTTTAAAGATCGTGATTGGAATGAGATTAAAAGCTCGGACTCATGGGTGATTTTTAAAGTAATGGCGGAATTGGTTGACGGATTCGAGAAACTTGCCAAAATCGGACCTTGTGTTTCTATATTCGGATCAGCACGTACCATGCCGGAAGCTACTTATTATCAGATGGCCGAGGAAATCGCTGCTAAGCTGGTTAGACATGGATATGGAGTAATAACCGGTGGAGGTCCGGGTATTATGGAAGCGGGAAATAAAGGTGCTAAAAGTGAAAGTGGAAAATCAGTCGGATTAAATATTGACTTACGGTTTGAGCAGGGTGGGAATATTTATATTGACCCTGATAAAATGATCGATTTCGATTATTTTTTTGTAAGAAAGGTGATGTTTGTCAAATATTCACAGGGCTTTATTGTTATGCCAGGAGGCTTCGGCACCCTGGATGAACTGTTCGAAGCCATAACACTGATTCAGACAAAAAAAATTGGTCAGTTTCCAATAGTATTAGTTGGTAGCGAATACTGGCAGGGACTGCTGGACTGGATCAAACAAACCCTTTTGGGAAAGTACAACACTATCAATTCCGAAGATATGGAATTGGTGTCCTTGGTAGACACGCCAACCGAGGCGGTTAAAATAATTGACGAGTTTTATTCCAAGTACTTACTTACTCCGAATTTCTGATGTTGAAACAAGCCCCTTTAGTATTGTCCATAACCTCACTGGCCCTGGTCCTGATACTTTTTTATTTGAGAAACCAACCTGGAGAAGAAGACCCTATACAACAAACAAGTACCTATGAGATTCCTGCAGTTCCACCGGTACGCAGTAAAACGGTTGCCGTAGACATCCCGGATAGTCTTACTTTTGCCGGTGAATCAGTACCGTTGAATATTCTGGATGTACGCGAGCGGCTGGACCGTGAATTGCATATCAATACGTATTGGCACAATAATTCGATCTTCATTTATAAAAGATCAAACCGCTGGTTGCCTCAAATCGAAACCATCCTACAGGAGGAAGGGGTTCCTGACGATTTTAAATACCTCGCTGTAATAGAAAGTGGCCTGCTAAATGTAACTTCTCCCGCAGAAGCCGTAGGTTTCTGGCAATTTTTGAAGCCTACCGCCAAGGAACTTGGGCTGGAAGTAACCAGGGATGTTGATGAACGTTATAACCCTTTAAAATCGACCCGGGCTGCCTGCAGATATTTGAAAGATGCCTACGCCGCTTTCGGCAGCTGGACCCTGGCTGCAGCTTCGTATAATATGGGAATTAGTGGTTTGAGAAAACGATTGGAGGAGCAGCAGGTTACTTCATATTTCGATTTATTGTTGAATGAAGAGACTTCTCGATACTTGTTCAGGGTGTTGGCTGCTAAGGAGTTAATTATTAGTCCGGAAAAATACGGGTTTGACATACCTGTAGAATACCTTTACCAACAGGAACCACTGCAACAAATCCGGGTAACCGAGTCCATTGAAGATCTGGTGAAATTTGCTCAGGATCATGGGATCAATTACAAAATCCTTAAGAAACATAACCCCTGGCTCCGCCGTAAGTCCCTTAATGTAAGACAGGGACATGTTTATGAAATATCGATACCCAGAATAGCCGGAACTTCTATCTGAGAAAGGGGACTCACACCCACACGCATATCTGCCTGCCGGCAAGCAGGCTCACCCTCACTCTGTTCTCTGTTCTCTGTTCTCTGTTCTCTGTTCTCTGTTCTCTGTTCTCTGTTCTCTGTTCTCTGTTCTCTGTTCTCTGTTCTCTGTAAAGTTGGTATCTTTGTGGCCTTAATTTTCACACTTTGTCAACTAGTCAACAAGAATATATCGGTGTAGATTCTAACGGATTTGATGCTACTGGCTACCATAGTATAGAAATTTATGGTGCCCGGGAACATAATTTAAAGGATATTGATCTGCAGCTTCCACGAAATCAACTGGTGGTAATTACCGGAATAAGTGGTAGTGGCAAGTCTTCCCTGGCATTTGACACCATTTACGCTGAGGGCCAAAGACGGTATATGGAAAGTTTTTCTGCATATGCCAGATCCTTTATTGGCAACATGGAAAGGCCTGATGTGGATAAGATCAATGGGCTCAGCCCGGTAATCTCCATCGAACAGAAAACTACTTCCAGGAACCCGCGGTCTACTGTTGGAACTACCACGGAAGTCTATGACTTTTTGAGACTTTTGTATGCCAGAGCCGGTACAGCCTATTCATATCTCACCGGCAACAAGATGGTGCGTCAGACAGAAAAGCAAATCATTGACCATATAGCCCGGGAATTCGAAGGCAACGCTTTAACCTTGCTGGCGCCGGTGGTGAAGGGGAGAAAAGGTCATTACCGGGAGCTATTTGTACAGATTCGAAAAATGGGATTTACCAGAGTGTGTATTGATGGTGAAATAACCGAGTTGTCACCAAAAATGCAGGTTGACCGATATAAAATCCACGACATTGAAATTGTAATCGATCGTCTGATGGTTTCTTCTCAGGATCTTGGGCGTTTGGCAGACTCGGTGAAAACCGCCATGCACCACGGCAAGGGGGTGATAATAGCCTTAGATAGTCAAGGACAAACCAATCATTTTTCAAAGTTCTTGATGGACCCCGCAACAGGGCTCTCTTATGATGAACCTGCGCCTAACCTGTTTTCGTTCAATTCTCCCTACGGCGCCTGTCCAACCTGCAAAGGCATGGGCACTTTCGCCAAAATAACCCGGGAATCGGTAATCCCGGACCCTTCATTAAGTATAAGTAGAGGCGGCATTGCCCCAATGGGAGAGTATAGGGATATATGGATTTTTAAGAAATTAAATTCCCTGCTTAAGCGACATGGAGCCAATATAACCACTCCAATTAAGGATTTGCCAGAAGATGTGCTGCAACTAATATTGTATGGGGATTCAGTTCCTGTGGCGGTAGATTCTGTAAAATATCCTGGGAAGCAATGGCATACTAAGTTTGAAGGGATCATAAGCTTTCTTGAAAAACACAAAGACAGCGGTTCGGATAAAATTCAGAAATGGGTACAGGAGTTCACTCAGGTTAGTAATTGTCCTGAATGTCATGGAGCCCGGTTGAAAAAGGAATCCTTATTCTTTAAAATCGATGAGAAAAATATTGCCGAATTGGCGGAGTTGGACATTCTGCAGTTGGCTGAATGGATGGATGGTCTTGAAAACCGATTGGAGGAAAGACAACAACTTATAGCAACCGAAATTCTAAAGGAATTGCGTAAGCGTGTGACATTCCTGGCAAATGTGGGCTTAGGTTATTTACACTTAAACCGGCCGCTACGCAGTCTCTCGGGAGGAGAATCACAAAGGATACGACTTGCTACACAAATAGGTACCCAGTTGGTTGGTGTATTATACATTCTGGATGAGCCCAGTATTGGACTTCATCAACGGGATAATCAACGACTAATCCAGGCACTCAAGGACTTGCGGGATTTAGGCAATACCGTGCTGGTAGTAGAACATGACAAGGAAATGATGCTGAACGCTGATCACATTGTGGATATTGGTCCCGGAGCCGGCAGACATGGAGGAACAATTGTTGCTCAAGGTTCACCTCAGAAATTTCTTGCACAACAAAGTCCTACCGCTGATTACCTCACAGGTGTGGCAAAAATACCAGTCCCCGGTGTCAGGCGATCAGGTAATAACACATACGTCAAGCTAACAGGTGCCTCAGGTCACAATTTGCAACAGGTTAACCTACAACTGCCACTGGGTAAGATGATTTGCATCACCGGAGTTTCAGGAAGCGGAAAGTCTTCCTTGGTACATGACACCTTAATACCAATTCTGAAACAAAAACTGTATAAATCAAAGAAAGAACCCCTGCCCTACAAAAGCATCTCAGGCACAAGTAATCTGGATAAAGTTATTGAAGTAGATCAAAGTCCGATCGGTCGGACCCCGAGATCCAACCCGGCTACTTATACCGGTGTGTTTACGGATATCCGCTCATTGTACAGCAATCTGCCTGAAGCTAAAATTCGCGGCTACAAACCCGGAAGATTTTCCTTTAATGTCAAAGGTGGTAGATGTGAAACCTGTAGGGGAGGTGGGATGAAGTTGATTGAAATGGATTTTCTGCCGGATGTGCTGGTTCCCTGTGAAACCTGCAAAGGCAAAAGATATAATCGGGAAACCCTGGAAGTAAGATTTAAAGGAAAGTCAATTTCTGATGTTTTAGATATGACGGTGGAGGAGGCGGTGACTTTTTTTGAGCATCAGCCTAAAATACTGCGCAAGATATCCACCCTCAACGAAGTGGGACTGGGATATATTACCCTCGGTCAACACGCCACTACGTTATCCGGTGGTGAAGCCCAGCGGGTTAAGCTTTCCTCCGAACTATCCAAACGAGACACAGGACGGACCCTATATGTTTTGGATGAACCAACTACCGGATTGCATTTTCAGGATGTTAAAAATCTACTGCTCCTACTGAATAAACTGGTAAACAAAGGAAATACCGTGCTGATTATCGAGCACAACATGGATATTATTAAAACAGTAGACCACATCGTGGACCTGGGCCCGGAGGGTGGTAATGAAGGCGGGCGCATCATGTGCACCGGGAGTCCCGAAGACATTGCTGGAAATACCAAGAGTTACACCGGCCAATTCTTAAAGCAGGAATTGGAGGACGTCTAAAAGAGAACCCCGCCGGAAAGGCGGGGTCACCAAAACATTAAAATCTATCAACTATGAACATCTCGTTCATTAAGTATAAACCGCAATCCGTTTAAAGAGTTCCCTGATCAGGAAAAAAATCGGGTTTACTGATTACATGGATCTGCCAGGTAATTGTTTCACCGTATTTTTTGCAAAGGACTCTATTCTGACAACTGATACGGAGTTTTAACGTTTCCTATTTAGGACTATGGAATTAAAAAATTTATCACTGCAAATTCCTGAATCCAACTTACCGAGAGTAGTAATTGTTGGAGGTGGTTTTGCAGGTTTAGAACTGGCTAAAGGATTGAAGCATGCTTCCGTGCAGGTTGTTATGCTTGATCGAAATAATTACCACACATTTCAGCCACTATTATATCAGGTGGCTACCTCCGGATTGGAACCCGATTCGATTGCAGGACCTTTAAGAAAAGTATTCGACGGTTTCAAAGATTTTTATTTCAGGATGGTGAAGGTGGACCGAATCGACCACCTGAGCAGCACCATCGAAACCCCTATTGGGAATTTGAGTTATGATTATTTGGTACTGGCTTGTGGGTCCAAGGCCAATTTTTTTGGGCTGGAACATATTAGAAGAAAATCATTTCCTTTGAAACAAGTGGTTCATGCCCTGAACCTGAGAAGCCAAATACTTCAGAATTTTGAAAAAGCCGTACTAACCAGGGATAAGAGTGAGAAAGACGCCCTGATGAATTTCGTGGTAGTCGGGGGTGGTCCTACGGGAGTAGAGGTTGCCGGAGCTCTAGGGGAACTTAAAAACCACGTACTCCCCAATGATTTTCCCGACCTTGATTTTAACGACATGGAGATACACCTTATCGAGGGTACTTCACGGTTGTTAGGTGATATGAGCAGTTTTGCCGGTGCTAAGGCAAAGAAGTACCTGCAGAAGTTTAATACAAACATCATTCTGAATCGTCTGGTTAAAAATTACGATGGCCAGCTGGTATATCTGGACAACGGAGATACCATTACCACTCAGACCCTGATATGGGCCGCGGGTGTACAAGGCAATCTGGTCGATGGTGTTCCGGAAACCAGTACTGAAGGGAATCGAATATTAGTTGACCAGTATAACCGGGTGGCTGGAGTGGACAATATATTTGCTATTGGAGACTTAGCGGTTTATAAAAACCAGGATTATCCAAAAGGGCACCCGATGGTAGCTCAGGTAGCCATTCAGCAAGGAAGGCGGCTGGCCAGGAACCTTGCTGCACACCTGGCGGGTAAATCCTGGAAGCCATTCGAGTATAAGGATAAGGGATCTATGGCAACCATAGGCCGCAATAAAGCTGTGGTAGATCTTCCAACAGGTATGCACTTCGGTGGTTTTGTTGCCTGGCTAATCTGGATGTTTGTGCATCTGTTTGCTTTGATAGGATTCCGCAATAAAATGGTAACTTTTATAAACTGGTTATGGAGTTACCTAACTTTTGATAAAGGAAACCGGCTGATAATAAGAAAATTTGATAGGGACAAGACCAGTCCGGTGGAGGCTGTTTAGTGGGTTCATAACGAAATTAATCCGCTGGTCAAATTCCCTTAAGTTTTGACCGGATATTCTCCTAACTTAATACCAATGGAATATTTTAGCAGAACCCGGATCTACTGGCTATGTCAAATTATTGGATGGTCGTCTTATGCCATTTTCAGTCTGGTGCTTTATGTGTTGTCGGAGCACCAGCTGGTCCCACTTGACATTTCCGGGCAACTACTGCTTACCTGTTACTATATATTTTCTACTCATATTTACCGTAACCTGATCATAAAGTGGGGTTGGCTAAATACTATAAGTCCCAACCTTATCCCAAAAATAATTCTCTCAATAATAGCCCTTAGTATCAGCTGTTTTTTATTCGAGATAATATTGAACTTTGGTTTAGGTATAGCTGTAGACGCCAATGACCCATGGGGGTGGAGCATCGCGCAATTCTTCGCAAATTTGTTCCTGTACTTTATATGGTCTATGGTTTACTTCGTATATCATTATTTCGAAAATTATAAATCCGCTCTTAAATATCAGGCAAGCATCAACGAAATCCAGTTGAACAAATTGAAATCACAACTCAATCCTCACTTTATCTTTAATGGATTAAACAGTATCAGAGCGCTGATTGATGAAAATCCGAAGAAGGCCAAGGTTGCGGTGACCCAGTTATCAAATATCTTGCGGAATTCATTGAGTATGAACGAGAAGAAACTTGTCAATTTTACCGAGGAACTTAGAACGGTCCGGGATTATCTTGAGTTAGAAAATGTACGATATGAAGAACGCCTGAAAACCATTCTGGATATTGATCCTGAATCAAATCGTTTTGCAGTTCCTCCATTGATGGTTCAGACACTGGTAGAGAATGGGATAAAGCATGGGATAGCAAATTTGGTGAACGGAGGAACCCTTAAACTGAGCACTGAAGTACAAAATGGACAGTTGAAAATAAAAATCAAAAACAGTGGGCAATACCACAAGAGGACGGGTAATGGACAGGATGGTTATGGGATAGCCAACACGGTCCAACGATTAAAATTGCTTTATGGCGACAAAGCGAAATTCAATATTTCCAATCACGACCATGAATTTGTATTAACAGAAGTAACCATACCGGAATTAACCACCTTATGAGAGCACTTATTATTGATGATGAAAGGCTTGCCCGAAAAGAGCTTGTTTCCTTATTACAGGACTTCAAAGAAGTTCAGGTTGTTGGTGAGGCATTTAATGCGGATGATGCCTATGAAAAGGTCAATCAATTACACCCGGATTTGCTGTTTCTGGATATCCAGATGCCTGGTAAAACAGGATTCGAATTATTGGAAATGCTTGATTCGGTTCCACAGGTAATATTCACCACTGCCTATGACGAATATGCACTCAAGGCTTTTGACGTCAATGCTTTGGACTATCTGTTGAAGCCCATTCAAAAGGAACGGTTACAGGAAGGGTTGAACAAACTTTTCGAAATGGCTGCCATTAAATCCGCTGAAGAACACACCAGGGTTTCACAACTTGGAGTAGGAGATCAGGTATTTGTTAAGGATGGAGATAAGTGCTGGTTTGTAAAGCTGTCAGAAGTGCGACTATTCGAATCCGAAGGAAACTATATTAAGGTGTATTTTGAAGGAAATCGACCAATGATTCATAAATCTCTAAACGCCCTTGATGAAAAACTGGATAATCGTTCATTCTTCAGAGCAAGTCGAAAACACATAATAAACCTCAGCTGGATTGAGAAGATTGAGCCATGGTTCAATGGGGGGTTGATGGTTCAGCTGAAAGGGGGTCAAAATGTAGAAGTAAGTAGAAGACAGGCGGCCCGGTTCAAAGAAATGATGAGTTTGTGATCACCCCCGCACCATTGAAATTAATTCTGACTCGATACCTAGATCCTTAGCTACTTCCAACATAGCCGTTGCTTCCATCTCAGTAATGTAACCCTTCTGATAATTGTCTTTCCAAACCTGGTCCAGATAAGACAATCGCATGCTTTTTTCCAGTTGTCCCAGGGAATCTTTAAGGTAATTTCTTGCCCGGTTGAACGCTGTTCCGTAATCTTCAGCAATGAAATCATTTGCCCATTTGAGCTCGGCATCCGCATTCAATTCTTTTGCCGTCCTTTCTAAAATCTGAACTTCATCTTCGTCCAGGCCGTGATAGTGGAAAATCATAGATTTTAATAACAGGAATGATTTTTTTTCTTCGCTGGACATAGTACAACCGGATGCTTTACAAATATAAAATAATTTCGACTATTTCAACATGAAGTATCATCGGAGGATAATATCGAGTACAGTACTGGTTTACTGGGACTTGCATCTGAGTCCAGACTAATAATTTGCAGGTTCAACAGGTAGGCACCGTCCGGTATGGTATCAGGGACGTATATAAGTTCAGTAATGGTACAATCGGTTCTGGGGTTTCCAGGGTAATCCCAGAAATGGTGATGGGATAGCAATTTACCCCCGTCACTTTCCTTGTCTACGGAAGGAAGGTCAACCAGCAAATGCCGGATTTTGTGCTCCACAAGATTTTTTGCCAGTCCGTTTTCCAAATAGGGTGGATTAGTACCACTATACTGCCGGGTCATTTTATTGTAGTGATTTGGCAGGGTCCTTATGATTAATGCCTCGGCTGTTGAATTGTTTAAATGTGGTCGAAGTGCATCCCATGGAACCACCAGGTCACCTTCCTCTGACTTTACAGGTCGCACCGAAATCAACCTGGCGATAAAATGAAATTTATTAAGACACTGATTGATGGTGCCGCCCGGATCGGATGAAATGTGCCCATAACATTCGGTATGGGTGCCATTCCCATGAGGGGTAATGGATACCGTATTGTGATTACAGGGTCCACCGCCGGACACACTGCCAATAAAATCTTTGTTTTTCACTGGCAGGATTACCGGGGTAGGTGAATTATAGCAATTAGGATTTAGAGCCCCGTGTTTAATTGGTACAGAGATATCCAGAGGCTGATTAAGATCTACTAATACCTCCTGATCATTTATCATTGTTCTCACGTGAAAATCGCTGGTTTGCACTAATTAACAATTAACTGGTCTCAATAAACAGGTCTGCGGCAATCCGGTCAGCAATTAATTTCCCTCTATCCGTTAATATAAGTCTATTTTCCCGGATCAGGGCAAAGTGGTTAGAGACCAGATATTCAAGTTGTTTTGGGTTTTGCTTTTCAAGATCCCAACTGAATTCACCATGCTGCAGATACAGTTGGACACCCTCACTGGTGCGAAGCCCCAGCATGATCATTTCGTTAATCCTTTGTTCAGCAGTTAATTCTTCCCGTTCAAAAGAAGGGTACCCGTTTTGAATAGATTTTATGTAGCCCGAATTATTGGCCAGATTATATTGCCGGTTTTCCCCATCGAATGAATGAGCGCTGGGACCAATTCCCAGGTAAGGCTTACCATTCCAATATCCAAGGTTATGTCTGGATTCCTTGCCAGGAAGTGCAAAGTTTGAGATTTCGTAGTGAAGATAGCCCTTGGATTTCAATCTGTCCATAACCATCAGGAAACTGTCAGCTGCCACTTCTTCGGGTATTTCTTCTAACAAACCTTTTCGCAACCTGGTGCCGAGTACGGTTGCAGATTCAATAGTTAAGTTATACGCTGAAATATGCTGAGGTTGAAATTCCAACACCTTCATCAGATCTGTTTCAATGTCATACTCGGGTATGGGTATTCCATAGATCAGGTCAACGCTTATATTCTCAAAGCCCACACCTTGTGCCGTTTTCAAGCATGTAGAAGCTTGTTCAGTTGAATGTACCCGGTTCATCCAGGATAAAACCGGTGGCTGGAATGACTGGATCCCGATGCTCAGCCGGTTTACCCCAGTCCGGACGAGCTGGTGCAAATATTCCCTGGTAAGGTCATCAGGGTTGGCCTCCAAAGTAATCTCTGCAGATTGCTCCAGATCATAATGGCTTCCAATGGTATTTAAGATGCTGTCAATTTCTGAAGCAGATAATAAACTAGGTGTGCCCCCACCAAAATAAACAGTAGTAACAGGGATATTAACCAGACTATCCCGGCGTAGCTTAAGTTCTTCTTTAATACAGTTTACCAAAGACCCAAAAACATTTCGTGAAGTGCTAAAATGGAAATCACAATAGTGACAGGCCTGCTTACAAAAGGGTATATGAATATAAATCCCAGCCAAAAGAATCGTTAGATTTGTTATGTCTAAAGTTAAACCTTTCATCCATCAGCTTAAAGAGTACCACCGGCTTATTGATCTTGTTGTTTTTCCCGTGGACATTATCTGCGCAGGAATACCATCTGGAGATTGCTGGGAGTAGTAATGATCTTAAGCAGATTCACAGGTATCGAATCAAGACCGAAACAAATGACAGCCTGGTTTTGCTTTCGCAACTAGATGAACTGAGAGCAACCCTGCAGCATGAGGGCTATCTGGATTTAAGTATACAATCAGTTTGGCGGGACAGCACCAATTTAATGGCCACAGTAACACTTGGGAACCGCTATCAATGGGGGGTACTAAACCCAGGCAACGTTGATCCCATTCTACTGCGGAAAATCGGGTATCGGGAAAGGCTATTTACCGAAAAACCATTTCAATACGCTGAGGTTCAAGCATTACAAAACAAGCTGGTGCAATACAGCGCTAATGCCGGGTATCCATTTGCATCAGTGAAACTGGACAGTATAGTGGTTAACCAGGGAAGGATCAAAGCTGCACTTAATTTAGAGACAGGCCCGTTGATCACCTTTGACTCCATATCCGTTAAAGTGCCCATTAAAGTCAACACCAGGTTCTTGCAGACTTACCTGCGTATTCCTCTTGGATCTCCATTTTCGGACCAACTGGTAAGCGAGATCCCCTTGAGAATTGATGCGCTGACCTACCTCAAGCTTTCAGGGGATCCACAACTGTCTTTTCAAAACGATCAGGCAACTACGTATTTACCATTGCACTACGTAAAATCAAACCAAATTGACGGAGTAATCGGGTTCCTGCCAAACGCTCAATCGGACGGAGGACTTTTGTTAACCGGCCAGTTCAACCTGTTATTGGAAAATATGTTCGGTTCAGGAAGAAGGCTGAGGTTTCAATGGGAGGGATTTAAGCCGGAGTCTCAACAGCTGAATATTAACTTCTTCCAGCCATTATTATTGCGGTCTCCGATAGACCTTGACTTAAGCTTCAGTCTTTTTAAAGAGGACTCAAGTTTTATCAATCGTAATTTCAATCTCGACCTGGTATACGCTTATAACAGTAGACATTATCTGGGTATGCATTCAAACTTTAAAAGTACCAGACTACCCTCTTCCACGTTGTTCGAAGACGCCAGTACTTTTCCGGATCTGGCGGATTTTAATCTAAATCAATTTGGTGTAACCTATCGATTCCATAACCTTAACAGTTTGATCAATCCAAAATCAGGTTTTCAAATTAATCTGTCCACCGCTACTGGATTGAAAAAAATAAAAAGAAACAGTGCAATTAATGATTCACTTTACAATGAGATTAATCTCGAAACCAATCAATTCTCCTGGGAAGCAAAACTGGAAAAATACCTACCCGCCTCAAAGCACTGGGTTATAGCCATCAAGTGGCATGGAGGCGGGGTCTATAACCAGCGGCTTTTTTTTAACGATTTGTACAGACTGGGAGGGTTAAAGTCTATAAGGGGTTTTTCGGAGAATACCTTTTTCGCAGAAAATTTTGCATACTCCAGTATTGAACCAAGATTTTTCTTTGAGACTAATTCTTACTTATTTGTCTTTTACGACCAGGCATGGTGGCTATCTTACAATCTGGAGAACAACAGCTTCAAAGATACCCCATCGGGATTCGGTGTCGGCATTAGTTTTACTACCACTGCTGGCATATTCAATTTCGCCTGGGCCGTGGGAAGTTCAAAAATACAGGAAATTGGTTTTAGTCAGTCAAAAATTCATTTCGGTTATATTTCAAGATTTTGAGTGGGGTCCGGTCGTTGTAAATGCCCCGAAAATGATCTAACTTGCGATCACAGCCTGGCTTATGTGGAACCTGACACTAACTTTTTTGTGGGCCTTTTTAATCGCACTTTTTGCAGTGCCGTCGATCATTCAGGTGGCTTATCATAAGAACCTTCTGGATGAGCCTAATCATCGTACTATTCACAATGCTTCAACTCCGAGACTGGGAGGACTGGCGATTTTTACCGGATTCATGTCATCGTTGATGATATTCGGGGATCTGAATCTGGGGATCCAACAGCTAATGGCAGGAACGTTGTTATTGTTTTTTATCGGGGTTAAGGATGATATTGCCACAGTTTCTGCATTTAAGAAATTTTTTATTCAGGTATTGGCTACCGGGATAGTGATGTTTTTGGCAGATATCAGGATTTCCAGTTTCCAGGGATTTCTGGGGATCTATGAACTGGAACTGGGATTTAGCTATGTGTTTACATTCCTGGTAATTGTTGGAGTTACCAACGCCATAAACCTAATAGATGGGATGGATGGATTGGCTGGTTCAATCGTTTTGCTGATCTCGTTGATTTTTGGCGGCTACTTCTTTTATTTTCAATCCCCCTATGCTTTTGTAGCATTGGCCCTGGCAGGTGGGGTTATGGGCTTCCTAAGATATAATATTTACAAGGCCCGGGTGTTCATGGGCGACACAGGGTCTTTAGTTTCCGGCTTTATCCTGGCAGTAATGGCCATCCAAATTCTTGAAATGCAGCAAATACGATCCGCTCCGGCCATTGTAGTCAGCATTATGATTCTACCTATATTCGACACACTGCGGGTATTTTCTCTGAGAATTTTTAATGGCAAGTCACCATTTTACCCCGACAAGAATCATCTGCACCATCAATTACTAACCCTGGGCTTATCACAGTCCAAAGTCCTGGGACTATTGGTGGTCTTCAACCTGATTATGTTCGGGTTTAATTATTTCTATTCGGATATGGGTAACAACCTGCTAATTGCAATAACAGCAGTGGCTATATTATGTCTGATGATGGTAATACAGGTACTGTTAAATTCCCGTAAACTCAATGTTTAGGGCAATCATATTATTTATTCTCTTGTCTGGTGTACAGAATGTATCCGCTCAGGACCCCATGCGGTTACTGCCGGTTAAAGACCTGAAGAGTAAGTGGTTAACCGTAGACCGGTCTGGCCAGAAGTATATACCATATATCAATAAAAGGTCGTTGCAATATCCAGTGGTGGGTCTAATGTTGGATACCCTGGATGTCTCGGGATTAACCCTGGAACTGTGTGTGCCAGAAGGTACTTCTGTTTTTGTCAATAATAAAATCGTAGATCGTACCAGGCAGCGGGGCTGTCTCTACTATGACCTGGATAGTTTAAAGTCAGTACATGCCGGTACTGACTTGTTTCTAAGCCTGTTCAGGGAAAATCTGGATCCCACTTCGATTTCGACCACTTTGATGACCAGGCAGCCTGTGAGCAAGCTGCTGGCAGAAACCGAGTCCACACTGCAGATTAAAAGGCGGTCTCATGATCAGTTTGCAGACTTCTTTATCGTAGCAGTATTAATCATGTTAGCATTTTATGCCTTTCTTATCAACCGATATCCCAAAGGGAACCGGGACTTTTTCAATGTATCAAAGGCCTTTTCGCTGACCCTGAAGGAGGAAAAGGTGCTTACTCAAAGAAACATGAGTACCGCCAATGCCATGTTTTTTTGTTTGTACAGTATGAGTATCGCGCTGGTAATCATTTTATTCTGGAGTATCTTCGGCGGGATTCCCGAACTTCTGGATTTCATTAGCTTAAATACTTTTTGGAGCTGTCTGTTTAGCTGGGTTGCCCTGTCTGCCATCGCATTTTGTGTAGTAGAATTAAAATATCTGCTGATACGTACATTGTGCTCCCTGCTAAACGTGGCTAAGATTGCACAAATTCATTTTTTTGATTTTATAAGAATAGGGCTCATATTTATCTGTACCGTGCTGGTAGTTGCTTCCGTGCTTTACCTAACAAATTTGTACCAGATGGTTCCTTTCACCATCGTGCTCTATGCGTTTATATCCCTACTGGGTGTACGGATTGTAATTCTGCTGCTCAAACTAATTGGGGATACTTCCTTTAGAAAAATTCATTTAATTTCTTACCTTTGCACCACTGAAATTTTGCCTCTACTGATAGGTATAAGGATTTTCTTTTAAAAAGTTCCATTAAGTGGAGTTTCAACTAGGAATTAGCAAAACACGGATTGCAGAGATGACCAAAAATCTATATGAAGTAAAGAGCATCTTGGTTTCCCAACCAAAACCATTGGGACAAAAGTCACCATATTTTGCGTTAGCGGAAAAATACAATTTGCAAATTGATTTCCGGCCCTTTATCCAGGTAGAGCCGGTAACACTTAAGGATTTCAGACAACAGAAGATTGATATTTTGGATCACACCGCGGTAATATTTACCAGTCGTAATGCAGTGGATCACTTCTTCAATATCTGTAAGCAGCTGAAAATTGAAATGCCGGCAGATATGAAATATTTCTGTATCTCTGAGCAAACTGCAAACTATTTGCAGAAATACATCGTGATCCGGAAACGTAAAATTTTCACAGGTTCGCGTACCGCCCTGGATCTGATTGAGATTTTGAAGAAGCACAAGAATGAGAAGTATATTTTCCCATGCTCCAATATCAGGAAAAACGATATTCCGGATTTCCTGGCAGAAAACCAATACCAGCATGCCGAGGCGGTAATTTATAAGACTGTAGCCAGTGATCTTTCGGATCTGGCGGATGTCAATTACGATATTATTGCATTCTACAGTCCATCCGGAATCAACTCACTATTGGTCAATTTTCCGGACTTTAAGCAAAATAATACCAGAATAGCTGCATTCGGCCCGTCTACTGCAAAAGCGGTAAGGGATGCAAGTCTTAATCTGGACATTGAAGCGCCACTACCCAATGCCCCATCAATGACCGGTGCACTGGAGTTATACATTAAACAGGCAAACAAACTTTAAACGATTTTAGCTGGGTTAACGTCTACTATATAAGCGGTTGTTTTGGAGGGTCCTGATATTACAAGGGATTGGGAACTTCTACCTAAAGTATTTTTTATATCAACTATGTTGTTTATAAAAATTATTATATTTAATGGCCGTAAACCACTAAAATATGACCAAACTTTTTTCCCTTATTTGTACATTGATTATACTCTGTACATCAGCTGGTTACGGCCAACAGGACCCTCAGTTTAGTCAGTACATGTTCAATGAGCTTTATTACAACCCTGCGGTAGCCGGGGCTAATGGTTTAACTACACTGACGGCCATTCACCGCAGTCAATATGCAGGCTATCAGGCCACACTGGACGATGGCGGCGCCCCAAATACACAACTGGTAAGTTTCAGTGCTCCACTCCTGCGGATCAATAGTGGCATCGGATTGTACATTGTTAATGATCGCTTGGGGAATTTAAATAATTTGGAAGCACAAGTCTCTTATGCCTATCATTTGCCGGTGAATGAAGGCAAATTGAGTCTGGGTGTTCGTCTGGGGTTGTACTCACAGTCAATCGATGACGATGAGTACCGCTGGATTGATCCCGGAGATCCGTTAAATGCTTTTGGTGGAGATGCCCAGACCCGACCCGATTTGGCACTGGGAGTACACTATCAATCAGGCAATTACCGGTTTGGGGTAGGGGTCAATCATCTGCTTGGAACTGAGTTTGATTTCGGTGCGGATCCAACCCGTAATCCGTTGGTTCCACATATGTATGTAACAGGGGCATATGATTACGCAATAAATTATAATTTTACCTTGACTCCATCGTTTATAGTAAAGGTTTCTGATTTCAACACACTTTCGTTTGATATAAGTGCGTTAGGAACCTATAAAGAAAGGATGTGGGCGGGAATTTCTTATCGGCAATCAGATGCAATGGTTGGCATGTTAGGTTACAGTTTCCTGAAAGACAATGCATTGAAATTAGGTTATGCTTTCGATTATATTGTCAGTGCTCAGGACGTTAAGGAACCCACTTCCCATGAATTGATGTTGAGGTATACGTTACCGGTGCCTTCTGTTGGAGGAAGGAAGATTATCAGGACTCCTCGATTCAGGCATTGATAGGTTCGAATAAGATCTAGCAGGCTACTGGGAGTAAACAATTACAGGTAAAAGTTGTTAAAATTAAATAGTTGATTTTCTTTCAAAATCTTACAAACCACAGGTTTTCGTGGGTATTCCTTATGAAGGGTTAGGCATAACCTATACTTTTGGAATCGTAATAAGCGAATTTTAGCTAATTAAGAAATTTTTTAATCGATACTTATACTTTAAAAATTAAAGGTGTTATGAAAATGGTGTCAAACATAAGAACGATAGCCTTGGGGGTGCTGGCAGCATTTGCCCTTCAGGGATGTGGCTTGTTCTTCAAAGGTAGTAAAGATGATCGCGGGGAATTGGTTGGTGTTCAAGGCCGTGAAGGTTTTGTAATGACCATACCTTATGGCATGGTGGCAATTCCAGCGGGGACCTTTCATATGGGTCAGGCTGATCAGGACGTTGCTGCTACCCAGATTAACTACAACAAACAAATAACCATCGGTCCGTTCTACATGGATGATACCGAAATTACCAATAATGAATACCGTCAGTTTATGGAGGCCATGCTGGAGGATTCAGCTTCCGTACTGGGAGAGGACTTCCTAATGGAGGAGCTTTACCCCGACACTACTGTGTGGGTAAAAGATTTCGCCCACCACCTGGGTGATCCTTTGATGGTATATTATTATGCCCACCCGGCATTCGATGATTACCCTGTAGTAGGGGTTGACTGGGAAGCTGCCAAATACTTCAGTCAATGGAGAACCGATTATTTGAATGACTACAGGGTTGGAACAGGAGATTTTATTATGCCTAATTTCAGATTGCCTTCAGAGGCAGAATGGGAATACGCTGCCAGAGGAGGTCGTGATTTAGCAAAATACCCCTGGGGTAATCCTTATATAAGGAATTCAAAAGGTTGTATGCTGGCCAACTTTAAAACAGGTAGAGGAAACTATTATGATGATGGTTTTGCCTATACCGCTCCGGTGGCTTCATATTTTGCCAACGACTACGGATTGTATGATATGTCAGGTAATGTCTCTGAATGGTGTGAAGATGCATTTAACCCGGCCGCAGTTCCTGTAGTATGGGATCTTAACCCAACCTATTATGATGAAACCGAACCTCGAAAAGTAATTCGCGGTGGATCCTGGAAGGATGTAGCTTATTACCTCGAGACTGGTACCAGATCCTATGAGTTTAAGGATTCTGCCACTGCCTTTATCGGGTTCCGTTGTGCAATGACCAATCTGGGCCGTTCGTCAGGCGAAGAATTTAACTAATACAGTTCAACACCAGATCACACACACATTGCAAAACATTTTTTAATTCAAACTTTAAACTTTAGTAAAAATGAGCAAAAGAAAAGGTGGATTTGTTGAGCTGTTCTACAGCGCAATAATGCCTAAAATTTACGGGATCGGTGCTTCGATTGTAATTCTTGGAGCACTTTTCAAGATAAACCATTACCCGGGTGCAGACCTGATGCTGGTAATCGGTTTGACCACGGAAGCTATAATATTCTTTTTCAGTGCTTTCGAACCCAAACACAAGGAGCCGGATTGGGCAAAAGTATACCCTGAACTGGCTGAAGATTATGATGGAGATGGGTTTGTGGCTGAAGGAAGCAACGGATCATCTGTATCCAAGCAGCTTGACCATTTGTTGGAAAGCGCTAAAATCGGACCTGAATTGATTGATAGCCTTGGAAAAGGTTTCCATAACCTATCTGATTCTGTCGATAAAATGGCGGACCTCAGCGAAGCAGCGATTGCTACCGATGAGTATACTCACAATGTAAAGAGTGCTTCTCAATCTCTAGTAGACATGAACAAGTCATATGGAGCGACTGTTGAAGCCATGCATGAGATGACCACCGCATCAGAAGATGCAAGATATTATCATGAACAAGTCCAGAATGTAACAAAGAATTTAGGTGCATTAAATGCTGTTTATGAAATGGAATTGCAGGATGCCAATAATCATCTGAAGGCAATGAATAAGTTCTACGGTAACATTGCTACCGCTATGGATAGTATGGCCGAAGCTTCTCAACAATCAGAGCAGTTCAAGTCGCAGTTGTCGAACCTTACAGGAAACCTAACCAGGTTGAATACGGTTTATGGCAACATGTTAACTGCCATGCAAGGAACGCAAGGATAACATTTACTAAATATTGTTAAACAGGTAAATAACAAAACAGATGGCAGGAGCTAAAGAAACCCCCCGACAAAAGATGATCGGGATGATGTATCTGGTACTCACCGCACTGTTGGCCCTAAACGTAAGTAATACCGTACTTGAGAAGTTCCTTTTCATGAACAGAACCATGGAAAAGACAGTGGACGATGGCGAAGTGAAGAACAATGGTACCGTAGGACGAATTGAGGCACAGGTGGAGGAGTCAGGTAAAAGAGCTAAAGATGTAAACGTGTTGGAAACCGCACAGGAGGTACGTACCGAAACTGCTCGAGTATTGTCTGAGCTTGATGAACTTAAGAAACAGTTGATCAAGGAAACAGGCGACTACGAGGAAGACGGAATAACTCCCAAGGGGATTAAAAACATGGAGAAAATCGCCCACATGATGATAAAGCAGGGCGAAGGGAAAAAGCTGCAGGGATTACTTAATGATTACACAGCTTTTTTAAGTGATAAAACCGGTGAGCAATATGGCGAACTTGCTTTGGATGGAAAAGACCACCCGATTTTTAAGCAGGACAAAAATGCCAGAAAAAGAGACTTTGCCACCTTACAATTTGACCAAACCCCTATGGTTGCTGGATTGGCCACATTAAGCCAGTTTCAGACCGAGATTATCAACAGGGAATCTCAGGCATTGGAAGAATTGGCCAGAAAAGTTGGAGCAGAGGACTTAAAGTTCGACCAGATTGACCTGGTTGCCTTGCCCAATTCCAGGGTAGTGGCTGCCGGCGCTAAGTATGAAGCTGACTTATTTATAGCTGCTTCTTCTTCAGCTGCCACAAATCCGGACATGACTTTTAATGGCAAGGAGATCAAAGTGGTTAATGGTAAAGGTAAAATTGAGTTCACCGCGCAGGGTGGAGGCTATGATAAGGATGGGATTGCTAAGAAATCTTATATAGCTACCGTTACCCTGAAAGACAGTGTTTATCAGGATACCATTGAGTATTTTGTAGCCAAGCCTGTAATACAGGTGCAGTCAGCGTCGGTACAGGCATTATATCTGAACTGCGGTAACGAATTACAGGTTAACTGCCCGCAACTAGGTTCGGCTTATAGCCCTACTTTCAGCGCTAAAGGTGCTCAAACCATTAAGGGCGCTAAAATCGGACAGATAACGGTAGTACCTAATTCCGTGGAAGTAGACTTAAGTGTTTATAACAGCGGTAACTTATTAGGTACCGAGAATTTCAAGGTGAAAAGAATACCTAAGCCTGAAATCAGATTGTATAATAGAGGTAGGGAAGTTAATGTCAAGATGGGAGAAAATATCAGCGCATTACGTTCGTTGGATATCAAAGCCATACCTGATGAGAGTTTTAAAACCTTCCTGCCAAAAGATGCTCGTTACCGGGTAACTGGATGGGAAGTAACTCTGGCCAGGGGTAAGCGCCCCGTGGCGCCTCCAAGCAAGGTAACCAAGGAATCATTAGCTGTAGGTACGCTGATGCAGAAAGCGAAGGAAGGTGATAGGGTAGTTGTAGAGGTGAAGCGGGTACAGCGTATGAATTTCCGCGGACAAACTGAGGATGTAAACGTGGGTAGTGTATTTTTCAATATACCCCTCAATTAATAAAAGGTGATATGAAGCAATTAAGTTATGTACTCGCATTGGTTTTTCTGGCTGCCATCGGCACTACCAGCCCGGTAACAGCCCAGGAAACCCCAAATTATGTAAATCATAATTCAACCGCGGGGATCCCCGATTACGACATCATGTACAAAAAACGGTTATGGCGTCGTATGGACTTGAAAGAGAAGCAGAACCGATCGTTCTTCGCCTTCAACAATGAGATTACCAAAATCATTATTGAAGCGGTGAATGCAGGAGTGCTCTTCCCTTACAAGAACGATTCCCTGCTAACCAGAATGTCAAAAGAAGAATTCCTGGAAAACCTGAAATATCCGGAATACGGAGGAGATCAGTTGACCGAGGAAGAGAAGGCCATGGGTTTCACGGAGGATGATGCCTGGGGTACCGATGACGGTTGGGGTGATGACTCTGGCTGGGGCGACGAGGGAAATGCCAGCGACGCACCGGCCTCTGATGGCTCTGATGGCTCTGCTCTGGCTTCCGCGGATTATTTTTTCCCCGCAGATGTTTCAGTGCTGGAAATTATGGAAGACTGGGTTTTTGATAAAAGAAGAAGCCGGTTATTCTATGACATTCAAAGTATCACCTTAATATTACCGGCGGAAAAATTTCCGGAAACCGGTTTGCAACGACTGGTAGCAACCTTTAAATACAAGGATTTGGAGGATCTGTTCCGAAGCATGCCTGAGGATGCATTGTGGTTCAACCCCCAAAACTCTGCAGAGCACAAGAATTTGGCGGATGCATTTTTGCTGAGGCTGTTCAGTGCCAGGTTGATAAAAGTTGCCAATCCTGAAGATTCTTATATTGCTGATATCTATAATACGAACCCCAAAGAAGGCTTAATTGCTTCACAAAGAATAGAGCAGGAGCTCTTGGAATTGGAACACGAACTTTGGGAATATTAATTTGCTCATTTTAATCTTTTATATATAGATACAACCCCGCCGAAAGGCGGGGTTTTTTTATGACGCCAATTACCTATTCTGGCTCCCCATCAAGCTCGAAATATTGTTTCAGCCTGGCGGCTTTGCTTGCTCCCACCACCACCGCCAATTCTACTTCGGTTACTGCTCTTATTTTCTTGACTGACTTAAATTTTCTCAGTAAACGGTCTGCAGTCTGCGGTCCAATTCCCGGAATCATTTCCAGTTCAGTCCCAATGCTCTTCCGGCTCCTTTGGTTTCTGTGAAAGGTAATGGCAAAGCGGTGCGCCTCATCCCGTAAGTGCTGCAGTAACCTTAGTGATGGTGATTTCTTTTCGATATAAACCGGGTATTGATCATGTGGAAAATAGATCTCTTCAAGACGTTTAGCAATTCCAATAACCGGCATAGATCCATAAATCTTCAGGTCTACCAGCCCCTGGCAGGCAGCGTTCAGCTGACCTTTTCCCCCATCAATAACAATCAGGTTTGGCAGCGGTTTATTTTCATCTAACAACCGCTTATATCTGCGAGTAACCACTTCATACATTGAAGCAAAATCATCAGGGCCAGTTACTGATTTAATATTATAGTGACGGTACTCCTTCTTTAAAGGTTTACCGTTTTTAAAATGAACCATGGATGCCACCGGATAGGCACCCTGAATGTTTGAATTATCAAAACATTCAATGCGTACCGGTAGTGTCTTTAGGTTCAGGTCAGACTTTAAAATTTCCAATACCCTGTCTTTCTTGCGCCCGATTTCCTGCTTTCCTTCATAGAACTTCTTCTTGTAATACAGCGCGTTCTTCTTAGCTAAATCAATCAGGGTTTTTTTGTCACCCCGCTGTGGAACGGTAATACTGACACCGTTGATTTCCCAGTCAATGGCGGTATTTGTCAGAATCTCTTTGGAATTGCTGTTGAACCGCTGCCTGAATTCAAACAGTACCTTGGTCATAATCTCATTGTCATCTTCATCAAGTTTTTTAGTAACCTGAGTAGACTGACTGGTTTCCAGCGCCCCATTCTTGATCCTCATATAATTAATAAATGCGTACTTCTGGTCAGAATGTATACAACAAACATCCAGGTCGGTTATCCGGGGATTAACAATGGTGGTCCTTGCTTGAAATTTTTCAAGCAAGTCCAGCCGCTCTTTCATGCTCTGGGCCAATTCGAAATTTAGGATTTTAGAGGCTTCATGCATTTTTCTCTTAAAATAACTTTTAACCTGTCCCAGGTTCCCCTTTAGAATATTATGTGCTTGCTCTATATCTCCGTCGTAGTCATTTTGGGTTTGTAATCCCTCGCAAGGGCCTTTACAGTTGCCAATATGATATTCAAGACAGACCTTGAACTTTCGTTTTTCGATATTTTGTTCACTGAGGTTATAAGTACAAACCCTGATGCTGTGCAGCTTCCGAATTAGATCCAGTACATTTTTCATAGCCACTACATTGGCGTATGGCCCGTAAAAAGTTCCTCCCTGGTAATTGTGTTTATTCCTGATTGACATGATTCTGGGAAAGCGTTCATCGGGCACCCATATGTAGGGAAAACTCTTATCATCTTTCAACCGGATGTTGTAACGGGGTTGGTTTTTCTTAATTAGATTGTTTTCAAGTAGCAGTGCATCAAATTCAGAGTTTACTACGGTACATTCTATTTTAGATACCTCCCAGACCATCCGCAAGGTCTTCCGGTTGGGCACACTGGATTTGTTGAAATAGCTGGCAATCCTTTTTCGTAGGTTTTTGGCCTTACCAACGTAAATAATTTTACCTTCTTTATTAAGGAATCGATATACGCCCGGCTGGGAAGGTAACTTACTTACCTGTTCTTTGGTGTAAGCCATTTGTTGCTCACTATTTAAAGAATATCATCGGGATTAACTGTATTGATTGGTAGGTCAATTTCCAGAGAATCGGATTCATCCGATATCCCCTGGTATTGGTCACAATCAATTTCTACAGAAAGTCTTCTGATGGGCCTGGGGAAGGGGCCTTTAGTAATATGTGTTTCAGGGTCGTTATAAACCTTTTGCATGAAACTATTCCAAATCGGTCTGGCGGTACGCGAACCTTGACCGGATACCCAATCTCTGAAATGAATACTGCGGTCATCACCACCTACCCAGGCTCCGGCAGCCAAGTCTTTGGTAACCCCGATAAACCAACCATCTGAAGCATTCTGGGTAGTGCCGGTTTTAGCACCGATTTCATTATCCACTTTCAACTCATAATCCAGACCCATTGCCGCACCGCCCTCTTCTTCAATGGCTCCTTTAAGCATATGCAGCATCAAATATGCCGTTTCCTCATTGATTGCTTCAAATGTCTTAGGTGGAAACTCCTGTAAAATATTACCGTTCTTGTCTTCTATTCTGGTGATGAAGAAAGGTGATATGTGCGTTCCTTTGTTGACAAATGTACTATATGCACCGACAAGTTCGAACAGCGAAACATCGTTTACACCCAGACATAAGGCAGGGACTGCCTGAAGTTCACTTTCAATACCTAATCTTTTCGCCATCTTGACCACCTCGGGCGGACCCACTTTCTCCATCATTTTGGCGGTAATTGAGTTGACTGAATTGGCCATTGCTTTACGGATGGTCATTTGTTGACCGGTATACTTACCCATAGCATTCTGAGGAGTCCATTTACCACCAGGAATATCAAAGGTCACTTTGGCATCCATTAGGGTGTAACAGGGAGAATATCCGTTTTCGATGGCAGTGGCATAAACGATAGGTTTAAAAGTTGAGCCAGGTTGTCTTCTGCCATATTTCACATGATCAAATTTGAAATATTTATGATTTATTCCTCCCACCCAGGCTTTAATATGACCGGTATTTGGGTCCATGGCCATAAATCCGCTCTGAAGAAAATGTTTGTAATACCTAAGGGAATCCATTGAGCTCATAACTGTATCAATTTCACCATCCCATGAAAAAATGGTCATTGGCTTCGGGAGATTCAACGCGATTTCTACAGAGTCCGGATAATCCGAGTATTTTACCTGCAATTCGCGATAAAGTTGGGTATTTCGTAGTCTATCCTGTATGAAATTAGGAATTACCTCTTTGTTTTCATCTATCCACGGTGGCCTTCCCCCAAGGTGTTCTATAAATCGCTTTTGTAAAGACTTCATTTGTTCGGTAACCGCTTCTTCGGCATATGCCTGAAGTCGGCTGTCGATGGTAGTAAAAATTCTTAGTCCATCTCCGTATAAATCATATCCGTTGTCATTTGCCCAGTCCCTCAGGAAATTGCCGGTTACCGTTCTGAAATACGTTGCCAATCCAACATTTTGATTCTGAACTTCATAGTCAACCTCAATAGGCTGTTGAATCAATGTATCCAATGCCTCTTCTGTGATATATCCGTACTTCTCCATTTGCCCCAGCACAACATCTCTTCTTCTTTTAGAATTCTCCGGGTTTCTTACAGGGTTATAAAAGGACGGTGCCTGCACCAGGCCTACCAATACAGCGGCCTCATGTATCTCGAGGCTATCGGGGGTGGTGTTGAAGAATGTCCTGGAGGCAACATTAATACCAAAGGTATTCCCACCAAAATCAACCGTATTGAGATACATGGCCATAATCTCTTCTTTGGTGAAGTTTTTCTCCAGCTCAACTGCAATAATCCACTCTTTGGATTTTTGTATCACAGTTTTTAAATCATTGTTGGTTATCCTCTTCAATATTGCACCGTCATAGTCCTCCTGACGGGTATTGAACAGGTTTTTGGCCAATTGCTGCGATAGCGTACTACCCCCACCACTGCGATTGAAGGTGATAACTCCGGTAATTGCCCGCAGAATACCAATAGGATCGATTCCGGAATGTTTTTCGAACCGTATATCTTCAGTAGAGGTCAAAGCGTGTACCAGGTTTGGACTTAGATCCTGGAATTGGGCGGGAGTCCGGTTGCTGTTGGGGCGGTAATATTTTCCCAACAGTACCTGATCTGCTGAGTAAAGTTCAGAGGCTAATTCATTTTCAGGATTTTCCAATGCTTTAACACTGGGCATACCTCCAAACAGGCCAAACCAGTCTCCTTTAACGGCAAAAACATAAATAAATACCATCACCACAGTTAGTGCAAAACCAGCCCACAGCGCCTTGACCAGCATGCTGAACCATTTGAAATTGGAATCCGTGTTTTTCTCTGTTGCCATGTTATTCCATATAAAAATTATTAAAAAAAGAGAGGTACCCCTTCAGATCCTTGGTCCGGTAAAATATCTCAAAGTTCTCTTTAGTAATTACAAAGGTACTAAACTCCTCACTTGAATAATCATCCAGAAAGCCCTGTTCTTTTAATGTATCAAAGTAGGACAAGGCGGATACTTTGTCCCCAAAATCCTGTACCAATACCATAGCCTGATCCTTTTCAAGTATCAATGACGAAGCTGACAGCAGGCCTTCATTGAAATGTTCCTTATTGAACTGATCAAACTCCCGGGCCAAATTGCCGTCCTCAAACCTTTTGGTTGGGTACACAATTACAAACAAATGATCGCGGTTAAGGTTTTGTTTAAAAGTTGCTCCTCCAAGTTTCGCCAGTTGCAACGGAAGCTCATGGGCAATACGCAGAAGTTTCTGTGCATATTCATTTAATTCGCTGTCCGGAAATTCTTTAATGAATTTTTCCAACTCAAATCTATAGTTATACAAATTTCCTGTTTGTCCTATAATCA
This sequence comes from Cyclobacteriaceae bacterium, assembly GCA_021604845.1. Taxonomy (GTDB): domain Bacteria; phylum Bacteroidota; class Bacteroidia; order Cytophagales; family Cyclobacteriaceae; genus SZUA-3. The sequence continues at coordinate 59,414 of BQJT01000001.1, forward strand.
TTATTTCCAGCAACTTCAGGTTATCGGTAAAGCTGTTCTCGGGAGTATCAGTGAGTGCCTGAACGGTAATTTGGAGTGCACTATCGTAGTGACGTCCTCTATATAATTCATAGGCCTTTTTATACTCTTCTTTCATGCTTTCTGCCAACGCATCATACTCCAGTTTATATTGAGGGTTTAACAGGGTTTTGGCGTATGAAGAATTGGGGAAATCATTAAGCAGCAAATCCTTGCAAACCTGCGCCCTGGGGTGTTCTAGGTCGGTGTAAATAAGATACAACTGATATAATAGTTCCGGTTTATATTCGGTATCGGGATACCGCTCGATCATGGTTTCAAACGTCTGGTAAGCATTTACTTTTTCCTCCAGTTGGAAGTCGTAAATATTTCCCAGGTTGTAATATGAGATTTCAATTAATGAATCCGCGGTTTGCCGTTCCTCATCGGTAAAGGGGATTGTATTATAAAGAGCCTCTTTCCTGGCCGCTCTGATATCTTCAATGCTTTCCTCTTCAGCATCTTCCGGCGTGGAAGTGTCTTCACTTACTTCTTCTGAATCAACTACCGCCACCTGCGCATCTTTATTGGACCTCCTCCAATGATCTTCCAGGGGCCGGTTGCCCCACCGTCTAATGAATTCGGATTGACCGGTACTAATCGCAGATGTGTTGTAAAAATACCAGGTTGCTCCACTTTGAACTGAGGCTGTATTATCTTCATTAAATATATTTCTGCCAGAAAATTGAGCCTCCTGCTGCTGTCTTTTTTCCTCTTCTTCAAGCGCCCGTTGTTCCTCTTTGATTATCACAGAATCCAAAAGAACGCTGAGTTCGGTGCTGTCCATAAAAGAGAGTGTCAACAGGCTGTCCTGAAGCTGGATGGTATTTAACTGGGTAACGAAGACTTCCAGAATTTGCTGCCGTTCGTTTATGTTTTCGTATTCGGGTTCATCTGCCGGTAGTACCATCATGGTACTGTCATAATATGCTTTCGCCCTGGAAAAATCCTTCAGGGTATCATAGTTTATTAAGCCCAGTTGCAGGTAGGAGTAAGCTTTTTGCCTTTGGTTTCCTACGCTGGCAGCAATTGATGATTCATAAAACTCTATAGCAAGATTAAGGTCACCCTGATTCATTTCGAATCCGGCCATTTCATAATAAATTTTATCCCGAAACTCCTTGTTCTTTCGGTCACGCAATATCTTCTGATAGTATTTGCGCACTTTTTTCAGGTCATTACTACGGGCCAGCTCAAAAACCTGAGCCATATTCAGGCTGGCATAGAAAGACAACTCATAAGGTGGATTACTCTTTACACATTCAAGGTAATTGTGGTAAGCTTCTGCGTCAAATCCCAGCGTCTGGTAGACCTGACCAATGATAAAATATATTTTGGCGCTTCCCTCGTTCAATGACATTAATTGAACTGCCTCTACCAGGTTTTGTACCATGTTGTCCAGATCTTCTCTCTTTTGATACATATAAGCTCTGACCAGATACAGGTTTTTCTGATTTGACTTACTCAGTTCTTCCTTTTTCAGGAAGTCGGAAACGGCAATAGCATTGTTCATTTCCCCATAGTCAATGTAAGTCCTCATCAGCGTTATCAAACCATCATGAACGGTATTGTCGTCCTCACTGATGCTTTTCACATATTTGAACGTCTGAATTGCCTCTTCATACTTTCCTTGAAGGAATTTTACCTTACCGATAAGCACATAACTGTCGTCTACCCAGTCACTGTTTTTATGAAACTGAATAGCCAGGGCGGCTTTTTTAATAGCATCTTCAAGTTTGTCCTGGTTGGAGGCAACTATGGTAGTATCCACTGGAGTAAATACCTCCAATATGCGATTGTAATTGGGTTGGAAACCAGTTTCAATGGCTGCTTTTACTTCCTGCAAGTGTTGATTGGCATAGAAGTATGCATTATAATGGGCTGTAACATTGTGATAGGTCTTACTGACCAGCGTGTCCTTTTCGGCAGAACAACTGATCGCCAGCCATATTACAAACCAGAATCCAACGTTATACAGGTATCTCTTTGTATTCAAAGTAACCGAGGATAATATGCTTTAGCAACGTAAAAAATGCATATTTAATACAAAATTACTTGGTCAAAATTGCTATGTTATATATAATTTTGTTCTAACCAACCTACAGGTCTCTTGAGCGCCAAAACTAAACTCACTCACAAGCTGTTTAACAGATATCTTCTGATCATCAGGAATGAGGAGAATTTTGCTGAAAAGAGCACTTTCAGTTTTACCTACGCGAAGTTAATAGTTTTTATCTTAACTCTGATGATGGTGTTTATGCTAATTAGCCTCTTTCTGGTCAAAACTATGTTAGCCCAATGGTTTGACCCGGAACACGCTGAACTTGAGGCCAATAAACGGTTGATCATGCTTTCGTCGGCAGTTGATAGTTTGGCTTATGAAGTAGACCTTAAGGATCAGTTCATTGACAATCTTACCATGATCATTAAAGGAGACGACACCGTTGAGGTGGCGGATCAGAGTTCAGGTCGACGGTTAAGTGACCTGAATACCGAGATTGATCTTGACAATCTTCCACCGATTGACTCACAATTCCGCAAAGAGTTTGAAGAAGGGGGCGATATATTGTTGGATTTGGATGGGTATGGTCCCGCAGATTTACAGGAGTTTTTCCTGTTTTCACCACTATCGGGTATTGTATTGTCTCCATACAACGTGAAAAGTGAGCACTACGGAGTAGATGTAGTATCTAAGAAGAATGAACCGGTCAATTGCGTGGCGGATGGTACGGTGATCTTCTCGGACTGGACCCAGGAGTCGGGCTATGTTATATCTGTACAGCATAAAGGGAATCTGATTTCAGTATATAAACACAATTCTGCTTTATTAAAAAAAGTTGGTAATTTTGTTAATGCCGGCGATATTATCTCTATTATTGGTAATACCGGTGAGTTGACATCAGGTCCTCATTTACATTTTGAATTGTGGTATAATGGCAATCCTGTAAATCCGGAGGAGTTTGTTTCATTCTAGGCGTAGCCACTATGTTTAAAAAAGAAGAAAATCGAGCCGCTGAAGTACAGAGTACCACCAGCAATATCATTAGCCGGGGTACCATTCTGGAAGGCAATATTAAAACTCCGGGCAATCTACGCATAGAGGGGAGAGTAATAGGTAATCTGATTACCAAAAGTAAGGCCGCCCTGGCACAATCGTCCTATGTTGATGGAAACATATTGGCCAGAAATGCTGAAATAGCAGGGGAAGTAAAAGGGAAAGTCGAAGTCTCTGAAATGCTTATACTGAAACCTACTTGCATTATTCATGGGGATATTGTTACCAATAAACTGATTGTGGAGTCCGGCGCCACCTTCAACGGAGGGTGTACCATGGGAGCTCACATCGAGGAGATCAAGCTGAGCTTTACCAAAACAACAGTTGGCGATCAAAAGTCCCTGCCGATAAAGGGGTTACAAAATGTCCAAGCAAACCAACCACAACAAGGCTACAAGCCCGCTTAAACAATATGCTCGTTATACGGGTATTGCTTTTCAAATGATGGCCGTAATGGCTATATCAGCATGGCTGGGCTATAAAGTGGACCAGCAGCTGAATTTTCAATTTCCGGTTTTCACCCTGGTATTTATACTTATCGCCATTGGCCTTATACTTTACAAGCTGGTTAAATCACTCTCGAATTGAAGGCCGCTGTCTTATCATTTGTTAAAGCCCTGCTTGCGCTTACTCTATTTTTGTCAGGCATAATTCTGATGTTGGATAATTGGTTACCGGATTTGGTTTTGGGTAAAATGTTTCTTGGTATGGTATTGTTTTTATCCGTAATTACTTTAATTGTTCATGTTTTGCTGTTGCGGGTTAGTTACGGGCAGGCACAAAAGTTTACCAGGGTTTACATGTTGGCAACTTTAGGTAAGTTGTTTGTTTATTTAGTGTTTATATTGTCAGTAGCTTTTTACTATCGTTCAAAAGCACCGGAGCTACTCATAGCCTTCCTAATTTGTTACATTAGCTATACTGCATTAGAGGTTATTTTTCTTCGTAAACATTTGGATGCACAACGCTCTTAGCCTGTATCTAAATGCAAAAGATTTCAGGCTAATAATAAGAGTGCATTTGTTTTTTGTTTCCCATTTAATGTCTATTTTTGCCCTCCGAAAACCAGATGTAACCTCCAGAGTAGTTCAAACAATGGCAAAATTCACCGGGGTCCAATTCCAAATAATTAAGTGCATCTTATTGATAATCTTAGCCTTTGGCCTTTCCTTTAATGCCAACAGCGCAAACGAGGACCCTGAAACCAAGGCAGAAGAATTGGTAGTTGGTGACTTGATCTTCGAACATGTTCTGGATGCTCATGATTGGCATATTTTAACCTGGAATGGTCACCACATTTCCATCCCCTTGCCTGTAATTCTTTACCACCCGGAGAAGGGGCTGGACATATTTTTATCAAGTGAATTTCATCATGGACATACCAGTTATCGCGGATACAAATTGGTAGACGGTAAAATCATATCCGAGGACGGGTCCAAATATTACGATTTTTCGATTACCAAAACGGTATTCGCTATCATCATCAGTATTGTGTTATTATGCCTGATATTTATAAGTGCGGCCAGGGCATATGGCAAAAATAAAGGGCAGGCACCCAAAGGAATTCAATCAGTAATTGAGCCGCTGGTAATTTTCGTAAGAGACGATATCGCAAAGCCCTCCATTGGTGAAGACTATGTGAGATACATGCCTTTTCTGTTAACTGTATTTTTCTTTATATGGTTAAATAATATGTTGGGTTTGATTCCTATATTCCCAGGCGGTGCGAATGTAACAGGGAACATAGCGGTGACAATGGTACTGGCCATTTTCACTTTTGTCATTACTACCATCAATACCAACAAAGGTTATTGGGTCCATATATTTAATACACCCGGAGTGCCCTGGTGGTTAAAATTTCCGGTTCCATTAATGCCAATTATTGAAATTTTCGGAGTATTCTCAAAGCCATTTGTTTTGATGCTTCGATTGTTTGCTAATATTACCGCCGGACACATGATCATTTTGGTATTCGTTAGCATGATATTTATTTTCGGTAGTATCAATGTTTGGGCAGGTTACGGTACCTCAGTGGTATCAATGCTTTTTTCGGCGGCGTTATCGCTGTTGGAAATATTAGTGGCTTTTTTACAGGCGTATGTATTTACCCTGTTATCGGCCATTTATTTCGGGATGGCAAAAGTAGAAGACCATCATTAGAGGCGTATTATTTTAATTTCTAATCATACTTGTTATGTATATTTTATCAATTTTATTGGATGCAGCGACCGGATATCTGGGAGCTGGGGTTGGGGCAGGACTTGCTGCTATCGGAGCCGGAATAGGTATCGGTAGAATCGGCGGTAGTGCCCTGGAAGCTATGGCACGTCAGCCAGAAATTTCCAATGATCTGAGAGGTAATATGATTGTAGCGGCCGCCTTGGTAGAAGGGGCTGTTTTCTTTGCAATCATTATTTGTGCTTTGATCATTTTCCTTACCTAATTGTATTAGCTTGTATCCGTGACATTAGGTCCGGATACGAGCTTTGTTTAAGAAATTTAAATTATGGAATTAGTAACTCCTGATATAGGGCTCATCTTTTGGATGACCGTCTCTTTTACCATCGTATTGGCTATTCTAAAGAAATTTGCCTGGAAGCCAATCCTTCAGGGTTTAAAGGATCGCGAAGACTCTATAAAAGAATCATTATCCTCTGCCGAAAAGGCCAGAGAGGAAATGGCAAAGTTGAAATCTGACAATGAGCAGCTATTGGCAGATGCCAGGTTGGAACGTGACAAGATAATCAAGGAAGCCTTAGCTACTGCCAGCAACATCAAAGAAGATGCAAAAACCGAAGCCTCAAAAATCTCCGGTAAAATGATCGAAGATGCCAGGACCGCTATTAGCAGTGAGAAACAAGAGGCTGTAGCAGAAATAAAGCGGCAAGTGGCTTCTTTATCACTGGAGATTGCTGAAAAATTATTGAGGAAGAACCTGTCAGATAGTAAGGATCAAAGAGCGCTGGTAGATCAGTTTATTAACGAGGTTAAAGTAAACTAGTATGTCCGAATACCGTGTAGCTTCCAGATATGCAAAGTCACTACTAACCCTGGCTAAGGAGACGTCACTGCTGGATGAGCTGCATAACGATATGCAGCTGTTCTTGTCAGTGTGCCAGGAAAATCGGGATTTCGTACTAATGCTGAAAAATCCGGTTATCAACAACCACAAAAAGGCATCTATCCTCAAAAAGATGTTTAAAGGTAAGGTACACGCTGCCACCATTACTTTTTTTGAGATAATTACTCGTAAACACCGCGAAATGCTGCTTCCGGCTATGGCAGAGGAGTTTCATAATCAATACAACCTGCTTCACGATATTGGTATGGCCAAGGTAGCCACGGTATTCGAATTGGATGAGCCTTTACGTCAGGAATTTAAAAGCCTGGTTGCACACTACAGCGGAAACAGTAAAGTGGAACTGGAAGAAGAGGTTGATCCGGATCTTATTGGTGGATACTTGTTGAAATTGGAAGGGAAGCAAGTGGACCAAAGTCTTAATGGAATGCTTAAGGAATTATCATTGAAATTTTCCTAAATAACTTATTTAGGGACTAACCAAATATAGAATAGTTATGTCAGTAGAAGTTCGCCCGGATGAGGTTTCGGCTATATTAAGAGAGCAACTCTCAGATTTTAAAACCGAAGCTGAATTAGAAGAAATTGGCACCGTATTACAAGTTGGTGACGGTGTAGCCCGTATTTATGGCTTATCTCAAGTGGAGGCTGGAGAATTGATCGAATTCGAGGATGGGTTAAAGGGATTAGTGTTAAACCTGGAAGAAGACAATGTAGGTGCGGTACTGTTTGGTGATTCAGCCCGAATTAAAGAAGGCGATACCGTAAAACGTACCAGGACTATTGCGTCCATTCAGGTTGGAGATGGTATGTTGGGAAGGGTAGTAAACACGCTGGGAGAACCCATTGATGCTAAAGGACCCATATCTGGTGAAACTTATGAGATGCCCTTGGAGCGGAAAGCACCGGGTGTTATTTACCGTGAGCCGGTTAGTGAGCCATTACAGACTGGTATCAAAGCTATTGACTCCATGATCCCCATCGGAAGGGGTCAGCGGGAGTTAATCATAGGTGACCGTCAAACTGGTAAAACTGCAGTTGCGATTGATACCATTATTAACCAGCGGGAATTCTATGAAAGAGGTGAGCCTGTACTGTGTATTTATGTAGCCTGTGGGCAAAAAGCTTCCACTGTAGCCAGTGTGGTAGCCGCACTTGAGAAAGGCGGAGCAATGAACTACACGGTGGTTGTGGCTTCAAGTGCCGCAGAACCAGCACCTATGCAATTCTTCGCACCCTTTACCGGAGCAGCTATTGGTGAATTTTTCAGGGATACCGGCAGGCCTGCATTAGTAGTTTACGATGACCTGTCAAAACAGGCGGTCTCTTACCGGGAAGTGTCTTTGTTATTACGTCGTCCACCTGGTCGAGAAGCATACCCTGGAGATGTGTTTTACTTGCACTCGCGCTTGTTGGAACGCGCTGCCAAAATAAACACCAGTGATACTATTGCAGGGCAAATGAACGATCTGCCTGACTCAATCAAGCATTTAGTAAAAGGTGGAGGGTCGCTAACTGCATTACCTATCATTGAAACCCAGGCAAACGATGTTTCCGCTTATATACCAACTAATGTAATCTCCATTACTGACGGACAGATATTCCTGGAAACCAACTTATTCAACTCCGGAATACGACCGGCTATTAATGTTGGAATCTCCGTATCCAGGGTAGGAGGGAATGCCCAGATCAAATCCATGAAAAAAGTAGCTGGTACCCTTAAACTGGATCAGGCGCAATTCCGGGAACTGGAAGCATTTGCCAAGTTTGGGTCGGACCTGGATGCAGCTACTCAATTAACTATTGATCGCGGTAGAAGGAACCAGGAAATATTAAAACAAGCCCAATATTCCCCAGTACCGGTGGAACAGCAGGTTGCTATTATTTATGCTTCTACCAATGGTTATCTGGATAAAGTTCCATTGACTAAGGTCAAAGTGTATGAAAAGGAATTTTTGGCAGTAATGACCACTCAGCATAAGGATGTAATGGATAACCTTAGGGCTGGCAAACTGGATGATCATTCATTGGAGGTAATTAAAAAGGAAGCCGGAGATATGGCCGCTAAATTCACCAAACAGGCTTAAAACATGCCCAGTTTAAAAGAAGTTAAAAGTAGAATAGCGTCTGTTTCCTCTACACAGCAGATAACTAAAGCCATGAAAATGGTAGCGGCTGCCAAGTTGAGGAAAGCTCAGAACCATATTATCCAGATGAGACCCTACTCTAAAAAACTTTCAGATATTCTGTTCAATGTATCTACTGGAGGGGATGTGGATATGGTAAATCCATATGCCGAAGATCGACCGGTAAAACGGGTCTTATTAGTGGCCATTACCTCGGACAAGGGCTTGTGTGGACCTTTCAACAGTAATGTTATCAAAACTACTAACCAGCTAATTGATCATGAGTTTAGTGAGGTACGCGATGCCGATAACCTGATCATCATGCCAATTGGCAAAAGAGCCCTTGAATACTATAGGCGAAGGAAAGCTCGTCTGATCGGTGATTATGCAAAATTGTTTGTAGATCTTTCGTTCGAACAGGCAAGGATTGCGGCTGAGCATGCAATGAACGAATTTCTGGAAGAGAAGTTTGATAGGGTAATCCTGGTCTACAATGAATTTAAGAACGTGGCAACTCAGGTTTTACGGGCCGAGCAGCTACTGCCAATGATCCCATCCGATGATCAGCAACAGCAGGAAGTTGTTGCTGCAGACTACATTTACGAACCATCCAAAACCGAGATTTTGGAGGATCTAATCCCCAAATCTATTAAGTTAAAGTTCTACACCGCGCTGCTGGAATCCCATGCGTCAGAGCACGGAGCCAGAATGACTGCTATGGATAAGGCTACTGAGAACGCAGGGGAACTTCTGCGAGACCTCAGGTTAACCTACAATCGTACCAGACAGGCGGCCATCACCAAGGAGATCCTGGAAATAGTGGCTGGCGCTGAGGCTTTATCAGGCAATTAATACTATTAAGGCACTCCTTCCTCCGGTCAAACGGCAGATTTTAGCAACTTTGCAGGCATGAGCGTGTATCGTTATATAAATGCGCTAAGTCTGGATGTGGTAGCCGGTGCGTTAGTAAGCACACTTTTTTTTGCTCACCTATTCAATACGAAGCTACCTGTTGAAATATTAATTGCCCTGGGTTTGGCTGTTTGGTCGGTCTATACTATTGATCATTTATGGGACGCACGCCGCAGCAATCAATCAACCGGTAGTTTCAGACACCAATTGCACCGGAGACATTTTAAGTTACTTACCGTAATAGCTTCGGCAGCGTTACTGGCAGGTGGTGTTATGACAGGTTACCTACCCGCAGCAACCCGGTTAGTTGGACTATTTCTGATACTGACGGTGATGGTCTATTTCCTAACTGTACATTTGTACCACAGTCGGGCTAGCTATCACAAAGAAATTCTAGTGGCGTTAATTTATACCTGTGGCATTATAGCAGGACCTTATTCTATGGCACAAGGTCACTTTAGTTTTAATATCCTGCTGGTAGCTATCCAATTTGCCGCCCTTGCCTATTCAAATTTGTTATTGTTTTCCTATTATGAGCATGAGATGGACAGGCAACAGAATTTTTCATCCTTAGCCAGGTCCATTGGGGAAAGAAATATTAAGTTACTCATTCGATGGATCCTAATGGCTATTTTACTATCCGCAGTGGTTGGACTGATTCTTTTCAACAAGAACAAGGTGGTCGTAGAAAGTCAATGGGTGATCATTTTAATGACAATTCCATTAGGCACTCTATTATGGTACAGGGAGTATTTTAAGCAACAGGATCGCTATCGATTGCTTGGAGATGCAATTTTCTTGATTCCATTGTTTTGGTTATGAGTAACATCTGCAACTATGATTTTGTTGCACCATACTACGACGGGCTGTCGCAACTGGTATTTAGCGGGCAACTTGTAGCTGCAAAGAACTATTTTCTGCCCCAGCTTCAGAATCCGGAGAACTTACTAATTTTTGGGGGTGGAACAGGTAAATTGATTAAGCCGCTGTTGACCTTGTATCCTGAAACCAGTATTCACTTTGTTGAGGCTTCCCGGAAGATGATTGCTAAAGCCCGGGCCAGTTTACCGCCGGGTACGGATAATGTTCGATTTCAGTTGGGAACCGAAGCTGGTTTAACCAGTGGAAGTTATGATACCGTGATTACTCCCTTTGTACTGGATGTGTTCGATCAACCTAGATTAAACCAGGTAATTGCGGCGTTGTTTCGATCCCTAAAACCCGAAGGCAGGTGGATCCACACCGATTTTTATCTTGATGAGCAGAGTGCTTTCTGGCAGAAGAGTTTAATATGGATAATGTACAAATTTTTCAGAGTCACTGCCGGTCAAATGAATCAAACACTACCGGATTTCACCGGTTTATTTGCCCAACTGCCGATGGAGCCGCTCGGGATAAAAACATTTTGTAACCGCATGGTACGGTCGACCCTATTCCAAAAAAGTTCAGGCAGTGGATCCAAGCCACTGGAAAAAACGAATCAAGACCAGCCATAACCCCACTGCCAGAACTACCATAATTAGTAACAGCACCAGTAAGACAGCCAGTAGGTAAGGCCAGCCTGCACCCTGATGCTTACCTTCATCAAAGTGCTCTTTTAATAAATTCAGGTTTCGTTCGTTGGCTTTAAACCCGAAATCTATTATGTATCCCAGTACCGGGACATTGCTGATAATATAATCTAATGTTATGTTTCCAATCATCTTAACCACCAGTTTGCCACTGGCTCCTTTTCGTACCATAGCTATTACCAGTGAACTGGAAATACCATAAGAAATAAGATCACCTACAAATGGGAATAAACCGATAACAGGATCCAGCCCAAACCGGATATTGGTTCCGGGGATTCGAAAAGCATTGTCCATCAATCTGGTAATTTTTTCAATTAGCTCCAGCTCATGAATACCACCTGACTGTTTCATCGGCTTACCTAAATACCTTTCTTTTCATAAAATATTCTTCCAGGTATTGTTCATCCTCGGATTCCTGAACTAATTCCCTGGGTGCCACGCCTCGCTCCCTGGCAATAGCTGCCACCCTGCCCTGGCCGTTCATCAATACATCCGGAATATGATTTGCTATAGGGTCTTGATAAGCCTCTTCAGGTGAAATTATAGTCCAACCTTCTCCTCGTAAGAATGAAATTAGATCATCAAGGAAAAGTGCTGCCAGGTCGTTTTCATGTAAAAGCAATACATGCTTTGGAGAACGTTTCAGGGTTTTTAAGGCAATATTTTGATAAAACCGGATGCTTTCCCAGATGTGTTCTATGTATAAATCCTTTAAAAGATCATAATTGATTTTTTTGTGTTCCTTCAACGCCTGTTGATACATGGATTCCAGGTACCAATCATAGTTATCCACAGTGACATAACCATTAATGTAGCCCATCTCCTTAAGGGCTTCCCTGATTCGGTCCCGTGTACTCTCTTCTCTACCCTCATTAAGATAGGGGAATCGAAACCAGGGCCTGAAGCCTGGTAATTTGTTCAGTGCGGTATCTGCCTTTTTGATGTCCAGAATATATTCATCCACACCAACGTCGGCAATTTGAGGATGAGTATAGCTATGATTTGCAATTATATGACCTGCCTGGCCGTACTTTTTCAATCTCAATAAGCTTACGGCATCCTTATTACCCGGGGTACAGAAAAAAGCTACCTGAGGTACATTGTACTGCTCCAGTTTTTTCAGCAAAATCTCACTTCGTTTCAGGCCAGTATACAGCAATCCATCTCCACGAGGAGCATCATCAAATGTCAAGGCAATCTCCTGTGCTTGAATAACAAGCGGCAGTACTAGCAGACAAAGGAAGGCGATAATTTTTTGGGGATACATAGTAGAAAAAAATAA
>BQJT01000002.1 GCA_021604845.1 Cyclobacteriaceae bacterium
CTTAACGCTCGACACAGTGCCACCTCAGTATCATTTGGCTCCGTTTTTGACGCAGTTAATGGTGTAGATGGGGTTGGGAAGTCATTGTTGCTAAGGAAAAAGGGAAAGGGAGTAGCAATGGCGTTGAAAACCCATATGATACCTGACCATGCGGCCACCATTTGGTGGATAATCTGGAATAGCCCAGAGAATTGTGAAGGTAGCCCTTGCGGATCTGATGGAGATTTTGGAAATGCAGGAACCGGACCAGGAGGAACGGCCCTTTCCATGATGTATGCCACAGGGAATATAGTAAACCGTAATGGAGTGGGTACATTTCATGCCTACTTGAAAGAGGGTGTAATTCAGGGTTCTATCAATGACCAAGTAGGGGTTCCCGACTTGCCATTGCTAGATGCTAAGAAAGCAGAGGTTCATTTGGTAGTAAGAAGCCACGGGCCCAGAATCCCCGGAATGGAGGATGTACAAACTAGCAGCTATGAAGGTGGATGTACGGTTAATTTTTTTCCGTTTGAGGCCATACCAACTAACCCTGGAGAATGCGGTGACATCCATTTTGCAGTGCATCTACCGTAGTTTCTAAACCAAATATCTCAAGCGCGAGTCTCTATGGAACACTCGCGCTTTTTTTTATCAGTAGATTTTTCCTGTAAAATATAGCACCATAAAAAATATTTGCTTCATTTTGAAAACACTAGGTGCCTCTTAATAACCTGGAATACTTGAACCTGTATGGAAACCTGATTACTGATGATGCAGTTGAAAGTATTCGTTAACTTTCCAGACTCAAGAAACTTTATATCTGGCAAACCAATATTAGTGAAAAAGGAGTGGCCAAAATTCACGATGCCATGCCGGATCTTATGATTGTTTATATTTACTCATAAAGGATTTCCGGAAATCGGAGAGGTTGCTTTAAATGATATGAAGGTCAAATGATTATACCTGCTCAAAGCCCCAACAAGTTGATAATGATCCTATGTGCAATCCTTTTGTCTTGCACCCAGGAACCCACCGGAAGGGTTGCACTGCAGGCAACTGACTATGACTTACAGTTTGACCAGCTTTCACCGGTGTGGGATGAAGCAATTCCCCTTGGAAATGGTATGGTGGGTGCACTTATTTGGCAAAAGGAGGGTAAACTTCGATTCTCGCTGGACCGGGCTGATCTATGGGACCTGCGTCCCATGGCAAATCTCAATACACCTGAATGGAGTTACCGTTGGGTCTATGAGCAATGGAAAAAGGATGATTACAAACCGGTACAAGATAAATTTGATGTACCCTATGATAATAGCCCTGCTCCCTCAAAAATTCCCGGAGCTGCCTTGGAATTTGACATTTCGGACTTTGGTGAGGTTGAATCCGTGCATTTACATCTGAGCAGTGCCTTGTGTGAAATTAAGTGGGAAAGCGGTGTGAAGCTGATCACCTTTGTTCATTCCACTGAGCCCCTGGGGTGGTTCCGATTTGAAGGAATTGACAAATTGAATTACCATCTCATTCCACCGGCTTATAACGTATCTGGTACAAATGAATCTGAAAACCCTGTTACCGGGCAGGACCTGCGGAGGTTGGGCTATCCTGAGGGTAAAGTGGTTAGAAATGACCAGGCGATTACCTTTGAGCAGCAAGGATGGGGTGGGTTTAGCTATCAAGTTCACGTAAATAGCGTCTCAAAGAAAGGGAGTACTGAGGGTTGTTGGAGTATCAGTTCAGAATTTCCAGGATGGGATAAAAAGACTTCAGCCCTGGAAGTGATTGATACGGAGCTGAAAGAAGGATTCGATCAGTCATTTATATCCCATAAAGATTGGTGGAGTAACTTTTGGAATAAGTCCAATATCAAAGTTCCCGATCCAGTATTACAAAAACAGTGGATGTTGGAACAATACAAGTTTGGATCAGCAGCCCGGGTTGGTGCTCCTCCTATTTCGCTTCAAGCAGTTTGGACTGCAGACAATGGCAAACTGCCTCCATGGAAAGGAGATTTTCATCACGACCTCAATACACAACTAAGCTACTGGCCGGCTTACAGTGGAAATCATCTGGAAGAGGAAGTGGGGTTCATTGACTGGTTATGGAAGTACCGGGATACATTTAAAAAATACACCGAAACCTATTATGAATCAGCTGGAATCAATGTTCCCGGAGTAACTACATTAATGGGAGAACCCATGGGCGGATGGATCCAATATTCCTTTGGACCAACTGTTTCTGCCTGGTTGGCGCAGCATTTCTATTGGCATTGGAGATATTCCATGGATCGTGAGTTTTTGGAACAGAAGGCTTACCCCTGGATCAAAGAGGTGGCTGTTTACTTTGAACAAGTTTCTCAACAAAAGGATGACGGTAAAAGGCAGTTACCAATCAGTTCCAGCCCGGAAATTCATGATAACAGTCGCGATGCCTGGTTTGGCAGCACCACTAATTTTGATTTGGCATTGATCCGCTGGACTTACCTAAAGGCCGCCGAACTGGCTAGGGAGTTGGGCAATGAGGAGGAAACCTCAAGGTGGGAAACTAACTTATCCCAATGGCCTGAACTCACCGTAAACGCTGCCACCGGATTAATGCTTGCCCCTGATGCCCCGTATGACCAGTCCCATCGTCATTTCTCACATCAACTGGCATACCATCCTTTGGGACTTATTGATTATGCTAATGGAGATGACCATCAAAAAATAATCGATAATACCATCTCGACCCTCGAGGATATAGGATCACAAGCATGGGTAGGGTATTCATTTAGTTGGATGGGAGGGCTTAAGGCCCGGGCTTTTGACGGTGAGGGGGCAGCGGAGTACCTTAAGATTTTTGCCACTAGTTTTTGTTTACCCAATAGTTTTCATGTGAACGGCGATCAATCGGGAAAGGGATATTCAAGCTACACTTATAGGCCATTCACCCTGGAAGGGAATTTTGCCTTTGCCGCCGGATTACAGGAGATGCTAATACAAAGTCATACTGGGGTGGTGCACATATTTCCTGCACTACCCAAAGAATGGAAAGACGTTAGTTTCAACCAACTAAGAACGCAGGGAGCGTATTTGGTATCGGCAAAGAAAGAAAATGGAATGATTAGGGACATAGAAATCAAAGCTGAAAAAGGCGGAGTTTTAAAATTGAAAAATCCATACCCAAATGCGGATTTCTATTGTTCTAAGGATTATAAACTTGAGGTTGATAATATCGTAATCAAAACCAATGAGGGGGATACGGTGAGGTTATTTTCTGAGAATTGATTCGAGATGAGATTTGCATTACTACTTGTGGGAAAATGGCATTTAGGATTGGGTTCAGGCAACCTGAACTGGTATGGCTTGTTCCATTTTCTAACCCAAAGGAGAGGGCCAAGTTGGTTAGCCCTCTCCGTTTTACAAACTAAGCCTAAATTATTCTCAACTGGAACTAACTTACCAACCAAAAATCTGAGTCAGGTTAGGATTTAAGGTTACTTGTGTTTCAGGCACCGGCCTATAGTAGTATTTGGGTTCTTCGAACAAACCGCGGTTGTCAGTAGCTACTACATATCCGCTGGTACCTTGGGTCAAATAAAAGGAGGCGTCGCTGCCGGGAGGGCCTACTCGGTAATAGATCAATGGAACCCCATTTCCGTTCAATTCTTTATTATCCGGAATTGACTCTGAGTTCGGTATCAGGAAGATGTCCTCCACAGCGTCCCCGTTAAGGTCATACTTGCCCAAACCGGGAAAATATAAGCCCAAGGGGCTTACTTCGATGGCCTTGCCATTTCCCCATCGCATCAGGTCATCAGTACGGAATCCTTCCAAAGCCAGCTCAACGCGTCTTTCACGTCTGATCTCCAGCAATTCAGCAACGCTTACGTTGGGGTGAATAGCCTGTTGCCAGGGATCTACCGGGGCGCCGATGGTAAGATGCGGCATTCCTGCTCTGTCCCTTAAAACGTTGATGGTCATATCCAGATCTTGTTGTGTCAATTCTCCAAGTTCTGCTTTGGCTTCTGCGTATATCAACAGAATTTCTGCATATCGAAGCGTAGGAAGATCAACTCCATTGGTGACAACAGGGTCCGGATCGTTAATGAATCCCTTCAGCTGATGATACCCTGAAAAGTTCTTCTGCAGTTGTTGAACATAAAGGCCGCCACCCTGCGAATAGGTACTGGTGTTATACAATACCCAGCCTGGATAGGCATAGGTTTGTGAAAGCCTGGGATCCCTGTTTTGAAACTCTTCAACAAATTGCTTGGTCGTAAATCCCGGAACCGAAGAATAATAGCTGCCGTCGCTGTTAAGATATGACTGCATTAAGTCCCGGGTGGGGCTGGATTCATAATTGCCAAACATATAAGACCACAACCCGCTGTTCCTGATTTCATCTTCCGAGAACACTGAAAAGATGATCTCCGGATTACCTCCAAGATCGGTATTATTGAACAATGCACCGTAGTCATTATTTGGGTCACCGGTACTATATATAGAGAACCCGCCTTCAATCATGATCTGCATGGCTACATCCCCGGCCATTTGCAGGAACTGATTGGCGCTGCTTTCCAAAGCCAACTCAGGATGATACTTTCGGAAAGTACCTTCGTAAAGAGCATGCCTGGCCTGGTATGCAAGTGCAGTCCACTTGTCCACAGCGCCTTCCGCCTGCCCGGTCTTCACATGCTCACTGGCAAAACTATAATCTTCGAATATCCTGCTTACCACCAGATCCCTGGGATCACGTGACGCTTGCAAGGCATCCTCATCATCTGCGTTAATTACGAAATCATACCAGGGGACGTCAGAATACCGTTTTACTTTGTCCATATAAAAATTGGCTCTGAATAATCTGGCGATCCCTTCATAATGGTTCAATACGTCCTGAGGTACATCTGCCTTGGTATAATTTTCCAGGAAGAAATTGATATCCCTCAGGTCGTCCCAGTTCCAGCCTGCGGTAATGGTGCTGGCTGTAGGATTGCCGTTCATCATGGTCTTTATTTCCGTGACCCCGGTGGTTGCCTGGTTGTCGGTGGTTATGTCACCGGTATAAATACTACCATGCCCTGGAAAATTGTATAGGCCGTAGGTATATATCATGAGATCTTCTTCGGTATTAAAGAAATTCTCTTCTGAGATCTCTGTCTTTGGAAACCTGTCCAGGAAGTCATCTTCGCAGGCAACAAAGATTGTAATAAGTACGATTGTTGCTATTATCTTTTTCATGTTAATTCAATTTTGAGCTGGTGGTACTAGAATGTCACGTTCAATCCCAATGAGTATCTTCTTTGCAGTGGATATGCATAGCCCCATCCCTCAGACGAGCTCCTTCTGGGATCTAGCTTGGCCACATCATCGTTAATAGCTTCTGGATCATAGAAATCCTTCAACTCAGACCATTCAGTAAGATTTTCTCCACTGAAATAAACCCGCACATTGGCCACTTTTATTTTTTCGGTAAGTGTACGGGGAAGGGTATAACCTACGGTCAGGTTCTTAAACCTTAGATAAGCACCATTAAGCATATAGCGGGTTTGTGGAATAGCCAACCCTTGTGCCTGGTCTATTCTCTCACCCAGGTTCCTGTCTGCCAGCCATGCTTGTAAGTGAGGATACTTGGCGTCGGTGTTGGCATCTGCCAGTCCTGCATTCAGGTAGGCCTGCGAGTGCTTAGCCCGATCAACGTCACTGTCATCAGACGCGCGGTAGAAGTCCAATAAATGTTCATACCCACCGGCGTAAGGTTGTTGGTAGAAACCCCAGTATAGGTAATGAAGCGGGTAGAAGTCCCTTTTGGCAACCCCCTGGAAAAACATTCGTAGGTCGAATCCATTCCAATTCATGGACAGGTCAATTCCGTAACGCAGTCTTGGTTGCAGATTGCCAATAACTGACAGGTCCTTGGGGTCATCAACAGTGGTGCCTTTTTCAATTCTGCCGTTACCGTCCAGGTCAACATATTTTGGCCAACCTGTGGTGACGGAGATAGCTCCCCAGGGAACAATATCCTGCTGGTCAAGTTCGGCAATTTCGGCTTCTGACTGGAATAATCCGTCACTTCGCAGCCCCCAGATTTGGCCGATTTCCATGCCGTCATAAAATTGTGTCAGCACCTTGTTGGGGTTATCGAAGCGGGTTATCTCAGTCTGGCTGTCTGAAAAGATCAACCTGGAATTAAAATTCATGGGTTTTCCGAAAACATTAAAGCCGTTCTGATAGCCCAGGGTAAGTTCCCAACCCTTGGTATTCAGGTCGGCCGCATTTTCCGTGGGTTCACTGGCTCCCAATACTGCCGGAAGTTCTTTTCCCAAGGTAAGCATACCCAGGGTTTCCCGGGAATAGTAATCAAAGCTGGCTGTTAACCTGCTGCTAAACATGCCAAGGTCGAATCCAACGTTTTTACTATTCACTTCTTCCCAGGTATAGTTTCGTGACACCAGCGGAGGCGATGAAACAGTAATTGGTAAAGAACCACCGATCAGGTAAGAGCCTAATCCAGCCGGCATACTGGGCAGATAGTCGTATTCGTCTACAAATTGGTTGCCCAGGGATCCGTAGGAAGCTCTTAGCTTAAACTGATCGATCAAATTCTCCATTGGACTCCAGAATGGTTCCTGATCCACTCTCCAGGCTAGCGAAGCAGAGGGGAAGAATCCCCATCTGTTCTCGTTGGGAAATTTCGAAGATCCATCGTAACGACCATTAAATTCAACAATGTACTTATCACGAAATATATAATTAGCTCTGAAGAAATACCCTCTGACCGCCCATTCCCTAACTTCTTCACCCACGAAGGTCTCTCCGGTGGCCAACTGAATGGAGGGCAGTGAGGACGAGATGAGGTTGAATTTTTGGGAATAAAATTCTTCATATAAATTCTCTTCCTGGTTGTAACCCACCACGCCACTCACCTGGTGTTTATCCCCAAATACTTTATTATATGTTGCATAGACATTAAAAACCGAATATGTGTTTTCAGAACTTAATCGCCAGGCTTGACTGGAACCCAATTCACGGACATCGGAAGGACCGTAGCCCACTTTGTACTTGGTTTGGTACCAATCGACATCCCCTACATTCTTTCTGATGGTATAATCACCATTTAACTTCAATGCTCCCTCAAAGAACCGCATCTCGGCGTTGAAAGAAGTTTGATAAATATTCAATTGGGAACTATTCTGCCCCCCCTGTTGCAGTTGGGATTTGTAACGACCTACTGCGGTGTTGGCATAGGTCCCATCGGGATTAATATCCCAGTCCGTAGGGTGGAAGTTGTAGATCTCCCACATTTGATCGTTGGCAGGTACATAAGAAGGTTTGACCCTTTCGGTAAAGGCCAGGGTGGTATTATTTCCTACCTTAAGCCAGTCGTATATGTCAAAATCAACCTTACCTCTTATCGAATATCGATCATAGTTATCGGTGGCGATATTGTCCAATACCCCTTGCTGATCGTCGTAGGAAGTTGATAGTAACACATTTGATCTTTCTCCTCTGCTGCCGAAGGTGATATTATGCTGCTGGGAAAAAGTAGCATCGTCTAAAAACTCCCTGGTCCAGTCCTTTCCTCCCATGTACTCCCATTGGGTGGGGTCGGTAGGATTTTCCCGGACACTGGGGAGGCTGGGATTTTCGGATCTTTCCTTTGCCCATTGGTAGGTTTGATCACTGTAATTGGTGTTGTCCCAGGGTGTATTGTCCGTAGAGGTTTCCTGCAGCCTTAAATATATATAAGGGTCAGTAACTTTGTTAGGAAGTACTGTTGGTTTATTCCAGGAAAAGTTGTTGGTATAGCTTAGGGTTATACCTTCTTTTTCCGGCATTTTGGTAGTGATTAGAATAACCCCGTAGGCTGCCCGGGCACCGTAAATGGCCGCTGAAGAAGCATCCTTTAGCACGGTAATATTTTCGACATCTCCCGGTGGGATGGAATTCAGCTCTTCCGGGGTAGTAGGTACGCCATCCACAATAATCAGCGGATTTCCTTCATTGATGGAAGTAAAACCCCTGATATTAAACTTTGGAGCAGTCCCTGGCTCCCCACTGAGGTAGTCAATGTTCAGGTTTGGAGATACACCCTGCAATCCCTGGGCAATACTCTGAATGGGTCTATTGGCCAGAATTTCCTTGTCAATAGCGTCCACTGCACCGGAGAGGTTTACTTTTTGCTGCTCCCCGTATCCGACCACTACCAATTCATCAAGTACCAGGTCATTTACCAGCGACACAATAATTGGTTCGGTATTGTTGAGCTCTATTTCAGCGGTTTTGAATCCGATATATGAAATTAGAATAGTATTCCCCATTTCAGTTTCCAGAGCAAAATTGCCTTCTGCATCGGTAACCACTCCCTGGCTACCGCCTTTGACCACCACCGCTGCGCCAATTAATGGTGATCCGTCATCATTGTCAGTCACTTTCCCGGTGAATAAATCCTGGGCCATGACCATGTTGGTAAGGCAAATAGCACCCATCACCATCAGAAACCTGCTGACATGTTTGTGCAATCCCTTACCGGTTGGTAAATGTTTGTGTTGCATAATTTAATATTTAAATGAAATACTAGTTTCTGGAGGGTGGATGCTCATTCTGCCAAGCTTATGAACAGATCAGCAGCCAGTTCATTGGGCCAATTGCTCGACGTAACCAATGATCCCCAGGACGCTAACCTAGAGTATAAAAATCTAATATGCAAGAAATAATTGAATGAATGTTCAATAAATATATTGATTGTATATTTAGTTAATAATAATTAACAATTTGTTGAGCGATTTGTTTATATTGCATAAGCATCAACTACTTAACTAACCAAAACAATTAATGGGAAGAAAAAGCATCAAGGAAATCAGACAAAAAGAGATTATCAGGGCGTTTTATCAGGTGTGTAAAAAGGAAGGCCTTGAGAATGCCTCTATTGCCAAGGTAGCCAGTCACCTGGGAATTAATCCCAGCCTGATCATGCACTATTTTAAAACCAGGGAAGAGTTGATCTTTGGGCTGATATCGTACACTCTTGAGAGGTATAGGTTGATGTTCAGGACTGAAAAAGATAACGGAGATAGTCAGAAGCAACTCAGTCTGCTGATTCATAAGTTGTTTTCCCGAAAGTGGGGTACTCTGTTTGATGACGGGGTTTTTTATAGCTGCTACGCTTTAGTATTCCGGGACGATAAGATCCGGCAACACTTCCTTGAGCTGCACCAGGATTTAAGGAGATGGTTAGCCGAGGCCATAGCCAATGCCAAGGGCGATGGATATGTCGATGTGGAGGATCCGGAGCTAACTGCCGACCTAATTTTTGCCCTGGTGGATGGGTCATACTATTATTTTGGACTATTGGCTAAACCTCAGAAAAAGAATACGGAACACTACAAAAAGATCGCCTTTGAAATATTGAAATTAACCGCGGCTGAGATCGAGGCCCGGTAACAGTCTGCATCAGAAGCATTTCAACCGCCAGGAAGTAGGTAGTGAACCGCAATCGGATAATTCTTCATGATAGCATTATGAATTCCTATGGATACTTCAACTTCAATAACACAACTTATCGACCTATTGGGTTGGTTGGGTACTGCCTTGTATCTCATACCTTATTACCTGCTGGTCCGGGGAAGTTGGTCATATAATTCTAATAAGTTTCACATTTGGAACATTGTGGCTAGTGTTCTATCCGTGATTAATGCGGCGTATCACGGTTCTATACCAGTGGCTGCCAGTTGTGGGATCTGGGGTGCTATTGCTGGATACGGCATGATTAAAAATAAACTATCAAAACATAAGATAAATGGAAATCACTAAAACAATATGCATTGCCATTTTGACTTGGATAATACTACCTATTGGAATTGCTGCTCAGCAAAAGGCAGTATTCATTCTGTTGGATGGGGTTCCGGCAGATGTGATCGAAAATGTAAACACACCGGTGTTGGACGAAATTGCCAAGGAGGGTGGTTACTCACATTCCTATCAGGGGGGTGAAAGAAACCAACCCAGTGAAACCCCAACCATTTCAGCGCCCGGTTACATGAACTTGATCACAGGGACCTGGGGATATAAGCACAACGTTTGGGACAATAATGTTGAAGCACCGAACTATAATTATTGGAATATTTTCAGGATTGTAGAGAATGCGAATCCTGACTTAAAAACTGCCATCTTTTCAACCTGGGAGGACAACCGCACCAAATTGATAGGTGAAGGCTTGCCGCAAGCAGGCAAAGTAAAAATTGATTACGCCTTTGACGGATTCGAGCACGACTCGGTAAAGTTTCCTCATAACCAGAGCCGGCAGTTTATTTTCCAGATTGATGAGTACGTTTCAACGGAGGCCGCGAATTTTATCAAAGAACAAGGTCCTGATCTGACCTGGGTCTATCTGGAGTTTACCGACGATATGGGACATATGTGTGGTGATGGTCCCCAGTTTTACCAGGCAGTGGGAAAAGCGGATAACCAAGTGGGCAGGATCTGGTTGGCGTTAAAGCACCGTATTGCACAATATGATGAGGATTGGATGATCTTAATCACCACAGATCATGGAAGAAGTCCCGAAGACGGTAAAGGACATGGAGGACAATCGAATCGTGAGCGAACAACCTGGATAGTGACCAACAAGTCCAACCTGCTACCTTCATTTTACCAAAATCCCCCGGTGGTGGATGTAATGCCCTCCATACTGGATCATTTAGGGGTAAAGGCTCCAGTTGAAATTGAAGAGCAATTTGACGGTGAGTCTTTTTTAGAGTGAGATATCTTGATTGCAATCCTTGGTTTCACCCGTACTTCCATTAATAAAAAATTAAATTTCTGTTCCATCTGGAATTGGGAGATATTGTAACGGCGGGTTTATTTATTGATTCCTATAAATAATTAAGATACAGCCAATTACCAACAAAAAAGCCCGACACATTGTGTCAGGCTTTTCTTCGTAGCGGGGGTAGGACTTGAACCTACGACCTTCGGGTTATGAGCCTGTTCCATTTTGTATCCTATTGTATTCAATTGTATTCAAATGGTCATTCTAATGCGTTTCAAGGTACATTTGAAACCAACTGAAACCAGGTAAAACCTCAAAATGTTGTACATATGTTGTACATTTATATTTGAAGTATTCGTATATTGAGTCAGTTTTCTAAGATACATGGCTTCAATAAAGATAGTACTTCGCACCAATTATCAAAAGGAAGACGGCAGTTGTCCCATAGCGCTGCGCATTACCAGAGACCGCAAGTCTCGTTACATATACACCGGGAAGTATATTCATGAAAAACATTGGGATAAAAGCAACAGCAAAGTCAAGAAGTCCCATCCTAATTCCACTCGTTTGAATAATTACTTATTAAAGAAACTATCAGAGGCTAACGATTCCATATTGGAGTTAACCACAGCCAACAACCAGGTTACCACCAAGCAGCTCAAGAACAAAATCAAGCCTGCAAACAAGACTGTTTCTTTTTTCGATCTGGCTGACAGACGCATCAAGGAATACCGCCAAAAAGGGACCTATTCTGTAGCCAATGCGGAGCAATCCATAGTCAACAACCTAAAAAAGTTTGTCAATAATAAGAATCTTTTCTTTCCGGACATCACAGTTCCTTTCATTCAGAAGTTTCAGGTATATGCAACGGCCACTTTGGGTCAGAAACCCAGAACCATCACCAATCACCTGATCTTTATGCGTACTATGTACAACATCGCTATAAAGGAAGGCATCGTCGAGTCCAAGCATTATCCGTTTGCCGGTAACAATGTCAAGATTAAAATCGGGTCCAGTATGAAGGTTGGCTTGTCCAAAGAGGAAGTGGCCCGTATTGAAAACCTGAAGCTGAAGAAAGGATCACCCATTTGGCATACCCGCAATGTTTGGCTATTCGCCTTCTATTTCGCAGGGATTCGGATTACTGATGTGCTTAGCATGAGATGGTCGGACTTCAAAGATGATAGACTACAATATGTGATGCACAAGAACAACAAACCAGTGTCATTAAAAATACCCGAGAAAGCCAAGGCCATTTTGGAATTCTACAAGCAAGACAAAAAAGCTTCAGATGACTTTATCTTTCCGGATCTCAAAAAGGCCAATCCAAAACACAAACGGGATCTGTTTGTGAAAACCCGCACCGCAACCAAAAGATTTAACAATTACCTCCGACAAATTGCTTCTTTAGCGAGTATTGACAAAAGTTTAAGTAATCATATAGCTCGTCATTCTTTTGGAAATATCGCCGGTGATAAGATACACCCATTAATGCTGCAGAAGCTGTATCGTCATTCGGATTTGAAAACCACGATTAATTATCAGGCAAATTTTATTCATAAGGATGCAGATGAGGCGCTGGATAGTGTGGTAGATTTTTAAAAGGTAAAAGATTATTACCTTTTAGAATCATGTCACAGATATCTCTACACAACGGAAAATTGAAAAAGGGATCAGCAAGAGTCCATTCTTGAGGGAAATAGCTATTGGCACTATTTTCCTTCAACTAGCATTTTTTATGACCATGGAAGTAAAAGAAAGATCTTATATATCAAAGCATCATCGTGAAAAGACGTGAATTTTCTGAACTAGCAATTCTAGGATTTCCTGGTATTTACTTTACAAAGGTTGGATTTGGACAAGATACCAGAATGAATTATCCGTTTAGGACTTTACCTGAAGCCTTTCGGGCAATTGGGTTTGACCCAAAGAAAAAGGGAAATTCATTTTTTGTGGTGACCGCTGATGTACATTATGGATCGGCTGGGGATGGGATGATGACTACTGTTGAAGATGTCAACAAAATGAACCCTAAGCCTGCCTTTTTTTGTGTTAATGGAGACTTGATCGTCCATGCATCCACTCATTTTGGGGCTGTCCCGGATGAGAACAGCCGTCAAGCTGCAATTGATGAGTTTCAGCAGTTTAAAGCTGATGTAGATAAACTTAATCATCAGGTGCCGTTAAAGCTTACTTTGGGTAACCATGATACACATCCTCAGGAAATTGACCCAATACTATTTTGGGAAGTATTCCCAGGATACCCTGCTTATCAATCTATAGATTTGGAGGGAGTTCATCTCATTTTCCTCAATGGTCATTCAACAGGTTATATTGATACCGAACAAATGCAATGGCTCGAAAAAGATGTTAATTCGATAGAGATAAGCCAAGAAGTTATCATTTTTGTCCACCAACCATCAATGTCACGCAGGGTTAGGGAACGGGGAATTCCGGCGGCTATTTCAAAAGCTTTCGAAAACCATAAAGGACAGATATGGCTGATAGGAGGCCACCAACACAAAAACTCTCACGAGATATTTAAACTGAAAAACACCAAATTGATCGAACACAGAATAACCTGTGGGACCATACGAATTTGGGGCGGTCCAGAAAAACCCGGGTATTGGATATATTGCTTGCATCAGGGAGAAGTGGTAGGCCGTATTTTTAAACAAAGAACTGAGGGGTATCGCATTGAATCTTTGCCGGAATTAACGAGCGCACAAGCGGTGCCAATCCCTTTTGATAATTGTGATAGTCTAATTTGGAAAATTCTGGTTGGTGAAGGAGATCGCACATTCCTGATTGAATCGAAGGCAGAAGATTGCCTAAATTACTGGGCTTATGTTAAGTCCCTAACGTATAGGCTTCCTTTAATAGATACCAACAATCTTGCCACAAAGTTAGCTGTACTTGCTGAACATCAAAGCGATAATGTGGGTAAACCCGGTCAATATTGGGTATCGTTG
The DNA here is from genome assembly GCA_021604845.1 of Cyclobacteriaceae bacterium. Lineage (GTDB taxonomy): Bacteria > Bacteroidota > Bacteroidia > Cytophagales > Cyclobacteriaceae > SZUA-3. Next base: position 13,701 of record BQJT01000002.1, read on the forward strand.
AACTTGGAAGATTGGCAAGAAATCCCATTGCAAGAAGCCAAAGTAGATTTGTTGATATTGCCTATTCCGTCTGTATTTCAGAAAACCAAAAATATATACTTTAAATTTATCCCATCTGGTGAAGCAGCAGTGGCAGGATTTGCATTGGTAAAATAATTTGAAACGGAACAGAGAGATTATTGAATAATATCGAACGATGGAAGAGTCTTTAAAAGATGGCGATTTTTGGAATCGATATTCAAAATTCTCACATCGGTTTGCCAATCTTACCAATTCAATATACAGCTCGACCACCGGTTAGATCGAATACAAATCCGGTATTAAAGCTTGCTTCACTGGAGACAACCCATGCAGAAATATTTGCCACTTCCTCCAAAGTGCCACATCTCTTCATAGGAATTTTATCCGTCATATATTTTACCTGGATTGGGTCCATAGCCTCTACCATTGGTGTCATTACAGTTGCCGGAGCTAGGGCATTTATTGTTATTCCACTGTCCGCATATTCCTTACCTGCTGCCTTTACCAAACCAATAACACCTGATTTACTAGCAGAATATGCACACATACCGGCGTTACCTTCCTTACCAGCAATACTTGATATTAGTAGAATACGTCCATAGTCATTTGGCAACATCGCTCTAATCGAATACTTGGTTATTATAAATGAACCAATCAAATTTATTTGGCAAGTTCTACTAAATTCATTTAAGCTTACCTCTTCAGTTTTAATACCTGTCGGCCCAACTATTCCGGCGGCATTAATAACAACATGGATTTGAGGTACTTGGCTCAGCACTTGCTTAAAAGCATAAACAACTGAGTCTTCAGAAGAGATGTCGACTTCAAAGGCTTGTGCTTCAATGTCTTGTTTTTGTAGATCGGCAACTGCCGCAATACATCTAATCTTATTAAGATCCCAAAGCATCAGATTATATCCTATACGCCCTAATTTTCTGGCAATTGCAAAACCAATCCCCTGTGCACCACCAGTAATAATTGCTGTTTGTTTGTTCTTCACCACAGTATTTTGAATAATTATGTGATTTATCTTTCTCTTTTAGAGATTATTAATACTTCTATAGAAATCAGCCATTTGCTGACATGTACATACCCAGAGCTTTTTGCTACGCTGTAATTCCCCAAGAAGATCAATAGTTGGAAACAGAAATTGTTCAACGGGATTTCCCCATGATTCATTTTCAAGGGTTAGATTTATCGGATGGCATAATAATGTGAAAACACGATCATTACTAACCGCTTCCAATATTCGACGTTTCCAAATTAAAGCCCCACCTGCAGGTGTTCTGACAAAGGCAATATTTCTACTTTCACAGTATGCCCCTACCGCATCCACAAATAATTTATTTGCCTTTGGACAGGCAATCCAAATTGGCCAATCGAAGGTTTGAGTATCTAGTGGAATTTCTACTAGATTATACAATTTATTCCCCATACGGATTTGAAAGGGTTGCGTTCCATAACCGTTGGAAGGGTTTATAAAATCATCGATCCCCACATGACTTGCCCACTTAAGATTTCCGCTTTCAATTGCATTGTAGGAGAATTCATTAAAATGTCCATAGGGCAGTCGATAACCCGAAACTTCATCAGGGAAACGCTCACAAAAGACCTGAAGACCTTGATTAATCTGCATCTGGTTTTCAGGGACACCATAATGACCTGCATATACCTTATCCCCACCATAATACTTATTTAAATCATGTACATATCCATGTGGAGCTATCTCTGACCCGCTAGCTAACATTTGTTCAACAAATTTTACACCGTGATCTTCAACCATTTTGGCGACAATGTTAAATGTTGCTGGAATACCATTCTGCCTAAGACGGGAACATATAAGTTCATAATTTGAAATTTCTTGCTGGACACTTCCTGTACCGTTGCCGTAGTTACCTTCAACATCGAATGTTAATAACACCGCAGCTTTTGCGCCATTAGGGAATAGGGTTCCCGGTTCTAGAGGGTTGACAATCTGTACTCCATCTGGTTGAACCCCTCCAAAGGAGAAACCACCGTATTGCCCGGCCGCATGTTTGGTTTGTTCGACAAGAGGCCGCTCTTTGCTTGACTGCTTCTTCATTTTCATCTGTTATCTATCAGGCCAATTGCACCCTGTAACATGTATATTTATTTTTTAAGATTATTAAATATTTCTTTTAGCTCACTTATTCCTAGATATAAGATCTTCACGGAAATAATTGTAAAGAATACTGTTGTTAATAAAACAACTATGCCCCAAATAGTAGTCCACATAATTTGATCATTTTTTTGCTTGAGTTTTTTGATATTTTGCAAATAGTGAACCAACTATCATACCTATTAGTGCCATCAAGAACCCACCCCAGCCAAACGCGGAAGCCCACTCATTTTTTAAATTTTCATTGATCACCAAATACAATAGCGGAGGTAAGGCTCCCAGAGTAAATGCCAGGTAGGCACCAAGTACCTGAGCTTTTTTCCAGTAGATACCGAGAACAATACAAACTAATGTACCTGGAAGAAAAATAGACCCGGTCATTTGCAGGTAAAAATAGAGGTAGCCCTCGATTTTATGAAAAAGTGACCACCAAATAATGAAAATCATCACAACTGTTACCGTTATTCTGCTAATAAGGAGTTGCTTGTCGGAGTTAATTTCCTTGCCTGTTATTGCTTGTATGGCTATCCCCACTATGTCCTGTGAAATAACTGAACTCCAGGAGTGTAGATAACTTGCATATGTTGACATTGAGGCAGCTAGTAAACCTGCAAAAATTAACCCGATTAAACCTTCTGGAATAATTGACTTTATTAAAAGTGGTAAGGCATCCAATCCATCAACAGGTTCAATAAAGTAGGCAAAAGCTATGATTCCCCAGAAAATTGGAAGTACTGCTCTAAAAAAAAACATTAGCCCTGTCCATTTATAAATTTTCATCCCGGTACTAGAATCTTTTGATGAGAAAAGCCTCATAGCCAATGCTTGCCAAGCAACTAGTATTGCAGTCCATTGTAGTATCTGCCAAATTAGGAACCCAATACCAAACTCACTTTGAGTTATAGACGGAGAAAATGGATTCATTCCGGACTCGCCAAGTTCTGAGGTTACCGTATTAACTATATTATTCCAGCCCACTATAAATACACCATAGATTGTGATCAACACCATTCCAAAACTCAAGAGTACATATTGAACGTAGTTGATAAAAATTATTGAAACCATACCCCCTAACAAGGTATGAATTAGAACAACAGTTAAGAGTACCACCATCGTAACCAAAACACTGCTTTCAGGAATACCACTTATTGTGTTTATGAATTTTGCTTCAATTCCGGGAAATACCCCAAAATTCAAAATACCACCAACTGCCATTAGTATCCCTGCATAAAACCTAACTCCTTTACTAAACCTTCTGGAAAAAAACTCTGGAATAGTCATAATCTTCATTTCGAGAAGAGGTTTTATGATAATTCCTGTCTGCCCAAAAAAGAGGAAAACCAGTAAAGGTGGTAATGCAATGATCAAGCTGGAGAATCCAGTGTTGTACCCAAGTTCGGCATAGTAAACAAATGTGATAATACCGATTTCTGAGCACATCATGGATAATAACCCAAGATTGAACCCCATGGTCCTGTTGGCTACTAAGAAATCATCAATGCCTGATACAAACTTTCTGGCCAATAGCCCAGAGAATAGAACCAGTAAAATGTAAACAACAATAGTGGTTATATCGATCAGGTTCAAACTCATTTGTTATTATTCAGATATGGAATTTACTACTCATTTAATATAGAGTAGAGGGATCATGAAATGGTCATAAAATAATATTCAACCCCATCTAGAATGACACAGGAATTTAAAAATTCTATTGTAATTGGAATGTGAAAGTAAATTTGGTGTCAATCATTTAAAGTGCATCATAATTTTTTTGAGAAAATAATTTCTATAACTTACTACTCCAAGTCATTCCTCAATGAAGACTAAAGCGCTTGATACGAAATATCAACCCATACCAGAGTTAGGGAGAAATTCTAACATGCCAGATAGATCCGAAAGAGAAATTTGGATCGAGTTTAAGCAAGGAAGCGATTCGGCACTTTCATATATTTATAACAAGTATATAGATGTACTTTTCAACTATGGTTGTCAAATCAACAATAGTGAGCAACTTGTTCAGGATTGTATTCAGGACTTGTTTATGGATTTAATAAGGTCAAGAGAACGACTAGCAGATGTTAATTCTATTAAATATTACTTGTTTACTTCTCTAAGGTGGAGGGTGTTAAAAAGTTTGAAAAAGGAGAGAAAATTTCTATCCAACGAATTCGACGGTACAACTGAAAAAGGGTTTGATATAATTAGTTCTCCGGAAGATAGAATGATCAATGAACAACTTTCCAAAGAAAAACGAAGAATAATAACACTTGCTTGTCAAAAACTCACTAAAAAGCAACGCGAATGCATTTTGCTTTATTTTTATGAAGGATTTACCTACAAACAAGTGGCAGAGATAATGGGGATGGGAAAGGTAAGGTCAGCTCGTGTAATGGTATACCGAGCATTGGACTCTCTACAGGCCTATTTAAAACATGCCAAGGATCAACTAACAATTCTAACCTCTCTTCTAATCAGTACTTTTCTATAGTCAAATTTGAAATTTTTTGCATTTCGTCATTTTCCTTTGAATGAATCACTTGAAGGGCTGAACCTTCTGTTCAATAGCTGCTTAATTATCAACTCTGGGTAGCTTCAATCAAGCAGTGTGATCATAAATATTTTTATTTTGTATCCTTTTTTATAGTAAAGGACTCTATTCAGTTAGAATGTCAATAAACCAAAAGAACGAAATCTAGGACCTTGACTCATGAAGGATCTTTTACAAGATGAGTTTTTCATAAAATCTGTTTGCAATCCGGATCAGGAAGCCACAGACTATTGGAGACGGTGGCTGGAGCGAAACCCTGATAGGAAAGATGATTTTGAACTTGCAAGACAAGCCATATTGTCTATCGAGTATAAAAATTATAAAAAAATTCCGAAATCCGCATCTGAGCAAATGTTTGAAAACATAAGAGCATTCAAGCGCTTAATAGATGAGAAGGAATCATTAGATGAATCAAATAATTTTTTGAGGCCATACACATCAAGAATACTAAGAGTTGCATCGGTGGTTGTTGTTCTTATTACAATCTCATTCAGTTTGTACTATTTCGATTTTGGTATAAACAAGGATCAAGCCCATGCAAGCAATTTTAAGGTTGAGAAAAATACCCCGCATGGAGTAAAAAAGACCATAATACTACCCGATGGTACTGTAGTAAAACTAAACTCCGGTAGCGAGCTTAAGTATCCAAGTCAGTTTATCAATGGTAAGAGGATGGTTGAGCTACGAGGAGAGGCATTCTTTGATGTTGTTGAGGATAAGAGTCGACCTTTTATTGTAAAGACTAGGGATATCTACGCTCAAGTGTTAGGCACTTCATTTAACATTCGAAGTTATCAGGACGAAGAAAACTCGGAAGTAGCGTTAATCTCAGGAAGGGTTAAAGTAAATGATTTCTTAGGGAATGAAATTTTATTGGAGCCTTCAGAGAAAGTAGTATTTTCTTATAAGAACGAAGAGCTTTATAAATCGAAGTTCAATGTACACATGGTTACAGGTTGGCTGGAAAATATATTAATTTTTGAAAAGTCGTCTATTGAACAAATTGCTGTTAAACTCGAACGATGGTATGGTGTTAAAATAGATTTTGATTTATCCAGTCCGATAAAAGGTAGTTACAGTGGTGAATTCAAAGATGAACCTTTGAATGTAGTTCTTGACGGAATTGGATATGCTTCAGAGTTTGAATATTTAATTAATGGGAATCATGTTACAATAAAAAACTAAATCTGATGAAGAAAATAGACACAAGTTAAAAAGCCGGCTTTTACACCGGCTCCGATCCTGGCAGCAGATCTCGACAATATGCAGCGAGGATCTTTTAATTAAAAAAGAAATTAAACATTTAAACTTATGAAAAATAAAGTACTAAGAAAAATCTTGGTTATGACAAGGTTCGGCTTTTATGGTTTCTTAATACAATGTGTTTCTACTAGTTTTCTAATAGCAGATAATGGGTTAGCTCAGCAAAAAAGTATTTATGAGGTTTACCTTTCTTTAGAAATACAGGAAGAAAGATTAGTCGATACTTTTGATCTAATAGAAGACAATACGGGCTTTAAATTTGCCTATAACGATTACTTTGTTGAAGAGAACCACATTGTAAGTCTGAAAGCGACTTCTGCTTCCTTAGGAACTATACTTTCGGAAATTTCAAAACAAACAAATTTAAAGTTTAGAAGGATTAACGAGAATATACATGTTAATAAACGTAAAATATTTGAACCTAAAGTAACTGAGGAAATTAAGCAAATCCAGCCCATTCCGGTAAGTGGACAAGTAATTTCTTCAGATGACAGTATGCCGCTTCCTGGAGTAAATGTCATTATAAAGGGGACAACCAATGGTACAGTAACTGATTTAGATGGACGTTACCAAGTCGAAGTGCCTGGTAATGAAACGGTACTGGTATTTAGTTATGTAGGGTTTGTTAAGCAAGAGGTTGTGGTTGGCAACCAGGTAGAAATTAATGTATCGCTAAGCCCGGATTTAACAACATTAGGCGAGTTGGTAGTTATTGGCTATGGCTCAGCAAAGAAAACGGACTTAACAGGTGCCGTAAGTACACTTCCCGGTGGGACTATTTCAAAAAGGCAGACAATCAAGGCATCGGAGGCCTTACAAGGAGCAATTCCCGGTGTAACCGTAAATAGAACAGATGGTCGGCCAGGAGTTGATCCACAAATAAGGATAAGAGGGGTAACAACCATTGGTAACAGTAATCCATACGTACTGATTGATGGAGTGCCAGGAAACCTGAATAGCGTCAATCCTTATGACATTGAAAATATTAGTGTTTTAAAAGATGGCGCTTCTGCTGCAATTTATGGTGCTAAAGCAGCTGCAGGTGTTATATTAATAACCACTAAGCGGGGTAAATCCGGCCAACTTGACCTTAGTTATACATTCGAGTACGGAGTACGAAAACCAACCAGAACTCCAAACTATGTTGGTGCTGTGGATTACATGACCTTTATAAACGAAAGAGATTGGAATGACAGTGGAAATATTGGTTCTGAGCACCCAACCTTTGAGGAAAGTCTAATAGAAGATTACCCTAATTTACATGCTGGGAATTCAGATTTATATCCAGATACTGACTATTCAACTTTCTTTAATGATTATGCCCCCACGCAGAGACATTCCTTAAGTATAAATGCAGGCACTGATAAGCTTAGTTCATTACTGTCTATGTCATACAGTTTGAGTGATGGTTTTATGGACACACAGGAATATGAAACACTAACCCTAAGAAGTAATAACGATATAACATTTAGTGAAATAGTGTCTGCCCATTTTGATATTAGCTATCAAAATTTTAGGGATAATAGAGAGAATGGGTACGGGATGGTAAATCTTTTAAGAAGGCCTCCCATTGGGTTGCCTTTCTGGAGTGATGGGAGAGCCGCTTTAACACCATACTATGGAGCAGATATGGCAAGGTCAATCAACGGGGGAGTTAATAAATTATGGAACGACGAAATTCGAGGGAGGCTGTCTATTGATGTGAAACCTGCAAAGGGATTAACTCTTACGGGACTGGTTTCTCCGTATTTCAGTTTTTATAGAGGGAAAGCACATCTAAAGAAAGTACCGCTTTATCGCTTGGAAGAGCCAGACATTGCTGGCTATGCACCGTCTGCCGCCACTACCAAGCTGGTAGAAACCAGGAATAACAGCAATTCGGTTATTGCACAGTTCTTCGCGAATTATTCAATTACTCTTTCCAATGATCATAACATTGACGCTATGGCTGGATACGAGTATAACTATTTATACAGTGAAAATCTTTCAGCCTCTCGTGACCAGTATAGTTTGGATGATTATCCATATTTGGATTTGGGGCCACTTGATCTTAGAGACAATAGCGGTAATGCAACAGAACTTGCATCAAGTTCTTTTTTTGGAAGGGTTATGTACAATTATAAAAGCAAATACCTGATGCAAGTAAATGTTAGATATGACGGGTCGTCTCGTTTCCATTCCGACTATCGATGGGGATTGTTTCCATCAGTGTCAGCAGGTTGGGTTCTATCTGAGGAATCATTTATGGAAAATGTAGGGCCAGTATCTTTACTTAAACTTCGTGGTTCTTATGGTTCATTGGGGAACGACAGGATCGGAAGTAATTATCCCTATCAATCTAAAATTGCATTTAGTAACGCTTTATTGTTCTCAGGCCAAACCCCCGCTTCTTTTCAAACTGCTTATGTTCCGCAATACGCGATTAGTGACATTTCGTGGGAGACAACTAATTCCTGGGATATTGGGTTAGATGTTAATTTTTTTGACAATAGGCTTCAATTAACTGCAGATTATTTTGATAAAACGACAAGTGATATGCTACTGGACCTTGAGATTCCAAGCTACATTGGCTTGAGTAATCCAAGTCAGAATGCAGGAGAAATGGAAACAAAGGGATGGGAATTTGGAATTCAGTATGGGAACAATATTGGAGATCTATATTACACCATATCCGGAAATATGTTCGATTCGAAGTCGACTATGGGAGACTTGGAGGGGACAGAGTTTCTTGGAAGCCAGGTTATTAAGGAAGGAAGCGAGTTTAATGAGTGGTACGGTTACAGGACAGATGGGTTATTTCAAACACAGACCGAAGTGGATAATTCGGTCACTCTTAGGGAAACTACCAAACCTGGAGATATTAAGTATTTGGATTTGAGTGGGCCCGAAGGATCTCCAGACGGAATTATAAATCAATATGATCTCACCTTGCTTGGGGGTTCACTACCTCGATTACAATATGGCGGTAGTATCAATCTTGAGTACAAGGGACTAGATTTATCCATAATTTTCCAAGGAGTTGGTAAAAGGAATAGTTATAAGGATTTACAAATGGTTATACCAGATCATTTTGGCGTGGCTGATTTCGTTTATGGGAATACCTGGAGTCATTATAATGATGCTGAGACCAACAGAAATGCACCCTATCCAATAGGTGGAGAGTTAGGCCGAAGCCACAATTATGAAACATCGGATTATTGGTTGTTTAATGGAAGCTATTTCAGGCTCAAGAATGTGATTTTGGGTTACAATCTTCCCGATCAAATAATTCAAAAAGTTGGAATGAAAAATTTACGAGTTTCTGTCAATCTTTCTGATCTATTTTCAATAGATAATTATCCTTCCGGTTATGATCCTGAACAAGGACCTGGCAGGGGGTATTTTATTACAAAAGCTTATATTTTAAGCTTATCCGCTCAATTTTAAAGCCGAAGAAGATGAAAAACAATATATTATATATCCTATTAATAGGAGCTTTGACTTTTTCATGTGAATCCTTAGATCTGGATCCACTGTCAGAAGCTTCCGGTGATAATTGGTTAACTAGTGATCAAGAGGTTAGAATGTCTTTGGATTACCTGTATGATATAAAATTCTGGGATCCTAATCCTACATTAACAAGCGTAATAAATCCCAGATGGCTGGACTCTTGGTCAGATGACCTAACTAGTAGAAATAATCTTAATACCATGACTAATGGTAGCCTTGATGGCAATTCGCGATATGTTGTCGAATCCTGGAGTCTCTACTATCAGGCAATTGCTTCTGCAAACCTGATAATAGAGGGGTTAGAGGAAACCAATGCTGAGTTTGATGAGGTCCAATTAAAACAATACATAGGTGAAGCAAGGTTTGTAAGGGCAGCTCAGTATTCAAAACTAATATTCCACTGGGGAGATGTACCTTATCTTGAAAAGAATGTGGATATCGATGAAGCTTTTGCTATGGGAAGGACGGATAAGTTTGAGATACTGCAATCTATTTTTGATGATTTCGACTATGCAGCAACAAACTTGCCCACTTCCTATTCTAACGTGAATTATATAACCAAAGGAGCCGCACTGGCCATGAAAGCCCGTATTGCATTATATATGGGGGAATACGCCGTTGCAAGGGATGCTGCCAAGGCATGCATGGATCTACAGGTTTATGAATTATATCCTGATTTTGGTGAATTGTTCTTATCTAGTACAAAGAATTCCATTGAAACAATTTTCGCTATTCCCAGGTCTACATCGTTAAATCTAAATGTTTCGTTTTGGGGAACTACTTATGAACCCTTGTCCAGAATTAGAGGCGCTGCCTATGTCCAACCCTCGTGGGAGCTTTTTAGTGCTTTTCTTTGTAAAGATGGTTTACCAATTGATGAATCACCATTGTACGACCCCCAAAACCCATTTGAAAACCGCGATCCCAGGTGTAATGAAACCATTGTTGAGCATGGTACACAGTTTGGGTATTGGAAATACGAGCCACATCCTGATACCATGCGGGTTGTTGACGTAAGGACCGGTCAATTGGTTGACAATACCAATAACAGGGCAGTCATTCAGTGGGGATCATTCAATGGATTGGCATGGAGAAAAGGAATTGACCTAGATTGGTATGATGATAACCTAACCGATCCAGATCATAGGATCATTCGCTATGCTGATGTAGTGCTAATTTATGCAGAAGCTATGATTGAACTGAATACTATTGATCAGTCTGTGCTTGATGCAATGAATTCAGTACGTGCCAGGGCATATGCAAATGACATTTATCCGGACATCACGGTAACTGATCAAGAAGAATTACGGAAGATTTTGAGAATAGAGCGACGGATGGAATTTGCCTTTGAAGCTCTGAGATACCCTGATATTATACGATGGAATTTAGCAGAGAAAGTATTGAATGCCACGGACTATGGATTACTTGACCCAGATGAATTAAGAGAGAAAGTGGTTCAGCAAGGTCTTTGGTTTATGCCTGGTGTACCAGAGGTCGATGAAGATTGGGTAGCCGACTTCAGCCCAATGTTTGATCAGGGTTTAATTAAATTATTGTCTGTAAGATCATTTGATGCTTCAAAACATTATTTGTGGCCCATTCCAACCAAGGAATTATTAATTAATGCGAATATGACGCAGAATCCAGGCTATTAGATTCTGATCTTATTCGTAATGATTCCAGCTGGTATTGAGTACTTGTAAGGTAAACGGTTTCAGGTACCCAATACCAGTTATAAATGTACACGGATCTACTCCGTTTAGTCTTTCAATAAAAATCTTAAAATGATAAAGAGAAAAACCAATAAGATTGGGATCAGAATTCTTGTTCCCATAATAATCCTGGGAATCGGTGCTAGTGTGTTTTTTATATATAAATCCGATGGAGATAATATCTATTTCTCATGTGCTGCTGACAATGACCTTTACAGGGTAATGACTTCCACCGGTAAGGAATATCAACGGTTTTCGGATCCCAATCAGGCAATTGAAGCAGCTCCTATAGGATCAGGAGTCTTAATTCTAGCGGATAACTATCCAGAGCCTACAGACATCACACCTGAGGCATATGAGAAAGCGGAATCGAAAGACCTAAAACTTTTTGTTGAATATCCGAGTTTTGTACCTGGCCTAAAAATTGGTTCACCGAAGGATGGAGAGGTCTGGGAACGGGCAGTAGTTGCAACGAATAGTTTCGAACCTGAACTATCGGAATTTCGAATATTACAGTTAAGTGACTATAAGGTTTTGCCAATTGAGTCTGATGGTATATCATTAAAGCCAGCTGATTTGGTTCTTGCCCGCATCGCCGGATATAACAAGGCTGTTTATGGACTTCCAGATACCACAAGACAACTATTGGTAGAGGTTAAAGAGAGAAACATTCTGTTAGCTACTACAAAATTAAGCCAGTTTGTTACTGCACGTTATGGTCCCAGCTCGGCGTGGGAGCCGATTTGGAACAACGTATTAGCCTGGCTGAGTAGATCTTCAAATGTGACATTGCCTAAATGGACACCTACAGTTCGCACTTCGTTTACGAAAGATGAGGAATTACCCGAAAACGCTGAAATCCATGCGCTCCAACGCGGGTTGAAATGGTATAAAGGTTTCTTATTAGATGAGCCATGGCTGGTAAAATCAAATAAGTTGGGATGGGAACGAATCGGGGGAAGCCCAGTCATCCCTGCCAGAAAACCCGATGAACCTTATGGGGATGGCAGTTTTGGGGTTCTTGAAGGGCATATTTCCTATATTATGTCAGATGGTAGCCAACCTAGAAGGAACTTGCCAAGAGCAGATTGTAACGCTGAAACGGCTATGTCATATGCTCTTGGTTCTTTGACGGAGAATAACCAGGAATATTCTAAAATTTCGCTAAACATAATGGATTATCTTTTCAAAACATCAGGTATGTTTCAGGGACCTCCAACAAAACCATCGGATGGGTGGTTTGGCTTTTTTGGCTGGTATGAAGGTGGTAGTGATTACGGTAACGGTATTGATTTATATTGGGGGAATGATAACTCCAAAGCTTTGATTGGCACCATGGTCACGGCTGCCGCTTTGAAAACAGATCAATGGGACGAAAATCTACTTGCAGGAATATTAACCAATTTCCGAACCTCAGGTCCGGAAGGATTTCGCAATGGTATAGCGTTAAGAAAACATCAATTACAGGAGAAGGGTTGGGAGTACTATGCGAAGAATCGGATGATATTACCATGGCCTCAGCGTGAAGCATGGGCATGGGCCAATTATTTGTGGTTATACGATAAAACCAATTATAAACCATTGCTTGAGCATGCACGAAGTGCGATACGATTAACCATGGAAAAGTATCCTGATAACTGGTTGGTTGCCTTACACCAATTGCAAATGGAACGGGGAAGAATGCTACTTCCATTGGCATGGCTGGTTCGAGTAGATGATACTCCGGAACATCGCCGGTGGCTTTACCAGGTAATAGATGACATGATAGAGCGAATGGATGAATCAGGGGCAATTCAGGAAGAAATGATTGCTACTAGTTTAACTTCCAATGAAGATTATGGAGGGAGTGAGGCATCCATAGTACACCTTGATGGTGATCCCTGTGTGGATGTTTTCTATGCAATGGCTCCTGCGTTCCTTGGTATGCACGAAGCGGTCGTTGCTACAGACGACCAGCGTTTAAAGGAACTTACTAACAAAATGGCGGAATTTTTAGTGCGAATCCAATTGCGTAGTGAGAAACACGAGGATATTGATGGTGGTTGGTTTCGTGCTTTTGATTATATAAACTGGGACTATTGGGGTGCAAATGGTGATACGGGGTGGGGGGCCTGGTGTTCCGAGACAGGATGGCTGCAATCCCATGTTGTAGCTACTTTGGCAGCCAGAAAATTAAAGACCTCACTCTGGGATCTAACCAGTGAAAGTGATATCGCCAGGAATTTCGATCGATATCGCCGGGAAATGCAAATTGACAAAGCTGTGGATATCTGGAAAAACTCACCGCCTCTTGATATTGCACATATCGGCATGAGTGTAGTTCCAGAACTTAGCCAACAACCCAGCCGCCGACATCCAGGTAATGGTGCAGAAGGTTTAGTAGATGGACTTTTCGGTCCTGCCAACCATAGTAATGACCGATGGTATGGCTTTCCGAATTCCACTATGGAGGCTGTAGTGGATATAAGGACAAACTCTATAGCGCACTACATCGGCGCCCGGTTCCTGCATGATGAACAAAATGGAATTTATTTCCCTAAACAATTAGAAGCGCTTGCTTTTCAGGAGGAGGAATGGAAGGTAGTGGGGAAAATTGATATTGAAGAACCTGAAAATAAGCAGTCCCCCGTAGCGAAAGAGTTCGGGATCAAATTAGACGATATTATGACACCGGAGCTAAAACTTCGAATCGTAAATCGACCGGCGGCAAAAGATCCGGGCCCTACCTATATGTTTATGGATGAACTGATCACTCATTAGCACTAAAGACTGGGACAATAATGATTATTGACAAACTATATTTCGTTTACTGTTCTAACAACCTATCAGAATGAAGAATACAAAAAGGAATCGAAGAAACTTTATAAAACTAAGTGGTTTAACAGGTGCCAGTTTAGTAGGTGCTGATTTAATATCATTGGCTAGTGGAAAGGATGCAAATCCTGAATCCGATAATATTGAGCAGTCTAAAAGGCATAATCAGAAAGTCAACATGTCAGGATATGCTGCTCCCAGAATTGAAACCGTTGGTATCGGGTTTATCGGGCTGGGAAGAGGGTTAACCCATGTGTCAACTACCAGTTTGCTAGAAGGAGTTGAAATCAAAGGATTATGTGACTTACTTCCCGATAAGATTTCAAGGGCTAAAAAGAGACTGGAAGGTAGTGGGTTTAACCCTCAGATATATACTGGAAACGAGGACGCATGGAAAGAAATGTGTAACAGGGATGATATTGACCTTATCTATATTGCTACTCCCTGGGACTTACATGCACCTATGGCGGTCTATGCTATGGAACATAATAAACATGTAGCCATTGAAGTTCCGGCGGCCCTTACTATCGATGAATGCTGGCAACTTGTGGAAACATCTGAAAAGACCAGAAAGCACTGTATGATGGTTGAAAACACCTGTTATTCAGAATTTGAGCTACTTACCCTAAACTTGGCGAGACAAGGTTTTTTTGGAGATATTGTACACTGCGAAGGAGCCTATATCCACCCCTTAATGGACCTTATATTTAATAAGAACGTGTGGGATATGTGGAGATTGAAAGCATCCATTGGTGAGATTGGAAACCTTTACCCGACCCATGGTTTAGGACCAGTTTGTCAGGTTTTGGATATTAATCGTGGAGATAAAATGGATTTTATGGTTTCGGTATCTGGTAAAGATTTTCAGAAGAATCAAAGAGCCAAAGAGCTGGCTGAGAAGGATGAAGTTTACAGGCAATATGTAGACAAACCATACAATGGAAACATGAACACTTCAATAATCCGAACAGCAAAAGGACGAACCATCATGTTGCAATACGATATTACTTCATCTAATGTGTATTCCAGAATTCATAGGATAAGTGGCACAAAAGCAGCAGCGCTAGGTTGGCCAAGACCAGCAAGGATTTCCGTTGGCCATAAATGGTTAACCACTGAAGAATTTGAATCTGTCAAAAAAAAATATGAACCTCCTATAATTAAAAAACTTGGGGAAATATCGAAAGAAGTTGGGGGTCATGATGGTGCAGATTTCCTAATGAATTGGCGTTTAATAGATTGCCTACGTAACGGTTTACCGCTCGATCAGGACTGCTATGATGCTGCATCTTGGAGCTCAATTGTACCATTAAGTAAGCAGTCGGTGGCCAGCCGTTCCGGTTCGGTTGAAATACCGGATTTTACTAACGGAGCATGGAAAGAAAATCATCCAGTGGACCTCTCATTAGGTCAAGGTGGAACTACTATGCTAAGAAATTGATTGACGTCAGCTCAATTAATCGCGTGAAAATCTGCTGTTCATTTTTAGCCTGGAGATTTGTTTTAGTATTACTACCTTCCGGGCTTTTAGGTTGTATGTCGGATAGAACAGGGAATGTGTTGTTAACTGAAAAAGCAGTTGAACGACTAGATTTAAAACAAAACTCATTCTTTGCATTTGCCGAACTCCGGGATAACCCTCTCAAATGGTTTGATTCAATTCCCAAGGAGAAAGTTTCGGAAAGGAGTTACCGGGGTGTTTTTGAAATGTCTGCTCAACCAGGTGAATATTATGTTTATCAGGTTGGGGTATGTGCAATCAGATCATCTGTTAAAAACCTGAAAGTGGTCTTAACTGATTTAAAGGACAATCACGGTAACGTAATCCCTGAAGGAACAATGACTTGTTTTAACACAGGTGGCATAAATAGTCAGGGAGAACCATTTACTAAAGAAATACAAATTGAACAAGGTCGATTACAGCCATTATGGATAGGTATTGATCTTCAAGGAGTAGAGATAGGTTCCTACTCAGGGTCCGTTTCGATTATCGCTGAGGACGAGCAACAGCAGATACCTATTCAACTAAGGGTTCAAGGAGAAGTGGTTTCTAATCATGGATATAAGAACGACGATCGATTATCCCGCTTAAATTGGCTGAACTCAATAAA
The DNA here is from genome assembly GCA_021604845.1 of Cyclobacteriaceae bacterium. Taxonomy (GTDB): domain Bacteria; phylum Bacteroidota; class Bacteroidia; order Cytophagales; family Cyclobacteriaceae; genus SZUA-3. The sequence continues at coordinate 29,799 of BQJT01000002.1, forward strand.
GGGTATAAATGAGGAGGTTACCAAAGGTTTTATGCCGATTGAAATTGTCGATAATAAAGTAAGTATTTTGGCACGTACTCTGGATATTTCAGAAAGTGGACTTCCTTTATCTATTACTAGTTTTTTCAGCCCGTCTAACGAATCGTTCCAGGAAAAGGGCCAGCCCATTGTTAAGAAGCCCTTCAGGTTTATTATTGAAAAAGTGGATGGGGAAATTATTCACTTACAGCCGGGCTCATTAAATCTAATAAAGCATACGCCATCAAAAGTTGTCTGGAGTGTTCTGAACACTTCTAAATTATGTGACCTAACCGTTATTGGTCACATGGAATTTGATGGTTATGTGGAATATAAGTTAACCATTTCGGCGAAGATGCCCTTGAAAATAAAAGACATTCGACTTGAAATTCCTGTGGAGAAAGATAAATCCGAATATATGATGGGACTGGGTCGTGAAGGAGGCTTGAGACCCACTGATTGGCATTGGAAATGGGATGTACAGAAAAATCAGGACATGCTTTGGGTTGGAGCAGTGAATGGAGGACTAGGAATTAAATTAAAAGCTAAGAACTACAGACGACCTTTAGTAAATATATACTATGAATTTTCACCATTAATTATGCCATTATCATGGGATAATAAAGGTGAAGGGGGAATAGAAATGGTTGAAACATCCGGGGGTATTAATATAAGTGCTTATTCTGGAAGCAGAGAGTTAGCGCCTGGCGAACAATTGGATTTCAATTTTGAATTACTGATAACACCATTCAAGTTGATCGATAAAACGAAAAAATATGGAGATCGCTATTATGCAAATCATCTTTCCAAATCATTTGAGAAAATTAAACTTGCAAAGCAGCTAGGTGCAAATATCATTGATGTACATCATGCAGAAGACATTTATCCATTTATAAATTATCCATATCTGGAGGATTGTTCGGAGGAATTGACCCAATTAGCAAAGAATGTACACGATAATAATTTGCGGATGAAAGTGTACTATACTACAAGACTGTTGACAAAAAACGCACCTGAATTCTGGGCCTTTAGAAGTCTCAACAATGAGATCATTTTTCCTGGCCCGGGCAATGAAACACGCACCGAAGCCAGATACCCAAACGGTCCACATCAATGGTATATCGAAAATCTTAGGGAGAAATACATCCCTGGATGGTTTGTTAACGTTGATGGGGGAAAATTCAAGGATGAATTGGATTTGTCAATTGTAACTACCCCTGATAGCCGCTTAAACAATTTTTACATCGCCGGACTCGATTGGATGTTAAGCAACATGGACATTGATGGAGCTTATATCGATGATACCGCCCTGGATCGTATAGCGCTACAACGGGCAAGGAAGGTGATTGATAGCTACAAATCAAATGGGAGGTTGGACTTGCACAGTTGGAATCATTTCCATCGATGGGCAGGATATTCAAATAGCTTGAATTTGTACATGGATTTGTTGCCTTATTTTGATCAGCTTTGGATTGGGGAAGGAAGGGACTATGACCGTGATCCGGATCATTGGCTGGTAGAAGTTTCGGGTATTCCCTTTGGTTTAAGTAGTCAAATGCTCAAAGATGGCGGAAATCCCTGGCGCGGTATGGTATATGGAATGACCAATCGAGCCGGCTGGAAAGGCAGTACTCCTCCTACTGCTATTTGGCAATTCTGGGATACTTACAAGATTCAAAACAAAGAGATGACTGGATATTGGGATAGAAACAATCCTATAACCTGCAATAATAAGATGATAAAAGCCTCCACTTACAAAGGTAGCACAGAATCGATTGTTTCTGTGGCTAACTGGAGCGACAAGGATCAACGGATAATATTGAATATTGATTGGGATAAGTTAGGTCTTGATCCTGTAAAGTCAGATATTTTTATTCCTGGAATTCCAGATTTTCAGGATCAACATATGCTTGTTTCATTAAAGGATTTAACTGTCCCGGCAAACAAGGGCTTCTTAATAATACTGAAAAATAGATCTGAAAAGATATGACCATTTTCACATATGCTTGATCTATATGTATATAACCAGAGTTTGATAATGGAATGTTTAACGATTCTAATTTAATCCATGATACTTGCTTAATATGATATTTTCAGATCTAAGTTATGAGATAATAAATAAGCAAGCTGAAGGTAATATTTCTGCGGTTTTACCCCTGGGAGCCATTGAACAACATGGACCTCATTTGGCAGTATCTACCGATACCAGTCTGGTTACGAGAATTGCTAGTCAGGCTGAAAAATTACGACCTGACAAAATATTACTGTGCCCCACGCTACCTTTTGGTTCCAGTCATCATCATTTACAATTTGGAGGCACATTGAGTTTGTCAATCACCACTTACACCCAGGTTGTAGTAGATTTGGTAGAATCGTTAGTACAGAATGGCTTTAACAGAATAATTCTATTAAACGGGCATGGTGGTAACATCGTACCGGGTAAACAAGCACTTGCTGTTTTGAACGATAAGAACGACAAGACAAGTACATCTAATATTGTATTAGCAACATATTGGGAATTGGCTGGGGATGCGTTTACCAAGGGTAGCCTAATGGAAAGCCCAGCGCTTAGTCACGCTTGTGAGTATGAAACAAGCTTGCTTCTGCATCTATTTCCTGAAAAAGTAAACATGAAAAAAGCTGAACGAGCTACCAGACCAGACCCTAACTGGTATATACCATATGAGGAAGAAAGTCCGTACAGGGGTGTTAGCACTCACAAGCCCACGCAGTTTATCTCGAATAATGGGAGTAGTGGAGAGCCTCAACTAGCTACTACAGAAAAAGGCAAATATTTGTTTGATCATGCTGTACAATGCCTGGTTAAATTCGTTGATTCTTTTTGTAACTGGCCGTTCCTAATAAATTTAAAAAGCAATGAATAAACTAGAAATTCGACCGAATCTGGTTCTTAAAATTATTTCTTTAAACCATATTATGGGGTCCATGGATTTAATGTTAGCCTGTTAATATTTTAAAATGAAGGACATTAATGAGATAGGCATTGTTGGTCTTGGTATCATGGGAAGCAGCATAGCAACTTGTTTGTTGGCTCAAGGTTACAAAGTGACTTGTTTGATCCAGGACTTAAGTACTACTCAACAAGCAAAAGATAGGATACTAGGGAATCTCAAACAGTTACACCACGAAGCACTGATTTTGGTTGACCCAAATCGAGTGTTGTCCAACCTGTTTGTAACTGATGACATAAAGAATTTGGGTCATCATGAGATAATTATCGAATCCATAGTTGAAAACCTTGAAGCGAAGAAAAGAGTCTATTCTCAACTGGAAAAGGTGTTGTCGTCAAATGCCATAATTGGGAGCAATACTTCAGGAATTCCTGTATCCATACTACAAGAAGGAATGGTTCATCCTGAGCGGTTAATTGGTATACACTGGGCAGAGCCCGCACATGTAACAAGATTCATGGAAGTGATCTGTGGTAAAAACTCCAGTCTTAAATTTGCCAAAAAGGTAATTGAACTTGCTTCTAACTGGGGAAAAGAACCTACGTTGGTGAAACGCGATATCAGGGGATTTATTTCCAACCGTTTAATGTATGCCATGATGAGAGAAGCCTTTTACCTGGTAGAGAAAAAATACGCAACCTATGAAGATATTGACCGGGCCTGTAGGAATGATTTAGGCGCCTGGATTACTCTTGCCGGCCCATTCAGATTTATGGATTTAACTGGGATACCAGCGTACCTTTCAGTAATGAAGGACTTATTTCCAGAATTGTCGAATTCAAACGTTGCTCCTGATTTTATAGAAAAACTTGTGTCATCAGGAGCAAGGGGAGTAAGCAATGCACATGGATTTTATCAATACACCGACAAATCTGCAGACCGGTGGGAAAAGAAATTTCATAAATTCAGCTACGATATTAGAAAGTTGTCTGAGAAGTATTCGACCGATCAAGACTCATGATTAGGGACACCACAATTAGTCGAATTACAGCTACCGAGGTAATAGTCCCTGCAAAACCTGGAACTCTAAATTCGGGCTCAGTCTTGGATACCGACACTGTATTTGCTAAGAAACTCTTAACTGGGAATAGCTGGGTTGATTTTGCAAATCAACCGAAATGGATTATTCAGATCTGGTTGGCGAATGGTCTTGTGGGTATCGGAGAAACTTACAGGAACGCTAAAGAATTACCCTTGAAGGCAGGTTTGAACCAACTTGCTGGCAAAGATGTGATGAATCTTAACTGGAGAAAGTTACCGATAGAAAATCTCAGAATTTATGAAGCGTTTGAAACGGCCATATTGGATGTTGCTGGTAAATACTTAGGAGTACCTATATGCCAGCTTTTAGGAGGAGCCAATAGAGATCGAATTGAATGCATGGGCTGGACTGGAAGAAGAACTCCAAAGGATGCAGCTTCGAAAGCATTTGAGGCAATGAAAAAAGGGCATAAAGTTTTCAAATTCAAATGTTCCAATGACGATCCAGTTCGAATGTGGCTGGAAAAAATCAAACAAAAATGTGGGACAGGAATTAAAATTGTTTTGGACCCAAATCAAAGATGGAAAGATATTAGTACCACACTTAAAATGATGGAAGGAGTTGACACGCAGCAAATTTTTTGTCTTGAAGACCCCATATTACATGAGGATTTTGAAGGGTATAAAGTTTTGAGAAAATCTTTGGGGGTTCCAATTTTCAGGCATATATCCTTACCATACGACCAGGATATTAGGGATATTTTCTCATTAATTAAATTAGATGCTGTTGATGGGTACAATTTTAATGGCCCCGCTTTCAACTCCATTTTATTGGCTGAAATAGCAAATCTTCAGGGAAAAGGATGTTGGAGAGGATCAGAAGTGGACCTTGGCATTTCCGAAACAATGGCAATGCACATAGCACGGGCGAGTCCAGGTTGTAGTTTACCTTCGGATATATTTGGAGAACTCGTCCGAGTGGATGATCTAATCGAAACACCCATATCCTTTGAAAACGGATTTGCTATCCCACCTCAGGGAGATGGACTAGGTACGAACTTGGATCTGGTTGCCTTAGAGAGGTATGGTACAGGTAAAATTATTAACACAAACTAAGCTGAATTGCACCAAAGTATTACCTTATAACCTTTATAGCAATTAAAACAAGTATTAAAAAACATCTGAGCAGTCCAATGAATGTGAATAACAATAGTAATGATTTGCATGGTGTGGTCCCAATTATCCCCACCCCTTTTGATAAGAATGGTGAGATTGATGAAGAAGGGATAAGAAGGTTGGTTGATTTTGCAATTTCGAATGGAATTACCGCTGGTTGTCTGCCCGCTTATGCAAGTGAGTTTTATAAGCTAGCCGAAGAAGAAAAATTACAAGTAGTTAGGATTGCAGTTAGCCAATCCTCAGGTCGAATGAAAGTGGTTGCTCAATCAAATCACCCGGCTCTTAATATTGCAATCAAACTGGCACAGGCGAATGTGGATGCAGGTGCTGATGTGATATCTTTAGCTGTTCCACGGATGTTCGACCTTCCGGAGGATTCCATCTACGAGTATTTGTCAGAATTTATGCGGTCTGTTTCCGAAACACCGGTATTAATTCAGGACTTTAATCCTGGAGGATCATCTATTAGTGTTTCACTTATCCGGAGATTAAAGGATGAAAATCCAAATTTTAAATACCTAAAACTTGAAGAACCACTAGCTGCACAAAAGTTTGAGGAAATAATTAACCTGACCCAGGGTCAGGTTAAACTATTTGAAGGGTGGGGAGGCTTGTATATGATGGAGTTAATACCACTGGGTATTGCGGGAATCATGCCTGGCCTGGGAGTATCTGATATTTTACAAAGAGTATTTGATCTCAGAGTGAACAATAAAAATGATCAGGCCTTTAATTTGTTTGAAAAAGTTATGCCCCAAATTTTCTTTTCACTGCAAAATATGGAGTTATTCCATTTCATCGAAAAGGATCTACTGGTGGCGAGAGGAATACTGCAGGGTAGTTCAGTTCGCAAAATGGCCTATAAACCTGATAACGCTACTTTGTCTTACATTAAAGAGCTAAATGAACGAATAGTAAAACTATCCCGTACTCTATAGTGCTTATGATTAAAATGCTGGAGGGGTACTGAAAAAATTGTTTCTATAGGTGGTATTTATTTGAAAGAACATGCGAATCAGAATTAATAAAATTTCGGCCTCAATCTGTGAACACCCCTTAGATGACAAATTCGTTATTGTTTCGAACATTGGTGTCCATAGGAGGTCCAGGTTTGTCCTGGTGGAAATACAAAGTTCTGATGAAATTACCGGTTATGGTGAAGGGGCAACCACTGCGATATGGAGTGGAGAGACTGCTGAAACTGCGAAATCGATTGTGGAAAACATTTTTGCCCCGAATCTTGAAAACCAATATTTTGATCACCCTGGTGAAGTCTCATCGATAGTTAATGAGCTAGCGGTTGGTAACCCATTTGCGAAAGCCGCAGTAGATACAGCTTTTTGGGATCTGTGGGCTCGCACGCAATGCTCCAGGGTATCAGATCTCGTTGCAGATCGCAGGCCAATTGAATCCATTCCTACTCGTGCTAGTATAGGGGTTTATAACATTCAGCAAACAGTAAGTATAGCTACTGCTTTTTGGGAGGCGGGAATTCGGGTATTAAAGTTTAAAGTGGGGGTTCCACCTCATGATGATGTTGCCCGGCTAAAAGCGGTTAGGGAAGAACTAGGTGATGATCCGGTGTTTACAATAGACCCTAATGGAGGTTATAGCAGTAGAGATATTGCCGTAGCTGCTATCGAGGCACTTTTACCCTTTAACTTAAAGTTTGTAGAGCAGCCTACGCCTAGAGATCGCATCCAGATGTTGGCAGATGTACGTAGGAGAATTCCAGTTCCAATTATTGCTGATGAAAGCATATTCACTAAAGGTCATCTGTATGAAGCCTTGGATTGCGATGCGTTTGATATATTGTCGGTTTACCCGGGGAAGAATGGTGGGTTTACCAGTTGCCTGGATATGGTAGAAACAGCGAAAAAATACGGGAAAGCGTGCGTGCTTGGGTCTAACCTGGAAACCGACCTGGGGCAAGCTGCAATGGCCAACCTGGCCGCCGGCCTGGAAGCTTTTCCCGTTGAAGAAATAGCTGGTGATCTGGGGTCTTGTATGTATTACAAAGATTCTTCGGTAACGAACCCACTAGCCTTATCAAATGGCCGAATTAATGTTCCCGAAGGTATTGGGTTTGGGGTTTCTCCAATTACATCTGAAGGGAATTTAAAATTGAAAAATATATGTTGATCGATAGTCACGCGATGCTTGGGAAAGAAAATCACCATTCGTTGGAGGAACGAGAACTTATACGTAGAATGGATTTACATAAGGTGGATAAAGCCATTGTCCGACCTATGGGGTCGGAGCTTATTGTTGAGAATAAGTTAGGAAACAACCGTGTCCTTGCAAATGGGTCCCGTTTATTGGCATTAGTTAGTGTCAATCCCTGGTTTGGGGATAGCGCGTTGGATGAACTTAAAAGATGCTATGATTCTGGTGCTGTCGGGTTGTTTTTACATCCAGCGCGCCAGGGCTTCTTCCCGGTAGAACCTATTGCAATTCCGGTACTTGAACTTGCTTTTTCGTTTAGGTGGCCGGTCATGTTTCATACAGGAACTTATATTTACTCCGACCTTCTTGCTGTAGGAGAGGTTGCACGTGCTTACCCGGATCAATTAATTATTGCTGGATTTGGAGGCTATGCTGATATGTGGTTTGAACTGCCTGACCTCTTTGATGAAGTTGAAAATCTCTATTTGGATACATCTTTATTGTTTAGCCATAATGTCATCAGCGTAATATCAAAAATAGGAAGCTCCCGAATATTGTTTGGAAGTGGTGAACCTAGAAACAATTATGCAGTGCATTTTGAAGCATTAAAACGTCATAGCTTATCGAAAGAAACCATTTCAGCTATTATGGGAGACAATGCTAAAAGAATATTTAATATCAAATGATAATAGATTTTCATACACATCTGGATGAATCCTGGATTGGCAACAAATTGATGCCTGAGCAGACATTTTTGGACCTTATGAATCGCTATGAAGTTGAGGTGGCCTGTATATTTACCCTGGAAGGATTCTATGGTAACTGCTCTATGCATAATGACAATCTGGCTGAACGAGCAAGGAGAAACCCACAACGGCTCGTCCCTTTTGCAACTGTAAATCCTAAACTTGGTGATCAGGCAGTTAACGAACTGGAACGGTGCTTAGCCAATCCACTATTTCGCGGGGTGAAATTCCATACCTGGCTACAGGCAATTGCTCCCTCAATGGTAAAAGAAACCATGATAAAACTTCTAAAATGTGCTGCAAAACATAATGTACCAGTGATTTTTCATGATGGGACACCTCCTTATGCAACGACTTTTCAAATTGCTGCTTTGGCTCGTTGGGTGCCAGCTGCAAAAATTATTCTGGGTCATTCCGGGTTGTCAGACTATATTGTAGCGGCCGGGCAATTGGCAGGAGAATTGGATAACCTGTATTTATGTCTGACTGGACCTAAAAGTGGAGAGATTAAGTTTTTAGCTGATACTGCAGGTGTAGACAAGATGGTTTTTGGCTCGGACCTCGGATTTTCTGATTGGAGAATGTTGCCGGAATGCATTGATTACGTACTTCAATCAGGCCTGCATCCTCAATCAATTAGCAAAATATTTTATAGCAACGCAGTTGATCTACTTGATTTAAAGAGAAGACCATTGTAACGCGATTAATCAAAGTCCATTGCCTAGTTTATAACGACAAAGAGAAAAGATGACATTATTTAAAGGCATTGTAATTTTAGTGAACTCAATATACTAGAGACGTACTATGACTATCAACAAACAGAGATTACGGGAGTTGTCGGAATTGTATAAAAATGAACTTCTGTCAAATGTTATTCCTTTTTGGATGAAGAATTCAGTGGATAAAGAATGCGGAGGTTATTTTACGTGCCTGACAAGGGATGGAAAAGTATTTGATTCAGATAAATTCATATGGATGCAAGGTCGTCAAGTATGGTTGTTTTCAATGCTATATAACCGGTTAGAGCAACGACAGGAATGGTTGGACATGGCTATTCATGGTGGGGAGTTTCTAAAAAAATATGGACACGACGGGAAACTTAATTGGTATTTTTCTTTAACCAGAAAGGGAGAACCCCTGGTGGATCCTTATAACATATTCTCGTATGCCTTTGCGGCCATGGCATTTGCACAGTTAGCTGTTGCCACGAAAAGTCAGGAGTATGCAGATATTTCGGTAAGAACTTTTGAGATTATTTTATCAAAGGTCGACAATCCGGAAGGGAACTGGACCAGGTCACATAGGGGCACCAGAAGTATAAAGTACTTTGGGTTGAGAATGATCCTTTGTAACCTTTCATTAGAACTTGAAAAAGTGGTAGACCAGTCGCTATTGATTCAGACTGCAGAAAAAAGTATCCGTGAAATCATGGAAGAATTTTATCGACAGGATTTGGATATAGTTGTTGAAAATGTGGCTAAGGATGGAGCGCTTATCGACACATTTGACGGAAGATTGGTGAATCCAGGACACGCTATTGAGGTTATGTGGTTTATAATGGATTTAGCTAAGAGATTAAGTAATCCGGAGATTATAAATAAGGCCAACCAAATAACCCTTAGCATGTTAGAATATGGTTGGGACAAGAAATTCGGGGGAATCCTTCACTATATAGACCGTTTAGGTTACCCTACACAGCAATTGGACTGGGACACAAAATTATGGTGGGTACATATTGAATGCCTGGTAACCCTGTTAAAGGGTTATCAATATACAGGTTGCACTGAAAACTTGGAATGGTTTGATACAATACATCAATATACCTGGAAACATTTTAGGGATGAGAAACATGGTGAATGGTTTGGTTACCTAAATAGACAAGGCGAGATCCAGTTGTCTCTCAAAGGAGGAATATGGAAAGGTTGCTTTCATCTTCCAAGAGGGCTGTACCAATGTTGGAAGATATTGGAAAAAAATTCCCAGGTTAACAGTTAAAAACCTTAATTGATAAAACTAGAACCTTTAATTTATCTCTTCCGACCAATTCGAAATATAGATTTTAACATTAGGTAAGTATAAAATGAAAGAAAAAGCACAAAAGGAAGCAGAGAAGTTTCTTAATAAAGAAAAGCAGTTTCATCTAGGGGTGTTACCAACCGAACAATCCAACCCCAAGACGCATAATTTGGACAGCACATTCAATTCCAACCCTTCCGAAGGTGCAAGAATGTTATTGTCTGTTGATTGGGACGTCCATAAAATGGCCGAAAGGGTGCTGCTTGAACAAGAGTATCATACTTTGGTTGATACCGGTGTAAGGGCAATCCTCGAAGGGAAAAAAATTGTATTGTCAGGTTGCGGGGCAACCGGCCGGCTTAGTATTCTACTAGAGTCCATGTGGCGCTATTATTTTAAATCTCTTACAGTCAGGCATCCGAAAATTTATTCAAAGACCAGAAAGTTTGAGAATGCGGTTTTTAGTATTATGACAGGGGGAGACTACGCACTTATTCGATCAGTTGAACATTTCGAAGACTACCAGGAATTTGGAAAACAGCAGGTAAGAGAAATGCAAATAAATGCTGGAGATGTGTTGATTGCAATTACTGAAGGCGGTGAAACTTCATCCGTATTAGGTACTGTAATAGAGTCAGCAGAGCGTGGGGCATTGCCGTTTCTTGTTTACAATAACCCAACGGATATCCTTTGTAAGTATATCGACAGATCTCGAATCGTTATTGAAGATCCGAGAGTTACAGTAATTGACCTTTATTGTGGGCCGATGGCCGTAGCAGGGTCGACCCGGATGCAGGCTACAACTGCAGAACAGTTGATTGTTGGTGCCGCCTTAGAAACGATTCTTTCCAATATTTTCATACAGGTCCTTTCTCAGGACGAATTGTCTTTATTAAACATTGGCAAGACAAACTACTCGGATTTGTTCAAAGCTTTACTTATTGATTTGCTGGCTGAAAAGAACTTGAAAACTATCAGTGAACTCATGCTACTGGAAAGGAGTGTATATGAGGAAGATGGATTAGTTACTTATTTCGCAAATGAGTTCTTATTGGATATTTTTACTGATACCACAGAAAGGGCCCCTACTTTTGCTATACCGCCGTTTAAAAAGCTAGATGATCATACTTCACCTCCATCATGGGCTTTTGTGAAAAACCCGACTCTTACCACCAATAAGGCTTGGGATAAGGTTCTTGGCCGGGTTCCGCGATGTTTGAATTGGACCAGAGACCTGTATTACTCCATGGGTGCACTTCCTGCCTTAGCCGATTCGCCCCCTCAATTGGATAAGTCACAACTCTTAAAATTCAGAATTGGTAATGAAGAAGATACTACGCGCTTATCAAAAACCCACAATGCTGCAATTAGTATTGTTGGGAATACAGACATTGAAAGCACGGAGTATAATGCCTACAAATCTGCATTTAATCATCATGCCTCGGAGTTTCAACAAAAATATAGGATAACGATTGGTAATAATCAGGAGGATTCAGATTATAAAGTCACGTGTGCTCTGAAACCTTCGCTTTTGAACCTCATGGAACATATGGCATTTAAGCTTGTACTAAATACAGTATCTACTGGAACTATGACATTGATGGGTAGAGTAACTGGTAACTGGATGAGTTGGGTGGAAGTATCAAATAAAAAACTTAGAGATAGAGGAATCCGATTAATTTCTGAAATCTGTGGATTAAATTATCAAAACTCATGCTATAAGCTTCATGAAACTCTTGAAGAATTGAAAGCTACAAAGCTGGATAGTTTGTCCCCGGTACAATACACGATAAAGAAAATAAAAGAAGGTGAGAATGTCTGAACCAAGTATAGGTAGGAATAATGATTATTAACTAATTAACAAGGATATGAAAGTTGTTATAATTGGCGGGACTGGACATATAGGCACCTATTTAGTCCCTCGATTAGTCAATGCAGGACATGAAACAATAGTAGTCAGCAGGAATAAGAAACATCCTTACTTACCCCATTCTTCCTGGAACTCAGTGAGGCATGTTGAGATGGACCGTGTTGAGATGGAAAAAGATAATCTTTTTGCAACCCAAATACTCACACTAGCACCTGATGTTGTAATTGATCTAATTTGTTACACTCCTGAAAGTGCAAGAAATCTTGTTGAGGTGTTTCAAGGGAAAATAGCGCATTTAATTAGTTGTGGAACTATTTGGGTACATGGATATAGTGAACAGGTTCCAACCAAGGAAACTCAACCAAGAAATCCATTCTGCCAATATGGTAAAAATAAAGCAGCCTGTGAAGAGTACTTACTTTCCGTATCCCGCGATACGGGATTTCCAGTGACCATATTGCACCCGGGACACCTGGTGGGACAAGGCTGGAAACCTCTGAATCCCGCTGGAAACTTTAATCTGGTAACCTTTAAAAGAATAGCTCGTGGGGAGGAAGTGATTTTGCCAAACCTGGGCCTGGAGACCGTCCATCACGTTCACGCTGACGATGTGGCACAATCTTTTATAAAAGCAATGGACAATCGAAGTAAGGCCATAGGAGAAAGTTTTCATATTGTTTCCGAGCAAGCATTAACTTTACGTGGATATGCTATTGCAATGGCAGCTTGGTTTGGGCAGAAGCCATTGTTAAAATTTCTTCCTTGGGAAAGTTGGAAGAATACGGTTGAAAAGGATGACGCTAATGCAACTTGGGATCATATTGCCCATAGCCCGAATTGCAGTATTGCTAAAGCCCAAAAGCTATTGCACTATAGTCCACGTTATAGTTCGTTAGAATCGATTTATGAATCCATTCAATATCTGATCGATAACAATCAATTAGATATAACCAACTAGTTATTGATATATAAGAGAAAGCCACATCGTAGCCCGATGGGATTTATCCTGTAACCTATGAGATATTTAAGAGTTTGATTGTGAAAAATAAGATTGATTATAAATGGGAAGTGTTGGCCTTATTGTGGGTTGCTTTTTTCCTCAACCAAGCTGATCGGCAAGTTTTTAATGTCGTTTTACCCTTGATTAAGGCCGACTTAGATTTAACTGATGTACAGATTGGTTTGATAGCAACAGTATTTAACTTAGCCTTTGCTGTATTGGTGCCATTATCGGGATATATTGGCGATTTATACAGTCGAAAGTGGATCATCGTAGTGAGTATTTTATTCTGGAGCATAGCCACCATGTTTACCGGACTTAGCAATGGGTTAATAATGCTGGTGCTTACACGAAGCATTGCCACCGGCGGGGGTGAAGCGTTTTTTGCACCTGCAAATTTTGCACTTCTGGCAAATTATCACAAGAATACCAGAGCCTTTGCCATGTCGGTCCATCAGACCTCTTATTATATTGGAATCATAGTCAGCAGTTATTTAGCTGGTTATATCGGGCAGCTTTATGGTTGGCGAAACGCTTTTTATATTTTTGGTGGGGTAGGGGTAATACACGGTTTGGTACTGATATTTAGATTAAAGGATAAAGTCAAACCTGACAAGAAAGAAAAACAAGGTATTAGTTTTTGGGAAGCAGTAAGAATTGTTTTCAATACTCCTACAGCTTTGTTATTGACCATGGCATTCTGTGGTTTGGTGTTTGTACTGGTTGGATATTTGACCTGGACTCCCACCTATTTATTTGAAAAATTTGACATGAGCCTTTCAATGGCAGGATTTAATTCGATGTTTTATACACATTTAATGGCATTTATTGGTATCCTGATTGCGGGAAAGTACTCCGATAAGATAGCACAAAAACAACCAGGGAAACGGCTGTTGATGCAAGGCCTTGGTCTTATATCCGCTGCTCCGTTTATCGTTTTAATGGGTAATTCTGAAATATTGCTAATGGTTTATATCGGATTGGCTGGATTCGGTTTTGCCCGGGCATTTTTTGATGCAAATACATATGCCATATTGTATGATGTCATTCCCGAAAAATACCATTCTTCTGCTTCCGGTATTATGATTACTATCGGGTTTGCAGTGGGTTCAACAGCACCTTTGATTCTGGGTTACATGAAACCTTTATTGGGGCTTTCTTTTGGGATATCACTTCTGGCGGTTATTTGGGTGATTTCTGGGATCCTATTGATAATAGCCTACAAGTATTTTTTTGATGAGGATTATGCCCGAAACCAGGACCAGTTAATTACATAACAACAAATTAAGGTGAGATAAGAATATCCAACATCTGGACATATATAGGTTTTGTGATTTGTTCTAATTATTGTTAAAATTGAAATTCTTAGACTTTTCACAAAATAGCTATGACCGCAAAATCGAATCAGGTAAAGATTTCCTTGAAAAAGGAATTCCAATCGTTCATTATTCCACTAAATAGTGCTGAAAAAGAGATACTTGAGAACAGTTTAAAGAAAGAGGGATGCCGCGACCCATTAATCGTATGGGAAAACAGGGGTGAACTCATATTGGTTGATGGCCATAATCGTTTCGAGTTATGCACCAGAAATAGTATCTCATTCGCTATCAAGGAATTAAACTTTAAGACAAAGGAGGAGGTGAAATCATGGATGATAGACAATCAGCTTGGAAGAAGAAACCTGACACCAGATCAAATTAGTTACTATCGCGGATTGAAGTACCTTAGAAATAAACAACAAAGAGGAGGATATAAAAATGTTCAATCGAAAGGACAAAAAGTCCTTTCGACATCGGAAAGAATAGCTCAGGAGTTCAATGTGAATGAAAAGACGATTAAACGCGATGCTCAATTTGCTCTGGGTTTGGATTATGTCGGAAAATCAAATCCAAAACTTAAGATGCAAATCCTGGAGGGACAATCAAAAGTAAAAAAATCTCATTTAAGAGCCTTAGCGAATGGCCCCAAACCTGCCATAAAAATTAAAAATGAAGCAGATTTGTACAATAAAGCAGTAAGCATATTAAGGGAGCTAGACGAATCTGAAAGTACTAAAAAAGAACAAAAGGAAGAGCTTGAAGATCACATATGGCCTTCAGCCACCAATGAGGATACTTTATTTACAACCAAACAAGATCGTATAAATAGAATAAAAGGTGCCATTCTATCGGAATTGAACAAGGCTATATCAACAGGACAAAACGATCCCATAAATCGGGCCAGGGTCCTATTGAATCAACTTGAAGAACAAATCATCAACAAGGGTCAAGTGCATTAATTAGCAAACCCCTTTCTGGTTATTATTTTCAACACTTCAGTCCAGCCTCGAGCTGGACTAGTATTAATTTTAAAACTAATAAAAATGGTTTTATACTATTATAAATAGTATTAGAATTTATCATGAAGTAGTGCCCAGGTATTATTCAATTATCTCATAATTATTTTACCTGTGCTCTTAATCATTTTCAATCCATTCGAATTGCTCTAATACATCACCATTTAGACTTTTAAGTTCTGATCTCATAGTGGAGGTATTTCTAAAGATAGTTATCAGGATATAATTGTCCTGGCTTTCAAAAAACCTTGAATCCTTATCAGGAAACTTGTTCCCTTTGCCATTGAGTGATGTATTAAAATATTGGGTCTTGTCCTCCTCTGCCCGTTCTGCAAAATGACCGTATCCGGTGATCACCGCCGTTCCCTGCTGAAACATACGATGCCACTCCCCGTCCACCTGCTGGCGGGTTCTGTCGTTTTTTTCATTGTGAAGGGTAATGACATAGTTTTTATCGTTTTTGGTCATAATAGAACGGTACCATTCAAATTGCTGGGAGCCTCTCCCGAAAGGATGGCAGCTTTGCCAGGTGGTACCCTGATCCGTAATATGATTGAAATCAAGAGCAACGAAACGAACATCGAATTTTGGAATGTCGATATACCATTTCCAACCATCATTTGGCAGGGCAAAGAACTGACGGTACGCCGTAGCCTCAATATCATAAACAGGATTGTTAGGCGGCTCTTTACCCCGGGGCCGGATTTCTCTGTCATGATTACCCAATACTGGCATAAAGATTACGGATGGAAACAATTTTGGATAAGTATCAATCAGCGGTCTATATGCTTTGGTGCAATCTTTTACTCCAGCTCCGCAATGTGAGTGCAGGTCAGTAATATTATCCCCGGCAGTCATTAGTAAATGAATACTATCTTTCAGCACTGCATCAAGATTTGGTCGCCGGTGCCAGTTTGCAACTATTGCTACTCTTAGTTCCTTATTCGAAGGAATTTTAAATGTATTATTAGAGGATTCTTCACCACCTGTAGAAACTCTATAATGATATTCAGGAACCTCTGTGTCAATTGGAATTTCAACATGATGCAGTGTGGTACTACCTTCGACAATAACCGTATTACCATATTTTTCAGTAGTCCCATAATTTACCACAGAGTTCCCTGGTTTTGTTGTCTCCCAATTTACAACAACTTTGTCTAGTTGGTTGGATTTACTCGTAAGCCAAATCCTTTCAACTTGAGCCGTCGATGATTGCATAAACATTAACATACTACTTAAGCAAGCAGCCATCATTTTAGCAATTCTATAAGTCATATAAGCGCTAGTCATACCGCTTTATAATTTGTAAATAATAATGAAACCATGGACGATTGTAAATTCGAAACAAATAGCCTAGCATTCCCTTTAATAGGAATAAAGCAACAACTACTAAAAACCACTGACATGTATATAGAACTGCAACACCTGGATATGTATACAAAAAAATTGGATACGGTTTCTATCCAGCCAATATTCTCAAAATAACCTAACTTTTTTATACCTAATCTTAGGACGTTAGACTCTATCTAGATAAGTAGTCTAACATAAACAATCCACCCCTATGTTCATGCACCGGGAGCTATGACTGACTATAATGTTCAATAAGCTGATATAAAATCAATTGGATATCGAACAAGTAAACTTTCCCAATTTGTAATGGTCTCTATAATAAAACTTCTATTAACGATCTCCTTACTGAGCTTTTCAATTGGTTGCAGCCAGAAAGAAAAAATGATACTGGTATTTAGTAAAACTGAAGGCTATCGACATAATTCCATTGAATCAGGAATTAAGGCCCTGAAAAAATTGGGTGCCGAAAACGATATTAAAGTTACTGCAACCGAAGATGTGCGTTACATTGAAGAGGATTCACTTATACAATATGCCGCGGTTGTATTTTTGAATACCTCAGGAGATATTTTGAACTATGAGCAACGAGCCGATCTGGAACGTTACATTCAGGCTGGTGGTGGATTTGTAGGAGTACATGCAGCGGCTAATACGGAATATGACTGGCCATGGTACAATCAGTTGGTTGGAGCCTATTTTGATAATCATCCCAAGGTACAGGAAGCTATTATTAAGGTTATCGACAAAAATCATTCGTCCACTTCTTCCCTGGATAGCATATGGGTAAAAACAGATGAATGGTACAACTTTAGAGATTTCAATCCGAATATAAATGTCGCCCTTGAAGTTGATGGAGAAAGCTTTGAAGGAGGGAAACACGGAGTACACCACCCAATTTCCTGGTACCACAATTTCGATGGTGGACGTTCATTTTATACAGGTTTAGGCCATACAAATGAAACCTATTACAGTCCCATCTTTCTAAAACACCTCCTAGGCGGTATCCAATATGCCATGGGGAATAATGCCTTAAATTATCAGCTTTCTACCACGGATCGTGTTCCCAAAGAGGACCGGTTTGAGCAAACCGTGCTCGATTTTAATTTGAATGAACCGATGGAACTTGATGAGATTCCAGGTAAGGGAATTTTGTTTGTCGAACGGCGGGGCCTCCTGAAGTTTTACGATTTTAAAACAGAAAGAACCAAGAATCTGGCACAAATGGACGTATTCTATGGACATGAAGAGGGTCTTTTAGGCTTGGCGGTAGATCCCAACTACCAGGAAAACCATTGGATATATTTGTTTTACTCTGTTGTAGGAGAAGAAAAACAAAATATTTCTCGATTCACACTAAATGATTTCAAATTGGATATCGCTTCTGAGAAAGTACTACTCTCGATCCCTATTGATAGAGGTGGTAATCACATTGGAGGTGCTTTGGAATTTGGGCCTAAAGGACATTTGTTTATAACAGTTGGTGATAATACCATTCCTTTTCAATCTTCTGGTTTTGCACCAATCGACGAGAGGGAAGGAAGATTAATATACGATGCCCAAAAATCAGCTGGAAATACCAACGATCTAAGGGGAGCAATTCTAAGGATAAAACCCGAGAAAGACGGAACATATTCCATTCCCGGGAATAATCTTTTTCCCGTAGGGACACCCAAAACCCGACCAGAAATTTATGTAAAAGGATGTCGAAACCCCTTTAGGGCATCCGTGGACAGCAAGACAGGATACGTTTATTGGGGCGATGTAGGGCCCGATGCCGGGAAAGCAGACCCCAGTCGTGGCCCGGCTGGCATGGGAGAATTTAACCAGGCCAGAAAACCTGGATTTTGGGGCTGGCCGTATACCAGGGGGTATAATGAGCCTTATTTTGATTTCGATTTTGCCACAGGTAAGTCAGGTAAGAAATTTGACCCCGATCACCTGATCAATGACTCGCCCAACAATACAGGAATGAAACGATTGCCAATAGCTCAAAAATCGATGATTCCAATGACCTATTACCGTTCGAAAGAGTTCCCGTGGATGGGCGAGGGGGGAATAAATCCAATGGCAGGGCCAGTTTTTCATGCCTCGGATCTGCTTAACGCGCAACAACCGTTCCCCGAATATTTTGAGAGCAAGTTGTTTCTGTACGATTGGATGCGAAATTGGATCTATGTGGTGACATTGGACGACAGCTGCAGTTATATAAAGGCGGATGCCTTTATGCCTAATACCAAATTTTCGCGGCCGATGGATATGATCTTTGGATCGGATGGAAATCTATACCTCTTGGAGTATGGTCAAAAATGGAAAACTCAGAACCTCGATGCCAGGCTGAGTCGTATTTCCTATAATCCTGGGAATCGAAAACCACTAGCAAAAATCACTCAGAATAGAGCCGTTGGTTCGATACCATTAACCGTTCAGTTTTCAGCGGCGGGATCAAGGGACCCTGAAGGAGACCCCTTGTTCTATCAATGGTCATTTACTAATGATGACGTGCAGTCCACCGAAATCAACCCAACTTTTACTTTTACCGAACCTGGGCATTATACCATACGCTTAAAGGTTACGGATGCCCAAGGCGAAACCACCGCTACCCGTAGTAAGATCCTGGCGGGCAATGATGTGCCTCAATTGAGCATTCATATTGAGCCTTGGGATACTGTTTATCGATATGATAAAATAATAAAGTACACAGTTATTGTCAATGATAGACAAGACGGAAGTACAAAGGACGGTACCATAGATGCCAGTAAAGTTACTGTGACCTTTAATTTTGTTCCTGAAGGCAGGGATATAGTGCAAGCCACTTTAGGCCATCAAAGTAATCCAGCACTAGAGGGTAAGCAGATTATAGATGAAACAGATTGCAAGGGCTGTCATGCAGTGTCTGAAAAGATAAGCGGCCCCAGTTATGCGGAAATAGCAAAAAAGTATACTGAAACTGATAAAGATTATCTCATAGCCAAGATAATCAAGGGAGGAGCAGGAGTTTGGGGAGAGAATCCCATGTCTGCTCATCCACAATTGCGGTTGGAAGATGTAAGTAAAATAGTGGATTATATCCTCTCAATATTACCAACCAAAGCGACACTTGAATCATTGCCTTTGGAAGGTACTATATCGTTTAATGAACACATCAAGAATAATACGGAAGGTTCCTATGTACTCATGGCTTCATATTTGGATAATGGTATTACCGGACAAGAAGGCACCCAACTTATGGTCAGTGAGCAGATCGTATTTAACAAGTAAAAAGTCACCATGAACGTTTAGTAAATGCTATTTCTAAACCCGGATTCTTACAACTTGCAAATTGGGGCTAATTGCAGTAAGAAGCTGTAAAACTGCAATATTCTGTAGCCATTTCGGAATTACCGTACTCTATAAAGTTAAATGGAGAAGCATGTCTAAAGATCAAACAGGAAACTCTCTATTCTAAATAAGTAGAGCCTTTAACACAACTTCTAGAACAATAAAATCAAGACAAGCGAACCGTTCCCCTTGTACAGAACAATTTACCCGCTAGAGTAGACCCAAATAAAAATATGAGATTATGATTTTTAAACCAATGTTCAAGATGCTTTTTACCTCAACGGTATTCATCATTCTGTTTCAATCGTGTACAGATGACCAGTCAAACAGTAGGCACCCGTTAGAATTAGAAGAAGGCAGTTATTTATTATCGAATGGGTGGAAGCTTTCTCCTGCAGGTAGAGAGGTTGATCTAGGAGGGCTACCGCTTAACGTGGCCATAGTTCCTGATGGACTTTATGCGGTAGTAACAAGTAATGGTTATACTGACCATTTCTTGGCTTTGGTAGATTTGGAGGAGGAAAAAATTGTTGACCGTGAATTGATTACCAGGGGATGGATTGGTTTGGATGTAAGTAAAGAAAATGGATTAGTGTATGCATCTGCGGGAGGTGAAGATCGAATTTTGATATACACAATTGAGAATCAACAATTGTTAAAATCTGGTGAGATTTCACTTCCAAAGGGGAGCTACCCAACAGGCATAACTATCCCTGAGGAAGGTAAATACCTATATGTGGTTGGAAATCATTCTAGTATGCTCTATCAAGTTGACTTGGAAACGAACAAAGTTGCTTCATCCTGGGAAGTCGGGATTACACCGTATGCCTGCAGTATATCCTCTAATTCAAAAACAGCATATATTAGCAACTGGGGTGAGAATTCAGTCTCAATAATTGATCTAACCCAGTCCGGGAATGAGAATAAAATATTAGTTAAGGATCACCCAAATGATTTATTGCTAAGCAAAAAGGAAGACTATCTATATGTTGCTAGTGGAAATTGGAATACAGTAAGCGTAATTGATTTAAGCAAGAATTTCGTAGTCGAGGAAATCGAGGTATCACTCCATCCCGGTGCACCTGCAGGGAGTACTCCAAATGCGCTTGCACTAAGTGATGATGGGAGGATATTGTATGTAGCCAACGCAGACAATAACTGCATTGCATTAATCGATGTTTCGGATTCAGGTAACAGTAACCCTATTGGCTATATTCCAACTGGATGGTATCCAACATCAGTTGCTATCTCGGAGAACGGAAAGAAAATGATAGTTGCCAATGGTAAGGGAAGTACATCAAGTCCAAGCGGGGATAAATCAAACAACCTTCCCGGAGGGAATATTCGTGAAGTTTTGGAGGGGACAGTTTCATTTATAGATATTCCGAATAACCAAGAATTAGCAGAATACTCCGTTCAAGTTTATCGCAACTCTCCCTATGAGAATCGCAATCAATTCAAGCCACCCTTTAAGTTAGCAGAAGACTGTCCCATCGAATACGTTTTTTATATTATAAAGGAAAATAGAACCTATGACCAGATATTCGGTGATATGGAAATCGGTAATGGGGACCCTAATTATTGCTATTTCCCGGAAGAAGTCACCCCCAATCATCATGCTTTAGCCAGGGAGTTTGTCCTGTTTGATAATTTTTATCACGATGCCGAGGTAAGTATGGATGGGCATTTTTGGGTCACTGCTGGCTATGCAACAGATTATGTTGAAAAATTTTGGCCCGGTATTTATGGCCGAAAAGGCAATCCAAGACTTTACGTTCATGATGATTCTATAGCCTATCCTAGTAGTGGATTTCTGTGGGATCGTTGCGCTGAATATGGCATTACTTACCGGAGTTACGGTGAGTTTGCCCGTGTATGGATTCCTGATGGAGATGAAAAGTACCCTTCATTTGATAATCTGAAGAATAAACGGTTTAGTTGGTCACAGGAAGATTATGAGAAAGGAATGAGGATCAGACCTGCAACACCTAGTCTTGAAGGACATTATCACCCCAAGTACGCCGGATCCGATTATATTCAGGGCATGTCAGATTCAGAACGGTTTGATATATGGCTGGAGGAGTTTAAAACTTTTAAAGAAGCAGGTGAGATGCCAAAATTTACTGTACTCTCACTACCAGGTGACCACTTGCTAGGAACTCGTCCAGGGGTTCAGACCCCGCGAGCAATGATGGCCGAGAACGATTTCATTCTCGGAAAGATGGTTGAAGAAATTAGTAATAGCCCATTTTGGGAAAAAACAGCGATTTTCGTTATAGAAGACGATCCACAAGCAGGCCCCGACCATGTGGACTGTCATCGGACAGTGGCCTTGACAATCAGTCCATACACTAGAAGAGGAATCGTTGACTCAACCATGTATTCATCATCGAGTATGTTAAGAACAATGGAAGAAATTCTTGGCCTACCACCCCTATCTCAATATGACGCTTATGCTACTCCTATGTGGAATGCATTTCAATCGAAACCAAATTTTAAACCCTATACCGCATTAATGAATCGAATTCCTTTGGATGAACTGAATACAGAAAAATCCTATGGTGCAGAGCTGTCTAAAGAATTACCAATTGAGCAGGCAGATGTTGCTCCAGATGACGTTTATAGTAAATTATTGTGGCATGCTATTATGGGGGTTGATAGGTCATTTCCGCCAAGGAAAAGAGCCACTTTCGTTATTGGAATTGATCGCGATTGAATGTGTTAATCGTCAGTAAATGAGTAAGCATATCATGAAAATCGGAACTGCCTCAGTACCACTGCTATTTGCTTTCATTAGCGAAGTGAGTGCAATGGCAATCGAAGATTCAGTTAGACGGGATACAACTATTACAACAATTTTTCTAAACCAGGAGGTAATTGTGACTGCTACCCGTCAAAAAAGCAGAGTCTTCCTTTATCCAGAAGCCGTTTCAGTGCTGAACCAAGAAAATCTTTCGCTTTTGGCGCCAATGTCAATGCCAGAAACTTTGACGTACTTGCCAGGTATTTGGATGCAAAAAACCAATCACGGAGGCGGTTCACCCTATTTACGTGGGTTAACCGGTTATCATACCTTATTGCTTATCGACGGCATCAGGTTCAATAACACAACCTTCCGTTCAGGTCCCAATCAATACCTTAATACCATCGATCCATTGATGACGGATCGGATTGAAACCATTCGGGGACAAGGTTCAGTACAATATGGTAGCGATGCAATCGGTGGGGTAGTGCATATTCTAAGTAAAAAACCACAATTCTCTTTTACTGGACTGGACTGGACTGGAAAATTATATACGAAATTTCTCAGTTCCAATATGGAGAGTACCGGTCGAGTGTCACTAGGAATGAGTGCTGAGAGAACGGCATTTTCAGCTGGGTATACTAGTAAAAAATTAGGTGATATCAAAGCCGGGGGCAATCTGGGAACATTGGAACCAACCGGGTATGATGAGAATTCAATAGATTTTAAATTGTTGCAAAAGATTACACCTAAACAAATACTTACTATTGCCTATCAAAGACATTCACAAAAGCATGTTCCGTTGTATCACCAAATTGTAAGCGGAGAATATGAATTGTACCATTTTGACAAGCAGGAAAGGGACCTAGCATATATAAAATGGGATTTTGCTACAAATAGCAAAATGTTCAAAGAGGTTCGTTTCATCCAATCACTACAGCATACACTTGAAAGAAGATCGAAACGGAAAACTAATGAAGTTATAACCCAAAAAGATGAAGACAAAGTGACGACAATAGGTACCGTAGTTGAAATTATTTCCAACGCCACACCGACTTGGAGTATTTCATCAGGCGTTGACTTTTACTATGATAAAGTGCTCAGTTCAACATCTGAACATTCCAATATTAATCCAACAAAAAATTATAGAGGTTTATACCCGGATAACTCCTCCGATATGAGTTTTGCGGCTTTTTCGCTGCACACTGTCGAACTTAGACGGTTCAACTTATCATTTGGTGGCAGGTATGACGCGACCTGGTTGGAGATTGATGATGCTATTTTTGGAGAAACCATTATTAGCCCCACTGCATTGGTAGGAAATGCCAGTTTAGTGTATAAGTTGAATTCAAAAGTCAACTTAACAGGGTTAGTGAATACAGGTTTTCGGGCTCCGAACCTAAATGATGTGTCAAGTTTTGGAATAGCGGATTTCAGATATGAGGTACCCAATTTTGACTTAGAGCCTGAAAAGTCAATTAGTCTAGAGGTTGGAGTAAAATCGAACGCGGACAGATTTTCTTCTAATTTCTATTTGTTCCGAACGGATTTAAAAGATTTGATCGCTAACGTACCAGCAACATACAACAATCAAAATACAATTGATGGAGTTCAAGTCTATCAAAGAGAAAACGTTGGAAATGCTGTGATTTATGGTATAGAGTCAGATATAGAATATCTACTTACATCAACTATATACATACGGGGTAATATCAACTATACTTTTGGGAAAAACATTAACAGTGGAAAACCTATGAGGCGAATTCCTCCGCTTTATGGGAGTGCTGACATTTCTTATGACACAAATTTTAAAGTAAGGATTTTTGCCCGATGGTCATTCGCGGGTAAGCAAGATCGTTTATCCCCAGGAGATATTGCAGATAACAGAATTGCCGTGGACGGTACTAATGGATGGAATAATTTTGATTTGAGTGTGCATTATCTACGAAACCATTTCCAGATCCAGACTGGCATAAACAACCTGTTCGATGAAGGCTATCGAATGCATGGTTCCGGTGTGGATGGAATTGGTAGAAGTTTTTGGCTATCGTTAGTTTTGAATAAGTGAATAATTCCTTAGTTTCTCAAATAGTGAAAGATGATTTCATTGAAGAACATTTTATGGGCATCGAGGGTGATAGGCAAGATAATCCAAATCGTTGGACAATGGGATTTCCCGATTTGAACTCCTAATGGTTGCAGAAAGGCGAGAGAAGTAGCAAATGCTAACCGGGGAGAGGATTTTGGGGTCAGCTTACTCAGAGTCACTCATTTAAGAGCAACTGCCGGAGATTCTGCCTTGTTTTCCCTAGAATTTACTGGCCGATTTTGTGGCGGCAGACTTGTGCAAGAAATTGCTGTAAATAATTAATCTAAAGTCACTCACTTACCAACAAAAAAGCCCGACACAATGTGTCAGGCTTTCCTTCGTAGCGGGGAAGGCTACAATTCGCCTTCTATTTTGCAGGGATTCGGATTACTGATGTGCTTTGCATGAGATGGCTGGACTTCAAAGATGATAGACTACAATACGTGATGCACAAGAACAACAAACCAGTGTCATTAAAGATACCCGAGAAAGCCAAGGCCAGTTTGAAATTCTATGAACAAGAAAAAAAAGCTTCAAATGATTTTATCTTTCCGGATCTCAAAAAGGCCAATCCTAGATACAAGCGGGATCTATTTATAAAAACGCGCACGGCAACTAAACGATTTAACAATTACCTCAAACAGATTGCAACTCTAGCCAAAATTGATAAGAGTCTAAGCAATCATATAGCCCGTCATTCTTTTGCAAATATTGCCGGTGATAAGATACACCCTTTAATGCTGCAGAAACTTTATCGTCACTCTGATTTGAAAACCACCATAAATTACCAGGCAAATTTTATTCATAAGGAGGCTGATGAGGCGTTGGATAGTGTGGTGGATTTTTAGTGCTATTTAACGTTTAATTTTCCGATAAATCATTGCCAAGGAACAAGTACTGGATTTGTATTTCAAGGTATAATGATTTTACTTACAAGTTGTAACTAATCCAAAACCTGACATTAAACAGTTACCTAGTTTAGTAGCTCGATTAGCTCAAGCAGATACCGAGGCTTTCAGTGAAGTTTACAGGCAGAATTACAACCGGCTAATGCGTTATGGGTTAATCATACACCGCGATACCAACGTAGTGGCGGATGTAATACAGGAATTGTTTGTGTGGTTGTTGCAGAATCCATCTAGCGTAAAAAATATTAAGAACCTTGAGTTATATTTATTCAAATCACTCAAAAGAAACCTGTTGCGTTACCGAGCGGACCATGCCCATCTAACGAATTTTCCTTTGCACGAAAATCCTGAATATTTAGACTTTACTATTGAAGATCGTATAATTCAACAAGAGACCAAGGGTCAACAAAGAAAATTATTATACAAAGAATTAAATAATCTTCCACCCAAACAAAAAGAGGTCATTTACCTTCGTTACTATGAGAGCCTGACCTATGAAGAAATCGCCGATATTCTCTCAACCAATAATCAGGTAGTACGCAACTACGTATCCAGGGCACTAACTCAATTGAGAAAGTCACTAGATTCCTACTAGGGTAGTAAATTTTTTAAATAAAAATTCTACTCAAAAGGTTACAGATAGCCTTTGGCTGCATCTTATATGAAAGGATCAGGCCATGTTGCTTGACATTTTGGAAATTTTGAAAAGATATCTCATTAATCAATGCATGGATTTGAAAATTATATAGATCATAAATTTGAAGATTTCATCGAAGACGAAAAATTCAAAAATTGGGTGGCTAATCCTGGTGAGCATGATACTTTTTGGAAGAAATTCGTTCAAGCCTTTCCGGAAAAAACGGAAACAGTCAATCAAGCCAGGGAATTTCTGCTAGCTACACGCATTTATTTTGAAACTAGTGATGTAAGTGTACAACAAATTGAGGAGGGTTTGCAACAAGTATTGCAGCAAGCTCCAAAAGATCAGGCAAACCAGAGATGGCTACCAATATCAATTCGGTGGGTAGCAGCGGCCTCGATACTTCTCCTTTGTTTAACAGGCGCCTACTTCTATTTTCTTAGTAGTGATCTGACCACCTATACTACAGATTACGGGGAATGGAAATCTGTGGAATTGCCTGATGGATCCAAGGTTCAACTCAATGCAAACTCAGAATTGATTTTGGCCGAGGACTGGTCATCAGGTGTAACAAGACAAGTTTGGCTGAAAGGAGAGGCATTTTTCACGGTATCGAAAAAACAGGCAACCAATACTAAATTTCAGGTTATAACAGACGATTTAACCGTTGAAGTGCTTGGTACTGAATTTAACGTTCAGGATAGGGGACCACAAACTGAGGTTTATCTTCAGGAAGGTAAAATTAAGCTTGATTTAGGGATTTCAGAAGAAGATCTCGCTCCTGGAGATTTCGTATCTTATTCGGCGGAGAGAAGCGAGATTATCAGCCATAAAAGAATGTCTGCCGATGAGTTTACCTCCTGGAAGGAAGGAGTATTGAAATTGAATAATACCACTATCCTGGAAATTCTTAGAGAAATAGAAGAGATCTATGGAGTAGAGATCATGGCTTCCAATAAAACCATGCTTAGTGAAAGAAGGACTATAGGAGTTCCCATGCAAAATCTGGAGATCGTTATTCCTATTCTGGAAACCACTTTGGATGTTGAGATAAGAAAAGTGGGTAAAAAGCTTTTCATAAAATAAACACCGGGACATTTTGACGCCTTGCCCCGGTATTTTGAATTAATTATAAACAGCTAAACTAAGTTTAACCAATCGCAAATGTAATGAAACACCTGAACAAATTCCTATTTATGATTCTGTTTGTTACCCTCCCGTTGTCGGGCTGGCCGGTAACAAAGCAGTTGTCCACGCTAAGTGAGGTACCGCAAAAAATTGCCGAAAAGTATCAAGTGTTTTTCACCTATGACTCCGAGGAGTTGAACCAAATAGACGTTCTATTTGAATTCAAAGATGATGAATCGTTAAATAGCGCAATAATTCGCTTGCTGGCTTCTACCAATTACGTATACGAATCATTTGGCAGCAGGTATTACGTTATTTACGAAAAAACCAGGGCTGGAAAGAAGAAAGCTAATAAAATGCGCCATCACCTGCGCGAGCTTTGGAGGCTAGAACAAGATGGGGTTAACTTGAATAGGGCTAATAATCCAAGTCAAAGGTTTAATCAAATAATTGAAAAAGTATCTTCAACATATGAAGAGTTATCCATAAGTGGAAAGGTTACGGATGAAAATGATAACCCTCTTCCTGGGGTGAGTGTATTAGTTAAGGGAACTACATTGGGAACTACAACTAACACGGAGGGATATTTTGAGCTGGAGGTACCAGATACTGAATCCATCATAGTTTTCAGCTTCGTAGGCTATCTGAGTCAGGAAATTTTAATTGGTGGTAATCAAACTTCATTTGGTATTCGAATGAGTCCCGATACCAAACAATTGGACGAATTAGTTGTTACAGCTCTTGGATTAGAGAGACAAAAAAAGGCACTAGGCTATGCTACTCAACAAGTAGAAGGTGATGAGATTGTAGCTACAAGGGAACCCAATTTGGTTAGTTCTTTGTCGGGCAAAATTGCTGGAGCTCAAATTACAAACACAAGTGGTGCAGTTGGAGCTACTTCCACAATTATTCTAAGGGGATATAAGTCGATATCAGGTAATAACCAACCACTTTTTGTGGTAGATGGAGTTCCAATAAGCAATCAAACTCATCAGTCTTCAAGAGCTTTTGAAGCACAAGCAAGCAATAATAGCGGTTATTGGCAAGACCAGCAAGTTGATTATGGAAATGCAGCAGCCGAAATTAACCCAAGTGATATCGAAAGCGTCCAGGTCTTAAAGGGAGCAAATGCTGCAGCTTTGTACGGTGCAAGGGCTGCTAATGGCGTGGTATTTATAACAATGAAAAGTGGAAAAGGGCAAACAGGATTGGGCATAGACATTAACTCAAGTGTTTCGTTTCAAACTCCCTTAAAAACTCCAAAATTCCAAACAGAGTTCGGAAAGGGCAAGGACGGTCTGTATTCGTTTCCTGATATAAACGCAAATGGTGGATTGAGTTTTGGCCCAAAGTTTGACGGACAGATTATTTCTCAGTATGATCCTGCAAATCCTTCGACCCCACGTATGATTCCATGGGTGAACAGGCTTGGTAGTGACCCTGTTCGTGATTTTCTCGAAACAGGTATAACGCAAAATCATGGATTTTCCGTAACCAATGGTAATGATAAGGGAAATTTTCGTTTGTCATACAACTGGATGGATCAAAAGGGTATGGTGCCAAATACAGATTTGACACGCAATAATTTGGGTTTTAATGCATCCTATAGCCCTAGTTCTAAAATGACCTTCAGTGCCAACGTAAACTATGTCAATTCTAAAAGTGATAATAGGCCACAAATTGGGCGTAGAAATGAGAATAACATCATGCAGGAACTACTCAAGTTAGGAGGACAACAGAGTTTAGATGAATTAAAGAATTATTGGGAACCGTTTAAAGAAGATATTCAACAGGCAACGCCTGACAACCTTGTTAACAATCCATATTTCATTTTAAATGAAAATCTGAATGGAAATAAAAGGGACCGCTTCTTTGGCAATGTCACTTTTAGCTATGACATATTAGAGAAGCTATCGATGCGAGTAAGAGTAGGAACCGACTTTTATAATGATCGCAGAACTTACAGAAAAGCATTTTCTAATATAGAACTTCGAGGTGGCACGCAATTTATAAACGGTACATTCAGGATGGAGAATATTGTATACCAGGAAGATAATACTGATATATTGTTCACGTATAAAACTGATTTGGGAGCAAACTTTTCAATGACCATCAATGGTGGAGGTAATCGAATGACACAGAATGTCGAAGAGTTTAGAGCTAACGTAGAAGATGGTCTCGTTGTTCCAGGGTTATACAACTTATCAAATAGTAGGTCTGCACTAAGTGCTGAAAATTTTGTCTCAAATAAAAAGATCAATAGTGTATTCGGGTCTGCACAATTGGGTTACAGAGATTACATATTTTTAGATATTTCTGC
Source organism: Cyclobacteriaceae bacterium (assembly GCA_021604845.1). Lineage (GTDB taxonomy): Bacteria > Bacteroidota > Bacteroidia > Cytophagales > Cyclobacteriaceae > SZUA-3. The sequence goes on from BQJT01000002.1 coordinate 59,578, forward strand.
TAGAAATGACTGGTCAAGCGCTCTTCCAATCAATAACAACTCCTACTTCTATCCCTCAATTTCAATGAGCGCAATAGTTTCAGATATATTCGATCTTGGTCTCAATTCTTCTAATGACATGATCAAAGTTCGGGCAAGCTATGCGCAAGTAGGTAATGATACCGGCCCTTATCAAACCGGAAGAGTAACCATAGGAGGTGGAACTATACAAGGAATTTCAGTTAACTCCATTAAGGGAACTCTTGGCAATGCCAATTTAAAACCAGAGGAGATTGAATCTTATGAAGTTGGTATCGAGGCTGGCCTTTTCAAGAATCGCCTGAATTTCGATGCAACCTACTATTCAATAACAAATGTAAATCAGATAACTAACATTCAGCTTCCGGCTGAAACAGGGTATCTTGAAAGAGTGATAAATATTCCTGCCGAGATCAGAAACCAAGGAGTAGAACTGGCTTTAAACCTTGGTATTGTTGAAACTAATAATTTCAATTGGAGCTTTGGAATAAATTGGGCAAAAAATAATAATAAGGTCACAAACTTTAGTGATGACCCTAATGAAAGATTAACCATTGTTGAGCGTTTTATCAATCTTGACATCACCGAAGGTGGCAGTTATGGTGATATTTATGGTGACTATTTACTGAAAGTGGATGCTAATGGAAAATTAGGTCAAGAAGGGGAACAAATATTTAGACCTGATGGTAGATCAGAAGAATCGGACGATGTTGGTAGTTTAGTTAATGACCCTAAACCATACCTTGGAAGTGTAATACCCGATTGGATAGGTGGTGTTCGAAATACATTCGCGTTCAAACAGCTTAGCCTTTATATTCTATTTGATATTAACAGCGGAGGTAAAATGTATTCTAGAACGTTTGTTCGTGGAAATCAACTGGGAGCTTTACAAGAGTCTGTAGAATTAATCACTAGGGATTCTCAAGAAGCAAGGGATGCTGCAATTGCGAATGGTCATAACGTACTTCCAGGCGAACAATGGGTGATATTGGAAGGTGCTACCCTTGATAGATCAACGGGGCAAACAGAAACAGGAAAGACTATTATCGCCAGGACAGAAAATTTTTATTTGAGGCATTACGATAATGACCTTACGGGAACATTTGATCGATCTTTTGTCAAATTAAGAGAACTGAGGTTAACCTACCAATTGTCACCAATACTATTAGCCAAACTACCATTTAAAGGGGCAAGTGTTTCTTTTATTGGCCGAAACCTTTTCTTATGGGATAAAGTACCCCATGTTGATCCCGAGTCCGCTGGATTTAGTGGAGAAATACCAGGTGGTGAATTTTATGCACTTCCTTCAGCCAAGAGTTTTGGTTTTAACATCAATCTTAAATTCTAGTTTAGACTAATAAATATCATGATGAAAAGAATCACTAAAATATTTGATAAATCAATTGTCCTAAGTTTATCCTGCATCCTTATGTTCAGTACTTGTGATCATGGGTTTGAGGAATTAAATATAAACCCCAATCAGTCCGAAAATGACCCTAGTCTAGATTTGTTGTTCGGTAGTATTTTGCCAGGTTTTATTGGTCAAGTTATTGGTCAGGATGGGAATCCTGTAACCGGAAACGGAGGTACTGCAAACTTTGGAGGTGAGTTATCCCAGCAATTTGCCAATAAAAATTCAGAAGTTGGAAGATTATCACACGATGAAAATGCTTTCCATTGGGTTTTTTGGTTCTCAGTTTATTCTGAAAATGGGGGCGCTATGCGTAATATAGCGTTTCTAATCGAGGAAGCTGCAAAGCAAGAAAATGAGGTGTACATGGCGTTAGGGCTCATATATAAAGCTTTCACATTGGGTTACACAACAGACCTATTTGGGGATGTACCGTACATTGATGCTGGGAAGGGTTTTCTTTTAGAAGACCAATACTTATTCCCAAAATTTGATCCACAGCAAGAAATATACAAAGCGATGTTAAATGACTTGGAAACAGCAAATAGCCTTTTGGCTTCAGCTCCATCCAATCAGTTAATAGATAGTAACAGAGACCTTTTATTTGCGGGTGACCGGATGGCGTGGAGAAAGTTTGCTAATTCTCTAAGAATAAGAATATTGATGCGAATGTCAAATGTAGAAGATGTTGGGTCGAGGGTAGCGGAAATTTTTAATTCTCCCGATTCCCCTGTTTTAGAAGGTGTAAAAGATGAACCTTCATTTTCATTTAGTTTTCAAGAAAATTGGCCTTATTCTCTTTCAAATGATCCAAATAATGAAAAAAGACTATCCGCAACCATGGTAGATATTTTGAATGGTGAAGGAGGTGTAAACAAAGTTGCAGATGTGAGAGATCCAAGATTGCCAGTTTTTGTTAACCCAACAATTGCATCTATTGCTAATGGTAGTCCAGAATATGTGGGCCAGCCTGTTGGTTTAATTTCAGATTTTGCCGATGACGATGAACGATCAATGCTTACTGATTACGTAAGAGAATTAAATACAGTTTGGTTATTGACATATGCGGATCTGCTTCTACTCAAAGCTGAAGCAGTCCATAGGGGTATGATCTCAGGTGATGTGACTCAAATATTTGAAGATGGAGTTAAAGCCTCGTTAGATCGTTTTGGAATTGATCTTTCGGTTTCGGAAACGACAGATTTTCTTGCAAGTATAAAAAGTAATTTTTCAGGCAATGAATTAAAGCATATTGCGATCCAGAGATGGATTGACAATATTTTTCAGGGCATGGAAGGATACGCTATTTGGAGAAGGACAGATTTCCCAATCCTAGTAACTGGACCAGATGCCACTTTTGATGAGACACCTACTCGGTATAGCTATACAAGTCATATGCTTTCTGAAAATGGTGAAAATGTAAATAGTGCTGTCAATCGCGCTCCTTTAAATGGATTAAATACTTCCTTCAACAAAGTTTGGTGGGACCAATAATAGCTGATCTTTACTGCTGAGAACTGCAATTCACAAAGGGAGAACATCTCCCTTTGTACCCATTGACAAATCAACTCACATTCAAATTAAATTATTATGTTGAAAATATTATCTCTTTCAATCCTAGTGATATTTGTTATAAATTATAAAGTTAATTCTTCTGAAATTATCAAACCGACTAAAACAGTCAAGAATATTATCCTTCTAATTGGCGACGGGATGGGGGTTGCCCAATTATCCACTCTCTTTTATCTTAATCAGGACGAATCCAGCTTTCGTCAGTTTAAGCATATCGGATTTCATCAAAACCAATCCATAGATTCAAAAATAACCGATTCAGCTGCAGGTGCCACGGCATTTTCCATTGGGTTTAAAACTTACAATGGTGCTGTTGGTGTGGATGCGGATACCATTTCAAGACAAACAATTTTGGAAACGGCAGCCGAAATGGGAAAAAGTACCGGCATTATATCCACTTCATCAATAACTGACGCAACACCCGCCTCGTTTTATGCACATGTGAAAAGTCGACGAATGTCTGAGTCCATAGCCGTACAATTAGCAAAATCGCAATTAGATTTTTTTGCAGGTGGTGGCTACAAGGATTTTATTCATAGACTAGATGGCAAGAACTATTTAGAGATTATGAAATCAAATGGTGTCTACATAGACACTATTAGCTTGTCAAAAAAATCATTGAAGCATGGTATCCGCTATGGATTCCTTTTAGCCAAAGAAGAAATGCCCAAGATGCAATCACAACGTGAGAACTTCCTACCTGAAGCTACTGAGTTAGCTATTAATCATTTATCCCAAAATGAAAAGGGATTTTTTCTCATGGTCGAAGGAGGGCAAATCGACAATGGTGGGCATGAAAATGATGCAGATTATGTTATAGAAGAAATGAAGGATTTTGATATAGCGGTAGGTGTTGCTCTTGACTTTGCCAAACTAGAAAAGAACACGTTGGTAGTAGTTACAGCCGACCACGAAACAGGTGGCCTTGCCCTTACAGCAGCTAAAGACCTAAATGATGAAAGCAATTTTAAAATTGACCCTACCTTTTCTACAAATGGACATACAGCATGTTTGATACCGGTTTTTTCTTATGGCCCCTCTGCGGAGGATTTTACTGGAATATATGAGAACAATGAAATTTATTATAGAATGATGCGGTGGTTTACTGAGTAGCTTACTACAAAAGTACCTTACAAAAAGACCGTATCAATTACCGACGCCAAATTCAATAAACTAAGTTTAAGGACAATAAACAGCACTGACTCACTCACTACTAGCCGATTAGTTTCCCTAGATACTTACCGCGGACTGATTATATTCCTGCTGATAGCAGAATCAGCTTTTGTATACCATGCCCTTACCGGAATTTTCTCGGAAGGAACTTTTGGAGCAGCAGTAGTTCAGCAGTTTCACCATCATCCCTGGAATGGGCTGCGGTTCTGGGACCTTATTCAGCCTTTTTTCATGTTTATTGTGGGAGTAGCCATGCCATTTTCGCTGCGCAGCCGTTTGGCAAAAGGGGCCAGTTGGAATGATGCGTTAAAACATATCTTAACCCGTTGCTTACTGCTATTTCTGTTCGGAACAGGTTTACACTGCGTCTATAGCGGGAAGCTGGTATGGGAATTGTGGAATGTACTTACCCAATTAAGCTTCACTATATTGGTTACATTCCTGCTTATACGAACACCAATCCGTACGCAACTAATTGCTTCTTTATTGTTGCTGCTGCTGATAGAGGTACTTTACAGAGCCTATGACCTGGGTGCACCGTTTGTAAAAGATCAGAATTTCGGTTCTTGGATGGATATGATCCTTATGGGCAAAATCAATCCAGGTGGTGGTTGGGTCACTATCAATTGTATTCCTACTGCGGCCCATACCATCTGGGGAGCCGTAAGTGGATCATTGCTTTTGGCCAGGAATGAAGAACCTAGATGTATAATAAAAACTTTCGTGATCTCTGGTATAATTGGTTTGGTAATAGGACATGGACTGGACCTAACCGGAATCACACCTATAGTAAAGCGGATTTCCACCACAGCTTTCGTTTTTGCTTCCGGTGGTTGGTGCCTGTTAAGCTTGGCATTCTTCTATTGGCTGGTAGATATTAAAGGATATCGCAAATGGGCACAGTTGTTCATTATAGTTGGTATGAATTCTATTTTTATCTACCTGTTTGCAAATGTATTAGCTTCCTGGTTGAGAGAATTTGTTCAAATATGGAATGATGGATTCCTTGTCAAGCTGGGGATTGGTGCAGAGGCGTTAGCAGTAACCAATTCCATTTTCACACTGACCTGTATGTGGTATCTATGTTATTTTCTGAATAAAAAAAGGATTTTCTTTAAGATCTAATCCCAAAATGTATATTGATGCGAATGTAATACGGTGGAAATACTTTCCTTAATCACTTTTTCGACCGTAACAATGGGCAGAAATATTGGAAGATTATTATCTTCTCCGTTTTACTAAATAACTTTATGCTTCTTGTTCTATTTCATCATAGGTTTTCATCCTACTTTTTGTGAGGTAAGCCTTTGAGCTCCATTGGCTATTCCGGATACTCTGGCACACAGTTGATTCACTATTTCCTTCCTGATCTGATACCACAATGGTAATGTTATGTGTGCCGGGTACCACTGGAATATAGGTAAACTGGTTATCCTTTGAGTCGATACCCAGCGGGTTATTTTGGGGAATGCTGACTTTATTTTTATCCTGTAATCTGGCATCCGAACCGAAATTGCTAGTGTATTCCATGGTGAAATTCAAAGTCTCAAACAGCGCATGATCAGAGGTTACGTTAACCGATATTTCTAATTAATTTACAGCCACTTACCAACAAAAAAGCCCAACACAATGTGTCAGGCTTCTCTTCGTAGCGGGGGTAGGACTTGAACCTACGACCTTCGGGTTATGAGCCCGACGAGCTACCAACTGCTCCACCCCGCGATATATCTTTAACCCTTATTTCTTTACAGAAATGAAAGCCTTTTGCTTTCAGGGAGTACAAAAGTATAGCTTGCCATTTTAAAAATCAAGGTTAGCGGGTTATTAATATTATACCACTACCACCGGCAACTGCAAATTCCAGTATGGGCTTTTACTGCTATCAGGAGTTATATGAGCGTGTCCGATACCTGCTGAAATGTTTGATAATTGCCTACTTCGGTTAACGCTCAATCTTCTGCTATTTTCTGTTTGGTTTTAAACATCAGGGACAGGCCGAAAGACACCCTTGCTTTACCTTCTCCATATATGCTCTTCACTCCAACCTGTGGAACCAGATAAATCCATCTATTGGCCTGCAAGTAGTAGCGAATCCCCGTTTCAATGCTCAGGTTATAGTCCTCTTCCTCAGTATTTCTATTCTTCATATATTCAAATCCGTAAGGTGAGAGGAAAATACCAATTTGGGATTTGTTGCCCACAGGCACGCGGAAACCATAACTTTCCGGCAATACGAATGCGATTATCCCCAATGGAACGGCTAAAGCATAGCCACTGCGTTCTTCCACTGCCTTGCCAATTAAATAAACACCGGCTGCCTGACCACCACCAGTATACAGATAGTACTGGCCCGGCCCGGTTGGACTGTAAAGAAATGTGAAGTTTAAACTGAGATGTTTGCCAAACCAACCTTCCAGGTTAAATCCGGTACTGGTGTTATAGGCCTGGCCATTATGAGAATGGTCGAGCATGGCACCTAAAAGTGCGGGTGCTCTCTGGGCCTGAATATCGAATCCAATCGCCAACAGCAAGATTATGAAACCTGTGCGCATTTACCGGGGTTAGATCTCACCAAATTCAGTAAGATCATCAGTTGCATCCAAATGAGTGAAGGTATATCCAACCGGTTAGAACGCAAACAGAAAAATAACCGGGAAAGAACCCATGTAATATGCAGAGGGAATTGGAAGTTAAATACCACCGTTAATGTCGGATATTGTATGATATTTTCTCCAAAGAGAAAGATCTTAAGATGAACAAGGCAGCAATTCTGGTTACTGGCACGTTGTGGTTGATCACTGTTTATCAGTTGTCCGCACAGAGTTTGCTCCCCGATGAAAGTAACCCTGGTTTTTTATTCATCACGGAAGTTGGCTTTCTGAAAGGAACCGGGAACGTTACCATTGAAGATAACCAGCTTTCAAACCAGGGTGTCGGAGCCAGGATGCGATTTATCGCCGGGTATTATATCACCAGGCAACTTTCTGTCGGACTGGGAGCCGGTTTCGATGGGTATTTTGATCCTAACGCAACCACCTTCCCAATTTTTATCGATGTACGGAGCTATTTAAAAGATGCCCGGAGCACTCCATTTGCTTCCCTGGATCTGGGCTATGCCCCGGCTATTTCAGATCGACTTGAGAAGGGATTTCTGGTCAATTTAGCAGTGGGATATAAAGTATATCTGGGAATCTTTGGTAGAAAGTCCCACTTGTTGCCCAGCTTAGGCTTCAATCTACAGCAAATAAAAAGGAACCGTCAAACTATTAACAGTCAATTCCCACCGCAGTTGGAAACAATCGAGGACTCCTTTTTGGTCAATTCGTTGGTGATTGGCCTTGGTGTGGAGTTTTAGAATACCCCTGACCTTAACCACGCGTCTTAAAATTTTGTGGGCTTCTGCTTACCCCTCAGCGCTATGCTCAAAAAATATACGTACTTTGTGGGAATGAGCAGTGACTCCCACAAAGCTGGTTTTGTTTCTATTGTCGGCAAACCTAATGCCGGTAAATCCACTTTAATGAACACCCTAATTGGTGAGCGGCTGTCCATCATTACCAGCAAAGCGCAAACTACCAGGCACCGCATTAAGGGGATCATCAGTGGTGAAGATTTCCAGATCATTTATTCTGACACTCCGGGGATCATACAACCAAAATATGAATTGCAGGAGAATATGATGCGTTTTGTGCAGTCATCTCTGATCGATGCGGATCTTATACTATGGATTGTGGAACTTGGGGAAAAAATGGATTCAGAAATTAAGTTGATCCGCAATATTTCACAGGCAGAAATTCCGGTAGTTCTAATCATTAACAAAATAGATCTTTCTAAAGGGACCCAGCTTAATGACAAACTTGCCTATTGGAGAGAGCAGGTACAGGACACCTCGGTAAAAGAGATCATTCCAGTCTCCGCCTTGCATAAAACCAATATCGACCAGGTGATGACGGTAATTTTGGAGCAATTACCTTTACACCCTGCTTATTTTCCAAAAGACAGCCTGACGGACAAACCAGAGCGATTTTTTGCTGCCGAGATCATCCGGGAAAAGATTTTGGAAAATTATAAAAAGGAGGTTCCCTATTCGTCTGAGGTAGTAATTTCAGAATTTCATGAAGAAGCCGATATTATTCGGATACGCGCGGAGATCTATGTAGAACGCAAGAGTCAAAAAGGAATTCTGATTGGTAAACAGGGCGCTGCTCTGAAGAAGGTTGGTACAGAAGCACGGATCGAAATGGAGCAATTTTTTCAGAAAAAAGTTTACCTGGAGCAGTTTGTAAAAGTGGAACCTGACTGGAGAAAAAAACAGGGAAAGTTGAAGCGGTTTGGATATTCCAATTAACAATTAACAATTAACAATTAACAATTAACAATTAACAATTAACAATTAACAATTAACAATTAACAATTAACAATTAACAATTAACAATTAACAATTAACAATTAACAAATTAAAATTAAGGGTTCAGTTTACTGGTTTTTAGAATGCTGACCAGAATACGTTCTAGTTGCTGACTTTCATCTAATAGATCCATAACACGACTGCTGGGAATTTTGTTTGCTGATTTTAACAACTTGATCCAGTAGGTAGTTTCTCGTGCTTCTTTATAAGCAATAGATAGTTTATTGATGAAATCCTTTTTTGAGGGAGCCCCTAGGGCTTCCTCAACATTTGCACCAATTGAGGTCCCGCTTTTTAAAAGTTGCTTTGAAAGTTCAAATTCCCGCCTGATTTTCAGATCTTTGCAAACTCGAATGATTTGAAGGGAGAATTGATAACTCTTTTTCTGTACTGCATTGGATGTTTTCATAAAACCAAATTTGTCATTTAGCAGTATCAAATAATTGTTCATTGTTCATTTTTAATTTTTAATTTTCACCTTGTCCAACATCGTAGCCATTGTAGGTCGCCCCAATGTGGGTAAATCAACCCTGTTCAACCGCCTGGTAGAACGGCGCCAGGCCATTATGGACAATCAGAGCGGGGTAACCAGGGACCGCCACTATGGGGTAGCTGAGTGGATTGGCAGGTCTTTCACGGTAATTGATACCGGTGGATACGTAGAGGGATCGGAAGATGTATTTGCGGCAGCCATCCGGGAGCAGGTTAAAATCGCCATTGGCGAAGCCCAGGTGATAATATTTATGGTCGACTGCAATACCGGATTAACAGACCTTGATAAGGATTTTGCAAAGGTGCTCCGAACCTCAAAAAAACCAGTGGTGCTGGCCGCAAATAAAGCTGACAGCACCAATAAGGCC
>BQJT01000003.1 GCA_021604845.1 Cyclobacteriaceae bacterium
GTCAGTAAGAAAAATCACTACTGTGTTATCATCAATATCCAATGCTTCCAGTTTGTTAATTACCCTGCCCACATTGTCATCAATATTGGTCACCATGGCATAAACCTTACGGGCATCTTCCATATCTTTTTCATTCATCTCAGGGAATGGCATATCATCCTGAAATCCACTGCGTGGATCAATATCCTGGTACATTTGATAATATTTTTCAGGCACTTGAAGGGGTGTGTGGGGAGCATTGAATGATAAATAGCAGAAGAATGGCTGGTCTTTGCTACTCTCAATAAATCTCAGGGCCTCATCAGTAAAAATATCAGAACAATAGCCCTGATAGGCTTGCTGCTGGCCGTTGTGCCATAAAACCGGATCAAAATAGCTGCGGTCACCCTGAAACCAGGTGGTAAAGTCACCCACTTGTCCCATGCCGCCGGATAAGTGCATAACAGATTCATCAAATCCCTGGTCCATGGGGCGCGAGGGATAGTTGTCACCCAGATGCCATTTGCCGAACATACCGGTCTGATAGCCAGATTGCTTAAGTATCTCGGCAATGGTGATCTCGTCGGTATGCATGGTGGCTCCGCCGTTGTAAGTGTCTCGTACCCCTGTTCTTAAGGAATACCTGCCGGTCATTAAACTGCTGCGTGTTGGGGCGCAGACCGGGGAAACGTAGAAATTGTTGAACCGGGTACTTTCTAATGCCAGCTGGTCAAGTACCGGGGTTTTTACATGAGGGTTTCCGTGGTACCCCAGGTCTCCATAACCCTGGTCATCGGTAATTATAAGGATGATGTTGGGCTGGGATAACAAAGTGTTTTGGCAGCAAAAGAACAATGTTACCGCAAAGGTGAGGATAGATGCTTTCATGTAATATACTCTTAGTGTTCAATATTAAATTTTCAATATACAATGTCCAATGCAGCTTCAACAGTTTCTTACTGGTACTCCCACTTAAGCACCCACCTGTCCCCGGTCTTCTCCTGAAATGATTTAATTTTTGCCTGATAGGTTGCCAGCAGTTCCATATTCAAGGGATTAAGCGCCAGGTTATTTTCTTCATGCGGGTCATTGGCTACGTCGTAAAGTTCAAACTGAGGCCGCTGGATGTATTCGCCCACGGTTCTTTTTCCATAAGGTGCATCCATTCCCAGTTTAAATTGGGCCTGCCAGGTTTGTGCTGCCCAGAGATCAGAAGCGAACGGGTAAGGTAGCTGCCAGGCAATATTCCAGATAAGTTTGTAGTTCCGGTCTCGGACTACTCTCATGGGATAATACATTTGAATTTCGTGAAAGGTATGGGAAGCATAAACCTCGTCAAACCCCTCAGGGGCTTCCTCTTCCAGGATATCTAAAAAGGACCGGCCGTCAAACGACGAAATAGTGCCATTGGGGTTACCTTCCGCCCCGGATTCCAGTACATATGGAAATGGCGCTGCAACCCCTGCAAAATCCAGTATGGTGGGGGTGATATCGGTCCAGCTAACCATGGCATTGGTGGTAATTCCCCGTTTTTGCACACCGGGTTTCCTTACGATTAACGGCGAATTTAAGCCCGGATCGTAGGTGGTGGTCTTGGCCCCAGGGAACGCCATACCATGGTCAGACATGTAGATGATCAAAGTGTTTTCGTAAACTCCGGCATCTTTCAGGTGTTGAATTAAACGGCCCAACCCCTGGTCTACTCGGGAAACGGACTGGTAATATTGGGCCAGCTCTTCCCGGCTTTCCCTGGTATCAGGGAGGAAGGCTGGTACAATTACATCCTCTTCTTTATAGGTAATAGGTGTAACCCCTTCAAATCCATCATCTTGATTGCCAAACCGGTTGGGATGATCTTCATCCGAACTGCGATGAGGATCTGACGTGCAGAAATAAAGAAAGAAAGGCCGCTGATCCTGAGCATTGATAAATTTCTGACAGGCATCGGCCATCATCACCGTATTCCTGCCAAAATTAGCACGGCCGTAGTCGACCTGCTGTCCCAGATCATCGGTGGAAATAAATGTTTCAAAATCGAAAACTTCTTTAGGGGCAACATGATATTTACCAACGGTACCGGTGCGGTACCCTCCCTGGTTAAGCATCACGGGCAAAGATTTCAGATTTTCGTAAGCCCTGAAATGAAAAGGGAAATGCATATGACCATAAAGCCCGGTATGATGGTTATGCAAACCGGTGAGGATTACGGAACGGCTGGCAGTACAACTGGCGGTGGTAGCAAAAGCATTGGTAAACAGGGTGCCTTCCGCCGCTAGTTGATCCATATTTGGGGTTTTAATTACCGGGTTACCATAGCATCCCGCAGTCTTTCCGTGATCATCAGAAACAAATAGTACGATGTTCTTTTTGCCATTTTTCGCGGCAGGTTGATTTTCGAAATTGTCTTCATGTTCTGAACTACAGGCTATCAGAACAGCTATCAACAGAATTATTAGTGAATCTACTTTGATCATTTTTGTTAATGAATTTTAACGGGGCAACTAAACACTAAAATTCCTGCCTGCCGGCAGTCACGGCAAAACTAAAAACAACAGTTAGGTTCTTGTCTTATCCAGCCATTTCGGCACATCTGCAGGCTGATAGTTTTTCATTTGGTCCAGCAATTCATCAATGGAATGGTGATTGATTACTAATTCCCGGTTCTGTGGTTTAAGCAATTCCTGAGATACCATATGGTCGAACAGTGCCAGCAGGTGGTCATAATATCCATTTACATTTAGAATACCAACCGGATAACGAACCAGCCCAAGTTGTGCCCAGGTCAGTATTTCACTTAGTTCTTCAAGCGTACCAAACCCTCCGGGAAGCGCGATAAAGCCTTCCGACAATTCTGCCATTTTCTGTTTTCGTTGATGCATACTGTCAACAGTTATTAGCTCTGTCAAACCTTCATGTCGGATCTCTTTCTTACTCAGAAATCCCGGTATAATCCCGATTACCTGACCTCCCGATTCAAGCACACCATTAGCCACTGCACCCATAATACCCACCGCGGCGCCTCCATAAATCAACCTGATCCCTTTTTGAGCTAAAGTTTCGCCAAGCGCCCGGCCAGCCACGATATATTCAGGGCTGATACCTGCACTGGAACCACAAAATACACAGACACTCTTCATAGAACTGCTTGCCACTGATTAAATTTAGTATTCAAGATATAAATTAAATTAAAGTGATGAGTAACAGGATCAATATAAGTTCTGGCGTGCCATGGGAAAAAACAGTTGGTTATTCACGGGCCGTACGAATCGGCAACCTAATTGAAATATCCGGCACAATAGCAATTGAAGATGATACAGTAATTGGAAAAGGAGATGCCTTAAACCACCTAACCAGGTAGCTTTCACAATATTATATGCTTACCTTTTATCCGGTAATTTTAAATGCTTGTGTCATGAAACATACAATTTTCACAATTCTGATTCTATTCTATTTCGTTAAATAACTTCAGCAGTGGACATTCACTATTGTATCCCGGATATTTAAGGTGTTATGCTTTCAATCGAGCAGCTTACCACCAAACATACCCATCGATTCCGCACAATTCGATTGGCCTCTCTAAAAGATTCACCTGAGGCATTTAAGAGCACATATTTCGAAATGATGCTGCTGCCAGATGAGGTCTGGAAACAGCAGCTGGCCAATTTAGCAACGTTCGTTGCAGTGGAAAACCACCAGGATGTTGGAGTGATCCGATGTGCGGAAGATCGGGAAAATCCAAATGCGGCACACTTATATTCATTATGGGTCAGCGTTGATTACCGCGGACTTGGAGTAGCTGAAGAGCTGATCGGGGCGGTACTGAAGTGGGCTCGTGCCAAAGGTTTGGAAAAAGTAATATTGAATGTAGTCGAAAGCAACCGTCCTGCAATTTCATTATACCGCAAAGTTGGATTTGGATTTACCGGAGGATCTAAATTGATAAGCGGCCGCCAGGATTTGAAGGAACTGCAAATGGCTTTGGATTTTGACTAATCGCTAATCACCCTGCATCCGTAAATAGCTAATTAAAACTTATCAGATTAATTTAATAAATTACTTTTTAGACAATAATTTATAATATTTGATTAACCCTAAATTTAAATCATGGTCAACAGGCCTATAGCCAAAATCTGCAGTCTTCTTTTTTGCTGCTTTTTCCACACCATACACATATCCGCACAAGGCACTATTGATTTGACAAAGCTCCAGGATGAAGCGGTGCATTGGATCCAGGAGTACATTAGGGTAAATACCATAAACCCGCCAGGAAATGAAATAGCAGGTGCTGAATTCCTGGCAGGCATCTTTGATGAAGAAGGTATCGAGTATGAAATGGCAGAGTCCGCACCTGGACGTGGTAATATCTGGGCCTGGCTGGATGGCGGGAATGAGCCTGGATTAATGCTGTTGCACCATATTGATGTGGTTCCGGCTGATGAGAAATTCTGGGATACCGATCCACTGTCGGGTGAACTGAAAGACGGTTACATCTATGGCAGAGGCACCTTGGATACTAAGACCAGCGGAATTCTACATCTGGCGTCTTTTATTGCGCTGCACAGATCTGGTATTGCACTTAATAGAAAGGTACTGTACATGGCTACTGCCGATGAAGAGGCGGGAGGCGCCTACGGTGCCGGCTGGCTGGTAGAGCATCGTCCGGAACTGTTCCGGGACATTGGGTTTTTGCTAAATGAAGGTGGGGGAGGAGTATTGATAGGAGACAATGTGCAGTTTGGAGTGGAGGTCACACAGAAAGTACCCTACTGGCTGCACCTCAGTGCTACCGGAGCTGCTGGACATGGTTCAAATCCACCTGTTTCTTATGCTTCCGTGAAATTAGTCGAAGCACTTGAACGTTTGCGGTTGCACCAGTTTAAGCCGAATATTCTGCCGGTAATGGACGAATACTTTAAAGAAATTGCTGACCAGCATCCAGAACCCTGGCGAACCCGTTTTCGTGATATTGCATCAGCGGTCAGTGAACCAGGGGTATTGCATGAACTGCAGAATTACGCTCCCGGGTTACACCGGCTGACCAGAAATACCTGTTCCATCACCCGGTTTCAGGGAAGCGAGAAGATCAATGTGGTGTCACCGGAAGTGTGGGCAGAAGTAGATTGCCGGTTGTTGCCTGATCAGGATCCTGAGGCCTGGCTGGAAGAGATGAGAGGCGTATTGGGGGAAGAGATTAAAGTAGAAGTTTTAATGGGCTTTACGCCAGCGGTTTCTTCTTCGGATACAGATTTATACAGGACCATGAAACAAGTGGCGCTTGAGGCTTTCCCGGAGGCGCGATTTGTCCCAACAATGATGGGCGGTTTTACTGACAGCCATTTCTTTCGTGACCTGGGCATCGTTAGTTACGGCTTTCAGGCCAACACTACTCCCCGGGAAGACCTGCCTGGTGTGCATGGTAATAATGAAAGGGTTAGGGAGCAGGATGTTCGACAGGGTGTGGAAATGACCCTTAAAATCCTGGAGCGATTTGCCGCGGAAGGGCCTGTACTGAAAGATTGAATACATTTTCGTACTTTGTAAATTGTATTCCTAATTCTATCAGATGTCTCAAACCCGTCAACTCGCCGCCATCATGTTTACCGACATTGTGGGGTACACTTCGTTAATGGGTCAGAACGAGCAAAAGGCCTTTGAATTACTCAAGAAGAACCGGCAGCTACAAAGACCGATTATAGAGCATTTCAATGGCAGGTGGCTAAAAGAAATTGGGGATGGTGTGTTGGCCAGTTTTAATAGTGTGATTGATGCAGTTCATTGTGCTGCAACCATTCAAAAAAACTGCGAGGAACATCCCGAACTTAAGCTTAGGATAGGAATTCACCTGGGCGAAGTGGTATTTGAAGGAAATGACGTTTTCGGTGATGGTGTGAATATTGCCTCCCGGCTTGAACCTTTAGCTCCAATTGGGGGCATTCTGGTTTCGGAATCAGTACAGAACAATCTGCTGAATAAGTCAAACGTTGAAATAGCTTACCTGGGTGAAGAAGAACTGAAGAATGTCAGCAAGCCTGTAAAAGTTTACCAGGTAAAAGTGGAAGATACCAGGCCATTCAAATTTGATGCTGAATTGTCGGTTAACATACCAGGCTCCACCAACCGAAGTAACCAACAGCGGATCATTTGGGGAGCGGTCACTGTAGTAATCGCATTGCTTTTATCTTATCTGCTCTATTCCGCTTTCGAAGATCGAAAACAAACAGAAACGGTATCCCAGAATTTAGACAAATCGATTGTAGTGCTGCCGTTTGCCGACATGAGTGTCAACCAGGACCAGGAATATTTCAGCGATGGCATGATGGAAGAAATTCTAAATCACCTGGTGAAGATTGAAGACATTAAAGTGGTATCACGTACTACCGCTATGAAGTATAAGGGTACCGACAAAACCACTAAGGAAATTGCCGCGGAACTGGGAGTGGCCACTGTGCTGGAAGGAAGTGTACGAAAAGACGGGGATCAGGTTAGGATCACCGTTCAGCTTATTGAAGGTTCCACCAATATGCACCTGTTTTCGGAATCATACGATCGTCAGTTAACCAGCATTTTCGGAGTTCAGAGCGAGGTTGCCGAATTGGTGGCTAAAGTCTTACAAGCGCAAATTTCCCCTGAAGTAAGGTTGCGCATTGAGGGCATCCCCACTCACAATACTATGGCCTATGAGCTTTATCTCCGTGGGCGAAGACAATACAGGTTGTTTTGGCAAAATTTTGATATTAATTTGATCAATATAGGAATTGATTACTACAACCAGGCTATCGCGCTGGATCCTGAATTCTCAAGCGCCTATGTGGGATTAGGGCAGGCTTATTGGATGTTGACTCATTTTTCCCCAGACTACGACCCTAATCAATGGGAATTGTCCAAGGCAAATCTGTATAAGGCAATTGAACTCGATCCTAATAATGGGTGGGCCTATGCAGAGTTAGGCGTAGTTCAACATAATTGGGACTGGGATCAACAAGCTGCACTGGAATCATTTCAGAAAGCAGTAGCGTTAAGCCCTGCAGATCCCGAAGTCCACAATCACTTAAGGATATTTTATGCCAAAATTGGCGAATGCGACAAAGTAGAATCAGAAACCCGGATCAGGAACGTGCTACAGAATCAGGATTATGACCCGCAGCAAGACTTGGATCTGTTGGTGTGCCGCCGTGATCTGGAGCAAATAGCAGAACTGGACGCAGATAATTTCGGATTTAACAAGTTTGACCTACTAATGTTTCAGGGACGATATCAGGAATTAATAAAAAGTGTCAGTGATAGCAATTTGGCCGCAGGGAATATATTTCCAATTCCCATGGTAGGTGAAGCCTATGCACTGTCCGGGGATACGCTAAGTGCTTACAAAGTACTTGATAGTCTGAAGCAATTGTCTATGGTTCGGCACGTGCAGATAAGTTATTTTGTTCCTGTCCATTTGGCCCTGGGTAATCATGAGACCGCATTTCAATTGCTTGAACAAGCCCTTGAACAAAGGGAGTTACAACTTCACATCTTGACTCGTTACTTTGTGTCTGTATTCAATATTCAAGATGATCCACGTTTCATTGACATCATAGAACGGTCCTGGATTCCTCAGGAGTAGATAAAGATGTTATGCCAACTACACGTGTCCTACCCAACTTGACTATTGAGAATTGATTATTGAACATTTCCCCAGAGTTTCATAGATTATATTAAATCAAAAACAAACCCCATGACCCACTCCCGCAGAGAATTCCTCAAACAAACAGCCAACATATCTGCTGTATCCACTCTGGGCCTTACAGCGGCCTGTGGTGCGGATCAAACTGCAACAGCAGAGACCTCAAACGAGGTTAGTCAACCAACACCAATAAAGTGGCCAGTCACAGAAGGTCCCGATACCCCTAAGATGTGTTATTGGATCGGCCGGAATGCGGATGAGGCTTCTTTGCGAAACTACAAACAGATTGGTGTGGACTATGCTGCTATGGGCGGCCCTTCCATGCCATGGAAGCGGGATGATCTTCAGTCAATCATTGATCGTTTTGCTGCCCAGGATATGAAAGTAATCCTGATGATGATTGGTGGTTTTCCCAACACAATTTATGGCCGAGAGGGTAGAGATCAGGAGATTGAACAAGTTCAGGATTCATTAAGAGCTGCCGGAGCTGTGGGGATCCCCATCGTAGAATATAACTTCTACGCCCATAGGTTGATGGAAGGATACCACCTGGTTGAGGGCCGGGGTGGTGCTGGCTATACCGGCTTTGATTATGGACCGGTCAAGGATTTACCTGCGGACCCCGAAGTTGGCGAACACCGAGCAGAAGACCTGTGGGCCAACCTGACCTATTTTCTGGAGGCAGTAATTCCGGTGGCTGAAGCAGCGGGCGTGCGCATGGCTGTTCATCCCAATGACCCGCCGATACCGGTGAGTCATGGCTCAGACCAGATTCTTGGCACTTTTGAAGACTGGAAAAGACTGGTTGACATTGTTGATAGCCCCGCCAACGGTATGACGTTCGATTGCGGGGTAACCCGGGAGACAGGTGCAGATCCAGTAGAAGTTTGCCGATACCTTGGTGAACGCGACCGGATAAATCATGTACATTTCAGAAATGTGCTGGTGGACCGGCCCTATGAAAAGTATGTAGAGGTTTTCCCGGATAATGGCCAGGTCAATATGTTCGCGGTAATGCAGCAATTGGTAAGTATGGGATACAACTATGGCCTTTATCCCGAACATGAACGAGCTTTGGATCATGATCGGAAAGCTGGGATGAATCCCTATTATCCCGGGGGCGGAGGTTTTACCGGGATCACCTATAACGTAGCATATGCACGGGCCATGATGCAGGCAGCGCTTTCCTTACCGGAAAATCTTAAATAGACAAATATAAAATCCCGGGATTACAAGCTAACCTTTACCGTTAAAGCAGCATATCTCCTGAGTTGCGCTAAATTGATGAAATGGCTGTATTTATGGTCAAATAGATTGTTTATGCTAACTCCTAAATCAAAAAGCAGGTTATTGGTCATTGCAAATCGATATCCAAGCTGAAGATCGAAAAGTGACCTGGCCTCATTGACCCCGGTAAAAAACCTTCCATCTCCCTGACGACTCTCAAAGGAAGATTGATAATTCATGGCGATGGCGCCGTAGATCCCTTCCTGCGGGTAAAAGTTGATTCCGAAATTAAATCTGTTGGGTGGGGAGTTCAGGTAATAAAAATATTTAGGGTTGGTTTCATCAAAATCTGAGGCTTTCCATACGGTTTGAGAAAAGTAGGAATAATTGCCAAAGACGGAAAAAAACGGAGTGACGAAATAGGTAGCTGATATTTCTGCGCCATAATACTTCAAATTGATATTTTCATAAGTGGGAAACCCCAGATCATATGAGTAATTGAATTCTTGAGCGCGATCGCTCATTACCACACCGAACCCGGGAACCCCGTCAAAAGTCGGATTATCTGTTGGGTTAGGCGGAACGGAATAAAGGGAAGCAATCAGGGCATCCCGCTCTGGACCTGCAGGAACCCGTTGTTCCAGAATGGTTCGTATTTCCAGCAGGTTTAACTGCGATCCGGCAGAAAGTACTACTTCGCCAGTAGACTGAACATTGTCAACCCATATGTGAAAAAGTGCTGCACTAATTTGTAATCTTTGTTTGAAACTGTAATCAAGTACAAGCTCAACTTGGTTTGCAGTTTCAAGAACAGGAGGTCCCAGTACTGTTTCCTCCAGGGTTATTGGAAAACCTGTAGGAAAGCCCACCATTGGTGCCGCAAAGGATGCGGTAGTAATCGCCGGGTCGACCTGACCGGAAACTGTGGGAGAAGGCACCCCGGCATGTTCGGCAGCTACATCAATAATCTCCTGTAAATTAAACAATTCACCACCAGGAACATCCCCGAACGGGAACCTGGTTACTGGACTATTGTAAGTAACATTTTGCGCTAATCCCTGGATCCGTGTTGAGGGGTAAAATGGAGGCAGGACGGAAGAATAATTATAATCCATCCAGGTCCTTTCCCGGCTTGGTGCCTCGAAGGACCGGCTGTAGCCAAACCTGATACCGGCGTGTTTGCGCGGTCGATAAACCAATCCAAGATGCGGTGAAAATGCGACCTGATCAAATGAACTTAAATAATCGTATCGGCCGGTTGCACTCAGGATAAACTTATGGTTGAAATAATATTTTCCAGAAAGGTAGCCCCCAATAATATTGTATTCGTTATTCCCACTGCTTACCCCATAAACCAGGTCATTTTCAAAAGCAAGGTTTAGCTTCGCATCTGCTCCAAATTGAAAATTCAATCGTGAATTTACTTCCAGGCGGTACTGCAGCGCTATATCCAGGAAAGTTTCAGCCCTTTGTGGATTGGCAAACTGTGTTTCTCCCTCTGTTCCGGCGGTATAGTTTAGTGTATAAGTATGATCAGCCAGTTTATTAGGATTTCCATTATTGTCAATATTACCGAAATTGAGACGATGGTAAATGGTTGCAAAAAGATTCCCCAAGTTAAGCCGTGCCTGTTGTTCGAATCGTTGTAGCCCCAGCAGATAATGACCCATTGGTGAAGTGATGTTGGTGCGTGCCCTTGAAAGACTTGCAGTGTAATTTATGCTGGTTTTATCATTGGCACGATACTCAACCCCGGCTTCAAAACTCCAGTTATATAACCGAATCTTATCCAGATTATCAACCTGATTCCATCGCTTTCCACCAAGGGTTTCAAAATTCTGGTTGGTCACCACGCTGGTAATCGAATCATTGGCGAGAAGCTGATTTTCGGCAATTGAAAAATCGTTGGACTGACTAAAATTGGCCAGAAACTTCCAACCCCATTTATCCCCGTTATTATTTGCGTATCTGACCCTGGAAGTGACCAGGTTTCGCTCCCCTCCGGTAACCATGGCGCTGGTCCCCGGATGTTGGAAAGCATCCTTGGTAATAAAGTGCACCACCCCGGAATTTGCATTGGGCCCATAAATTGCTCCGTATATACCTCTGACTATTTCTATTCGGTCGATATCAAGTGGCGACAATGAAGATGCGGGGTTGGTCAGCATCCGGTTGGAAGGGGCCGTTAAAGGGGCAAAATCTTTCAACACCAGCGTGCTGGTCTCCAGTACATTAACCGCTCCTCTTAACTCGATATTTGATGACTCCGTGCCGCTCCTGATCAGGTTTACTCCCTGCATATTTCTTAGGTATTCGGTAGGATCACCGTTTACAGGAGTTACTTCAAGCCGTTGACCATGTAAAGTGGTAACTGAAGTAGCTGTTAAAGAAGACTTTTCTGGGATTCTGAATGCCGTTATCGAGACTTCATCACCTGGTATTATTCCTTCTTTCAGAGTAACTATCCCATTATCTCCTGAACGGTATACAATGATGGTCCGGGTAATGTAACCCTCTAAAATTATTTGCACTATCCAGGGAAACGACTGGTGCCCTGATAAGGTGTATGTTCCGGTCAGATCGGCCACTGTTCCTGTGGTGGTCCCGCTTATCATCACGTTGGCTCCCGGTAGCGGTAAGTGGTCTTCATTGGTGACTATCCCGGAAACAGAAGATTGCGCATGAACCATTTGGGTCATGTAGGCTAAGACCCAAACCAATAGCATTTTCATTACCAATAAGATATTAAGATTTTTTGTCTTACCAACCAATCCTTGGATAAATCAAGGTAGAATACGGAAACACAAAAAGGTTGAGGAGGACGGAATCTCGTAGAATTAAAATTGCTTATTTATTCCGTAGGGATTTTTCGTAATTTGCCATTAGCAGTTACTATTCTGAATTTTCAAGAGATGACCCGTGTACGAAAACTAGCCGCCATCATGTTTACCGATATTGCGGGTTACAGCTCGATTATGAGTGAAGATGAGCAGCGGGCGTTCGATTTAATTGGGAAGAACCGGCAAATTCAGCGGCCGCTAATAGAACAGTATCAGGGTAAATTGCTGAAAGAGATCGGTGACGGGGTGCTGGCCAGCTTCAGTACCGTTTCAGATGCTGTTTATTGTGCGGGAGCAATTCAGAAGGCTTGTTTAGCTGAACCAGATCTTAACCTGCGGATTGGAATTCACCTTGGTGAAGTGGTTTTTGAAGGAGAAGATGCATTTGGGGATGGAGTCAATATTGCCTCCAGGCTTGAACCGCTGGCGCCAATCGGAGGTATAGTAGTATCAGATTCCGTAAATCGCGATCTGATCAACAAGCAGGGGATTGAGTCGGTATTTATGGCCGAAAAGACCTTGAAAAACATAAAAGAGCCAATTAAGATCTTTGAGGTTAAAGTTCACCAGATTCCGTCAGTTGAACCCGAATCAGAAATACACCAGCCAGAGGATGCAATGAAAAGTCCTAAAGTCAAGTGGTGGGTTCCAGTGATTTTTTCGATTGGGATAATATTAATTGGAGCATTGCTGATTTTCAAAAATTCAAGTGGCGAATCCATTGAAAAACTGGAATCTGGTATCGCGTTGAAAAAATCAATTGCGGTTTTACCATTTTCTGATTTTTCCCCTGAAAAGAATCAGGATTGGTTTTCAGACGGTTTGACCGAAGAGCTGCTTAACTGCCTGGCCAGGCTCCCCGAGTTACAGGTTACCGCCAGGACCTCTTCCTTTGCCTTCAAAGGTAAAGATCTGCCGGTACAGCTTATTGCAGACTCGCTAGGCGTTAACTACTTGTTGGAGGGATCCGTAAGAAAGTCTGGGAATAAACTCAGGGTAACCGCACAGCTCATTAATCCGAAACAGGACTATCATTTGTGGGCAGAAACCTATGATCGGGAGTTCGATGATGTTTTCATAATTCAGGAGGATATCGCTAACAATATAGCTGCCAGTTTGGATGTTTACCTGGATGATTTGAAGCGGGAGCAAATGTTTGCTTTTGGAACCAGGAACCCTGGAGCTTACCAATATTATTTACAAGGAAACGTCCTGTTCGATAAAGCTCATTCACCAGATGGTGAAATACATGACCTTGCGGAAGCAAATACTTATTACGACCAGGCCATTGAGCAGGACCCCGATTTTGCAGCTCCGTGGTATCGGCATCAGGATGTGTATTCTCATTTACTAACACTGGCTTCAGATGAACATTGGCCGGATACCCTGACCAAGGAGGTGGCCATAAATCAGGTCCATAATGATGTAAACTTGGCAAGGTCCAAAGCGCAGGGAAGGGCGGAGGCCCTTTTCTATGAAATGGAGTACGCTATGGTTACCAGTGATTGGAGTAAGGTACCTGAATTGTTTTACGAACTGGAAACAAATCCCCAGTATCTGGCGCCCATAAGTCATTTCGGAGGCGGTTGGTCGCCGAGCCTTTTTATTGCTCTGGAACGGTCCGATTTAGGTTTAAAGCTGGCACATCATGAGTTAATCAATGACCCGTTGTCGAATAGAGTTAAACGTTCAATCGCGGAGTACTTAACCGCCCAGAACCTATACGACAGCGCAACGTTTTGGAATGGTCAGTATCTTAAGGCAACCGGCCAGGATTTAGGTTTTCTTGGTCTTTTTTTGGAGCCGGAAAGGGCCCAGGAGGTAATCGAGAACCAGTCAAGTGAACCTAACAATCTAATCCATTTTGCAAAAGCCATACAGGGTGGCTATGAAATACCAAATGATTTCGAAGAAAATCTAAATTCACCGGGCGCTAAATTGATTGGCTGCTATGCCTATAGTTTCACTGGAAATCAGTCTAAAGCCGACAGCATAGCCGCCAGCCTTGATAGTCGATTTATGGGTTCATTCACAATCTCCGACCGCATTATAAATTTTGGGGGCAAGATAAGGTTTAATCTAAGCGCTACTCCCAATTTCGCAGCCAGATTGAAAGAAGGCGGAATTACAGACCTGGAAGCCTACCAGGAAAGGCATTGGGCGAATATTGATAACCGCTGATTTTAATGAATAATGAACTATGAACTATGAACGATGAACGATGAACGATGAATAATGAACAATGAATAATGAGCTACGTGCCTTACTCCATGCTCCCTGCTCCATGCTCCATGCTCCCTGCTCCCTGCTCCATGCTCCATGCTCTCTGCTCTCCGCTCCCTGCTCCCTGCTCCCTGCTCCCTGCTCCCTGCGCCCCACTCCCCACCATAATTCGCAATTCATAATTCGTAATTTCCCTATTCCCATTATCTTTGCTGCCTGAAATAAAAAATTATGAGTCAATCTGAAGATAATCTGCTTAAAAAGGTGATCGCGCATGCCAAGGAGTATGGTTACGTTTTTCCCTCGAGCGAAATCTATGATGGCCTCAGTGCAACCTATGATTATGGTCAGTATGGGGTGGAATTAAAGAATCACTTAAAGCAGTACTGGTGGCAGGCTATGGTGCGTATGAATGAAAACATTGTAGGTATCGATGCTGCTATTTTTATGCACCCAACCACCTGGAAAGCTTCAGGGCATGTGGATGCTTTTAATGACCCATTAATAGATAATAAAGACTCAAAAAAGAGATACCGGGCCGATCAGCTTATCGAGGAATATGTTTCCAAGATAGAGAATAAAATTGCCAAGGAAGAAGGCAAGGCCGCCAAACGTTTTGGGGACGCTTTCGATCTGGATCAGTTCCGGGGCACCAATCCAAGGGTACTGCAATATCAAAGTCAAATTGATTCCATCAATCAAAAACTCAAGGAATCAATCGAACAGGGTGCACTGCAGGATCTTAAAGCGCTTATTGAGGAATTGGGAATTGCCGATCCGGTTTCCGGGTCAAGAAACTGGACGGATGTGCGCCAGTTCAACCTGATGTTCTCTACTGAACTGGGGTCAGTAGCCGGAGAATCAGGTAAGATTTACCTCCGGCCGGAGACTGCTCAGGGAATTTTTGTAAACTTCCTCAATGTCCAGAAAACCGGCAGAATGAGAATTCCGTTTGGTATAGCCCAAATTGGCAAAGCTTTCCGCAACGAGATTATTGCCCGCCAGTTTATTTTCAGAATGAGGGAATTTGAACAGATGGAGATGCAGTTTTTTGTAAAACCCGGAGAGGAACTGGACTGGTATCAGGAGTGGAAAGAAAAAAGAATGAAATGGCACCAGGCTTTAGGGCTGGGTTCAGAAAATTATCGATTTCATGATCATTTGAATTTGGCACATTACGCCAACGCCGCCTGTGATATTGAATTTAAATTTCCCATGGGTTTCAAAGAGCTGGAGGGAATTCATTCACGCACTGATTTTGACCTGAAGGCACATGAGCAGCACAGTGGGAAGAAACTGCAATTCTTTGACCCTTCAGAAGATAAAAGCTATGTTCCATATGTTATAGAAACATCCATTGGACTGGATCGCTTGTTCCTTGCCTTACTGTCTAAAAGCTATACTGAGGAAACGCTGGAAGATGGCAGTGAACGGACTGTATTAAAAATTCCCGCCCCATTGGCTCCGGTAAAGGCAGCGATTTTACCATTGGTTAATAAAGATGGCTTACCTGAAAAGGCCCGGCAGGTTTTTGACCAACTAAAATACCATCTATTGTGTCAGATTGACTTCAAGGATGCAATTGGCAGAAGGTACCGCCGTCAGGATGCCATTGGCACGCCTTTCGGTATAACCATCGATCACCAAACCCTGGAGGATGATACAGTTACATTACGTGACCGGGATTCAATGGTCCAGGAAAGAGTGCAGATCACCCAACTAACGTCGGTGCTGCTGGAAAAATGCAGCCTGCAACAGTTGCTCAAACAACTTTAATCCATGAACTGGGTAAAGCTATTAGGTGGTGATAACAGGGAACCTGCTACTAAATCCGACCGCAGTGCCTTTGAGCGGGATTATGATCGCATTATTTTTTCCTATCCATTCAGGAGGTTACAAGATAAAACGCAGGTATTTCCCTTACCGGAACAGGATTTTGTGCACACCAGACTCACACATAGCCTGGAGGTGTCCAGCGTAGGCAGAACTTTGGGGAAATCAGTGGGTGAGAAAATTCTGGAACGATACCAGGAACTTGACCAACTAGGAATCACCAGGAATGATTTCGGGGCAATTGTTTCAGCAGCTTGCCTTACTCACGATTTGGGAAATCCTCCATTTGGGCACACAGGGGAAGACGCCATATCCGACTTTTTTAGAAATAATCCCCATGGCGAATTTTTTAAAACATTGGTAACCGCCCAGGAATGGGAAGATCTGATCAATTTTGAGGGAAATGCCCAGGGATTCAGGATTCTAACGGATGCCAAGTACCAGGGATTGAAACTTACTGAACCAACCTTGGCAGCCTTTACCAAATACCCGAGGCCAAGCCTGCTAGAGAACCCTCAAAAAAACCGCAGAAGCCAGAAAAAATTTGGTTACTTCCAAACGGAACAGGACACTTTTAAAAAACTTGCAGAAGCCCTCGGCCTGAAGGAACTGGATGCTGGGTCCTGGTGTCGTCATCCTCTGGCATTTCTGGTTGAGGCTGCTGACGATATTTGTTATCATATTATTGACCTGGAGGATGGCTGTCAAATGGGTCTGGTTAGTGAGAAAGAAACCATTGAATTGTTTGCCGGGGTAATGGGAGATCGGTTTATGCCTTCTAAATTGGAGCAGATTCCCGGGCGTAATGAGAAGATCGGCCTGCTAAGGGCAGTTTCTATAGGTATATTGATCGATCAGTGTGCAAAGGTCTTTCTGGACCACGAACAGGAGATCCTTTCCGGTAATTTCGATCAGGCGCTGACAGATTATATTTCCAGCAGAGATGTTTTAAAGGAAATTATTGACGTATCGATAAAAAAGCTATACCGGTCCCGTATTGTATTGGAGATTGAAGCAGGTGGATTTGAGGTACTGGGAGGATTGCTGGAAGCATTCACCACCGCTTCTTACAGTTTTATGGTCCATCGAGGGGAAATATCTAAAAAGCAACTAAGCGTATTTAGCTTATTGCCTGATGACATTAAGCAGTCCCTTGCAACAGAACGATCAACTTACCAAATGCTAAGAGAAATTTTAGATTTTGTTTCAGGACTGACCGACAGACATGCAGTGGGAATCTATCGGAAATTAAAAGGGACAACTTTATCCGGCTGGGCAGGCTAGTTGAATAGTCATTATCGACATTGATTAACGAACTCATCAGCGAACACCAGCATAGAATTTATCTATACTTATCCAATGTGGTGTACCCTGCTTTATTCGAAGTTGGGGTTCGATGTTGTGTGTTCGATATTTTATTAGCTTTGTGCCCTGCACGTGTGGACTAAATTAGCACATATCGTAATTAAATTTCGACTGCTATTGATTTTGTCAGTGGCTGCGGTTACTGTATTCATGGCGAACCAGTTGAGGCAGTTGGAATTGTCCTATGATTTCGCAAAAGTGGTCCCGTCTAATGACCCTGACCTGCTTTACTTTCAAAACTTTACCAAAACCTTTGGAGAGGATGGGAATATGATGGTGATCGGGGTAGCCGACAGTGCAGTTTATGAACCCCTGAATTTTAGACGCTTCAAATTTATGAGTGACTATATTCAGAATATCCCCGGGGTGACCCATGTGGTTTCGTTAACCAACATGAATCGGTTGGAAAAGGATACAGAACAAAAAACTTTTCATGCTGTTCCTATTTTCCAAACCATTCCCAGTGACCCGCATTCTCTTGATAGCCTGTTGAAACTCGCTCTTGACCAACGGCTGTACAGTGATCAGTTGATAAACCGGGATAATGGAGCCATGCTGATGCTGGTGGCGTTAGATGATGAAATACTTCAAAGCAAGCGAAGACAAACGGTAGTATCCGACGTAGTTCATGCGTTGGATATCTATACCGAAGGCACCGGCATCAAGTTGCATATCGGAGGACTCCCGTATCTTAGGAATTTTCTGACCTCCAAAGTAAAAGAGGAACTCGACTTGTTCCTGATCCTTTCAGCATTAGTAACTGCGGTAATTTTATTCATTTTTTTCAGATCCTGGAACGCGGTGGTATTTCCGATGATCGTAATTGCTGTGATGGTGATTTGGACCATGGGCACACTGGCACTGTTTGGATATAAGATCACTTTGTTAACCGGTTTACTGGGTCCAATTATCGTAGTTATAGGCATTCCCAATTCCATTTACCTACTCAATAAGTATCACCTGGAATATGAGCGTCATGGCATCAAGATGTTGGCATTGAGCCGGGTTATCAGGAAAATTGGGATCGTAACTTTAATTACCAATTTTACCACCGCGGTGGGGTTTGCAGTATTGGCTTTTACAGATATTGTTATCCTGAAAGAGTTCGGAATTGTGGCAGGGATCAATATTTTAGCCACGTTTCTGGTCAGTATAATATTGATCCCGGCGGTTTTCTCCTATCTGCCTGCTCCCAGCCCCAACCAACTAAAACATTTGAATTTTAAGGGACTGGATTGGATTCTGACCGGCTTGGACTTGTTGGTACACCGGCAAAAATACACTATCGTGGGAATCAGTCTGATAA
The DNA here is from genome assembly GCA_021604845.1 of Cyclobacteriaceae bacterium. Classification (GTDB taxonomy): domain Bacteria; phylum Bacteroidota; class Bacteroidia; order Cytophagales; family Cyclobacteriaceae; genus SZUA-3. The sequence goes on from BQJT01000003.1 coordinate 18,440, forward strand.
TTGCGTTGATATCGCTGTTCGGGGTATCCAGACTCAATTCGGTATCCTATATGGCGGATGATATACCCAAAGACAGCAGGGTCTGGCAGGACTTACAGTTTTTCCAGCAAAACTTTAAAGGAGTTATGCCTCTCGAACTGGTAATAGATACCGGAAGGCGAAAAGGCAGCAGCAACTTAAACTTTTTAAGAAAAGTCGATTCGTTCGAAGCTTTTGTCGCGGACAATGATCATATATCCACAGCCATTTCGGTGGCGGATTTTATAAAAGCAGCAAGGCAGGCATTTTACAATAACAACCCTGCTTTTTATGATCTCCCAAATAACCAGGATAAAAATTTCCTGCAACCCTACCTGAGAAATCAGCCGGGAACCAGTGAACTTTTGGCTACTATGGTTGACTCAACAGGCCAGCAGGTCCGGGTTTCCATGAAAGTGGCCGATATCGGATCCGTTAGAATGGATTCCCTGTTAAATTATCAATTGAAACCGAAAGTGGATGAGCTATTCGGAGATACCGATATAAAGGCAACCTTCACCGGGACCACTTTACTATTTATCAAAGGAAATCAGTTTTTGGTGCAAAATCTCAGAATAAGTCTGCTGTTGGCATTTCTGATAATCGCACTGATCATGGCTCTGTTGTTCGCAAATTTTCGGATGATATTGATTTCCCTGGTGCCAAATACTATTCCGCTACTGATAACCGCCGGAGTTATGGGTTTTCTGAACATCCCTTTAAAACCAAGTACAGCCTTGATCTTTAGTATTGCTTTTGGCATTTCAGTTGATGATAGTATTCATTTTTTGGCCAAATATCGACAGGAGCTTTTTGGAAATAATTTCTTCGTACCCATAGCCATTAGCAAAAGTATCCGCGAAACAGGTTCCAGCATGATGTATACCTCCATCGTATTGTTTTTCGGATTTGTTATCTTTGCAGGTTCTGAGTTTGGTGGCACCGTAGCTCTTGGAATATTGGCCAGCACTACCCTGATAATAGCCATGTTTACCAATCTTATAGTGTTGCCATCACTATTGTTGATTTTCGATAGCGGAAAGCGGTCAGAAGACAGCCATCCGCTGATAGAGCATTATGACGAGTTTTACCATGAAGAAAGTGATGAAGAAATAGACATGGACCGGATAAGATTGGTGAGCAACGGAAATCAAGAAAATATAAAGAAAACCCTGGATTCAAATTAAAAGTGGAAACACCGAAGTACAAGGAATATAAAAGTTTTGACCTGGGTCAGGTAGGCCGGGATATCCTGGAATTCTGGAAGGAGAAAAGGGTGTTTGAACGGTCTATTGAGGAGCGGGAAGGTTGTGATTCATTTACCTTCTATGAAGGCCCTCCCAGTGCCAATGGTACACCCGGAATCCACCACGTGATGGGGCGGACCATTAAAGATATTTTCTGTCGCTATAAAACCATGAAAGGATTTCAGGTAAAGCGTAAAGGAGGATGGGATACCCACGGTCTGCCAGTAGAACTCAAGGTGGAAAAGGAGTTGGGCATCACCAAAGACGACATCGGCAAGAAGATCAGTGTAGCAGAGTATAACCGGAAATGTAAGGAATCGGTGATGAGGTATAAGGATGACTGGGACCTGCTGACCCGGCAAATGGGATACTGGGTGGATCTGGAAAACCCATACGTTACATTTGAACGTGACTATATGGAATCTGTCTGGAATCTGCTTAAAGCATTCCATGACAAAGGGTTGCTTTACAAAGGTTATACCATTCAGCCTTATTCACCGGCTGCCGGTACAGGTTTAAGTTCACATGAACTTAATCAACCAGGCTGCTACCGTATGGTTAAGGATACCTCTATTGTGGCGCAGTTCGAAGTTGAAAGAAATAATCGTTCTGAGTTCCTTTTTGATGATAACCCTGAAATACCGGTTTTTATACTTGCCTGGACCACCACTCCATGGACTTTGCCTGCCAACAGCGCATTGGCAGTTGGATCAAAAATCCGCTATGTATTGGTACAAACCTTTAATCAGTACACACATAAACCGGTACAACTCGTACTTGCAAAAGATTTGGTGTCACAATATTTTAAGGCATCTGAGTCAACCATAGAAAACTATCAGCCTGGCGAAAAACACATTCCGTTTACCATCCTTAAGGAATTCAGTGGTAGTGATCTGGAAGGCCTGGATTATTATCAACTGATGCCATACGTGCCGCTCCCTAAACCTGCATTTACCGTGGTTTCCGGCGATTTTGTTACCACCGAGGAGGGTACAGGTATCGTTCATATATCCAAAACTTTCGGAGCTGATGACTATAGAACCTGCCAGCAATACGGAATTCCGGGAGTAATGGTAAAAGATGCCGAGGCCAAAGATGTGCCGATCGTAGACAGGAAGGGTCGTTTTGTCCAGGAGATTACGGACTTCGCGGGTATGTATGTGAAGAACTATGATGGACAGGATGAGAGCGACCCTGACTACAGATCAACTGATGTACTGATATCCATTAAGCTAAAAGAAGAGAATAAGGCGTTTAAAGTAGAGAAGTATGAGCACTCCTACCCACACTGCTGGAGAACCGATAAACCTGTGTTATACTACCCTTTGGACAGCTGGTTTATCAAAACCACCGCTTACAAAGAACGACTGGTAGAATTGAATCGTCAGATCAACTGGAAACCAGTCTCCACCGGAACAGGACGGTTCGGACATTGGTTAGAAAACCTGGTTGATTGGAATTTAAGCCGGTCCAGGTTTTGGGGTACACCCTTACCAATTTGGCGGACGGAAGATGGCAGCGAAGAGCGGTGTATCGGATCCTTTGAAGAACTAAAAAGTGCGGTTGATGCATCTGTTGCAAAGGGATTTATGGCTGAGACATTGGGGGACGATTTTGACTTACACAGGCCTTTTGTTGACGAGGTGATATTGGCAAGTTCCACCGGGGAGCCAATGTATCGCGAATCTGATCTGATCGATGTATGGTTCGATTCCGGTGCCATGCCCTACGCTCAGTGGCATTATCCGTTTGAGAATCTTAAGCAATTTGAAGAAGCATTCCCGGCAGATTTCATCGCTGAGGGGGTTGACCAAACCAGGGGATGGTTTTTTACGCTGCATACTATAGCTGTCATGTTATTCGATTCCAAGGCCTTTAAGAACGTTATGGCGAATGGGCTGGTGCTGGATAAGAACGGAAATAAAATGTCGAAAAGGCTTGGGAACACCGTCGATCCTTTTAAGACCATCAAGGAGTTTGGTGCAGACGCTACCAGGTGGTATATGATTAGCAATGCAAATCCATGGGATAACCTGAAATTTGACATTAATGGTGTTCAGGAAGTGCAAAGGAGATTTTTTGGTACCCTGCAGAACACCTATGCCTTTTTTGCACTTTACGCCAACATCGACGGATTTAAATATGACGGAGCGGACATAGATTATCAGCATCTTAAAGAGAGTGACCGGTGGGTTATCTCAAGATTAAATAGTTTAATTAAAGAAGTCGACCAGGCTTTTGATGAGTATGAACCAACCAGGGCCGCTCGCGCGGTGCAGGATTTCGTAATTGACGACCTAAGTAACTGGTACGTAAGGCTTAACAGAAAAAGATTTTGGAATCCGGCAACTTTGGAATCCATTGATAGCCTAGACAAAGTTGCGGCATACCAAACTCTTTATCAATGCCTCAAAGTGGTGACAAAGCTGGTTGCCCCGATCTCCCCTTTCTATTCCGACCATTTATACAGGGATCTAAACTTCGTGAGCCAAAAGGAATTACACCAATCCGTTCATCTGAGTCTGTTTCCGGAGTACACTGAAGCAAGGGTAGATGAAGACCTTGAAGAAAAGATGCGCTTGGCACAGGAAATAAGTTCGCTGGCACACAGTCTTCGAAAAAAGCATCGAATAAAGGTCAGGCAGCCCTTGACCAAGATATTGATCCCCATACTAAGAGATAAAACCAAGCATCAGATTCAGGCGGTGGAAGATCTGATCAAATGGGAGGTAAATGTAAAGGAGGTTGAATATGTTGATGATACGTCGGGTATCCTGGTGAAAAAGGCCAAACCGAATTTCAGAAAATTGGGCCAACAACATGGGCATCTAATGAAAGAGCTTAGTACTAAAATAAAGAATTTTCACCATGATGAGATTAGGGTGTTGGAGCAGGGAAGTCAGTTAGAGATCCATATCAATGATCAGACGGTATACCTGTCAGAAGATGATGTCGAAATCGTTTCAGAGGACATACCCGGCTGGTCCGTAGCCAGTGACGGAACCTTGACTGTTGCACTGGATATTACTATTACTGATGAATTGAAACTAGAAGGGATTGCCAGGGATGTGGTTAACCGGGTACAGAACCTGAGAAAAGAAATGGGCCTGGAAGTTCAGGACAAGATTAGCATACAGTTTGAAAAAAACAATAACCTGGTAAACAAGGCGTTAGAAGCAAATCGAGAGTATATCTGTCAGGAAACCCAGGCGCTTTCTCTGGAAATCCGAGATGAATTAAAGAACGCTAAATTACTGGAAGTTGATGATATTCAACTTAGGGTGGTTATAGATGTCTAAGAATAAATGGACCATATAAAGTACTATATCATAAGCCTGTTTATCGTTCTGATGGATCAGGTATTTAAACTGGGGGTACATCTTAATATGCATTTGGGTGAAGAGATCCTGGTACTTGGTGAATGGTTCAGGCTGCACTATGTATTAAACCCTGGAATTGCTTTTGGTATCGAGTTCGATTTTGCTTATGGCAAATTGCTATTAACGATTTTTAGGATTTTGGCGGCAGTGGGTATCGCCAGTTACCTGTATATTCTTTCCAAAAGTAAAGCCCACAGAATATTGTTATTATCTCTTGCAATGATTCTAGCCGGTGCCACTGGAAACGTTATTGACAGTACTTTTTATGGAGTCATTCTTGACAATGCTCCATTAGATTCCGTTTCGCCCTGGTTTCATGGTCAGGTAATAGACATGTTATACTTTCCGCTATTCAGCGGTACATTTCCTGACTGGTTCCCATTGTGGGGAAATCAATCTTTTCAGTTTTTCAGGCCTGTATTCAATATAGCAGATGCTAGTATTTTTGTAGGGGTTACATTTATATTAGTTTTGCAAAAACGATTCACTTTCACTGACCCGTCTCCCAACGGTAAGGTGCTTGCTTAATAATATCCAATTGAAATACACAAAATACTTTCTGCTATCGGTTGTAGTCATACTCGTAGACCAGGCGGTCAAGCTGGCAGTATATCAGAACATGCCTTTAAACTCCGAGTTTTCGGTACTGGGTGACTGGTTCAGGATTCACTACATTCTGAACAGCGGTATGGCATTTGGGCTACAGCTAGATTGGGAATACGGTAAGTTAACCTTAACTGTTTTCAGGATGCTGGCGATGATTGGTATTGGTTATTATCTGATCAATCTGGTTAATAAGAACGTGCATCAGGGATTATGCTGGTCTATTGGGCTGATACTGGGAGGCGCAGTAGGCAACCTGATCGATAGTGTTTTCTACGGAGTGTTTCTGAATAATGCACCATTAGACGCCATCACACCCTGGTTTCACGGTCAGGTAATTGATATGCTTTATTTTCCCATTGTCCAGACCACCCTGCCCAATTGGTTCCCTGTTTGGGGGGGTCATAATTTCGAATTTTTCCGGCCTATTTTTAATATCGCAGATGCCTCGATTTTTATTGGTGTCATGATTATTCTTATTTTTCAGAAGAAATTTTTTCCGGAGAAAAAGACGAATGAACCGTCGGAAAGTCCCGGAGCAACACCGATCACGGACGATACTATTACTCCGGGCAATTAGACCACCTTGCCGGATTTGCTCTTACACCCGGTCAATATTCCACTTTTGACCCCAGGTGCTTAATTCCTATGGCTAATTTCTAATTCCCCACAGACCTTACATGTGCTATCTAATCATGGGGTTTACATTCATTATCATGGATGAATGCGATACTTTGTAGTTGATAGTAAATCTGGATTGTTGCACAAGAACAGGCGGTTTTCACTATCGGACGCATACAAAACCTAGATAAAATGGTATTAATTTATCTCACTCGTCATCGATTACCGGCTATCGTTCTGGTAATGTTTATACTGATACTGAGTGAATCAGCAATAAAAGCACAGAATACAGTAGGTATTGGCACATCAATCCCCAATCAAAATGCCGTGCTCGATCTGGTAAGCCCCACTGGTGATCAAGGCATACTGGTTCCAAGAGTATCCACCTCACAACGTCAGGCGATGACATCTTCTCTGGGCAACACCGAAACTGGTTTGGTGGTGTTTGACTCCGAGTTGAAACAATTCTTTCACTGGGTTGATAATCTATGGGTAGTTGGCCTGGGAGCCTTTTCGGATGTTGCGGGAGGAGATTTACAGGGGAATTACCCTAATCCTACATTAAGGCCAAACGCGGTGAACTCAGCTACCATTGCTGATGGGTCGGTGGCAACTGCAGATCTTGAAGATGCTTCGGTTACCGCTACCAAGGTCAATGCTGAAGGTAACGCAGACGCCATTCTTGGAACAGACTCAGGTGGTAATCCCAGATGGGAACCCAAAACCAACTTCCTGGGTAATGGCTTGCCCGATGGTACCATAATGATTGGAGATGCCTCAAACCAGGCCCAATCTAGAACGGTGTCAGGAGATATCACATTAGCAAACGACGGAATTGCCACGGTATCAGACAATGCTATTACCGGCGCGAAGATATTGGATGATGCCATAACCGCTTCAGAAATTGGCACAGATGCAGTTGGTTCCGATGAGCTTGCTACCGGCTCGGTCACCAGCGATGAAATTCTGGATGGCACAATTACCAACCAGGATCTGGCAGACAATACGATTGACGGTAGCAAGATATTGGATGAAACTATTACTGCAACAGATATTGCAACTGATGCCATAACCTCTGATGAAATTAGCAGTGGCGCAGTGGGTTCGGATGAAATAGCCGATGGAAGCATCCAGACGGTGGATATTGCCACTGGAGCAATCACCACAGCGAACATAGCAGACGGTACAATTGCCACCGACGATATAGAAAGCGGGGGTAACAACAAGGTGTTGATAACTACTGGTGCAGGAACTGTTTTCTGGGAGAACATCACACTTTTTGAAACCAGCACCCTGGCCGAAGGCAGCATATTCGTAGGAGATGTTTCAAATACCGCGGCAGCCTTAAACGCAAAAGGATCGGGACGGGTATTAATCGGGGATGGGACATCTTTGCAATCTTTAAACATCAACGGTGATATCAATTTATCAGCCACCGGTGATGCTCAGATCAGTCCTGGAGTAGTTGGAAGTACTGAAGTAACTGACAACAGTTTAACCAGGGATGATATTGCCCCTAACGCCATTGAGGCTTCGGAACTAGCCGATAATTCTGTTGACAACGGCGCGCTTCAGGACGATGCAATATCTACCAGTAAACTCCAGAATAACTCCATATCGACTCAGAAAATTGCTGCGGATGCAGTAACCAGTACACAGATTGTCGATGGCACCATTCTTGCCGGGGACCTGAGTGATGACGCCGTCAACACTTCGAAGATCGATGGAGAAGGGGCGGCAAATGCAGTGATGACCACAACAGGTTCAGGAGATCCCCAGTGGGAGACACGATCCAATTTTGTTACCTCCTCCTTGCCTAATGGTAATATTTATATTGGTGATGCGGCTGGTGTTTCTCAGGTACAACCAATAAGCGGGGATCTGACTTTAAGCAGCAATGGCAATATCCAAATAAACAGCGATGTAATCGGTACTGCGGAAATTATTGACAATGCAGTTACCGTTGATGACATCGCACCCAATGCCATTGAATCGTCAGAACTGGCAGATAATGCAGTCGATGCAGGTGCAATTCAATCCAATGCAGTGGTAACTTCCAAAATTGCCGACGGAGCGGTAAACACCTCCAAAATTGACGGAAGCGGTAATAACAATTCAATGTTGACCACCGACGGGTCAGGTAATCCACAATGGGAAGCCAAGGCCGGATTAGATACAGACCCCGTTAATGAAATCCAGGACCTTTCCCTTTCAGTTAATACACTGGCGCTTTCCGGTGATCCCACTACGGTTGATCTTTCAGGATACCTAGATAACACTGATAATCAGGACCTGAGTCTTACTGGTAACACACTTAGTATTACCGGTGATGCTACCAACGTAGATTTGTCGGGTTACCTGGATAATACCGATAGTCAGGATCTTGATGATGTGCTGACCCAGGGGAATAGTGCTGCCGGGTCCACAATATCTAACCTGGCCAATCCTGCTAACCCACAGGATGCGGCTACTAAAAATTATGTGGATGCGCTTGCTGCCGCGGATACCGATGGTGATCCGAATAATGAAATTCAAGACCTCTCTCTAACGGGGAACACCCTCAGTCTTACCGGCGATGCCTCCACCGTGGATCTGTCTGGTTATTTGGATAATACGGACGCTCAGGACCTTTCTTTGACCGGAAATACCCTGAGCATCACTGCGGATGCTACTACCGTTGATCTATCTGGTTATCTCGATAATACCGACGCTCAGGATCTTTCCTTAACAGGAAATATCCTCAGTGTTACCGGCGATGCCACTACGGTAGATCTATCCGGTTACCTTGACAACACAGACAACCAGGATCTGGCTGATGTATTAAGTCAAGGAAGTGACGCCGGAGGTACAGCTATAAGTAACGCTGCCAACCCAACTAACGCACAAGACGTGGCCACTAAGGATTATGTTGACAACATTAGCATTTCCGCCAGCAACATTAATAATAATGCCATTACTTCCACAAAAATACTAGATGGCACCATCGCAGATGTCGACATCAATGTATCAGCTGCTATAGACGGCAGTAAAATAAACCCCGATTTTGGTAGTCAGAATATTCAAACTTCCGGAACACTAAATTCGGGTGCGGCGACAGTAGCAAGTTTAACTGTGTCAGATTTGGCAGGGTCAAATGACACTTATATTGGAGTTAGTACTATCAACTCATTTACTATTAATCCCTCAGGAGTTTTTTCTTCTTCCGATGCGAGGCTAAAGGAAAATATTCAGGAAATACCCAAAGCCCTTGACAAGATTGTACAAGTGGAAGGTAAGCAATACCAATTCATCAACGACAAAAAGCAACTACTTCACTTCGGAGTAATTGCACAGGATTTGAAAAAATTGTTCCCAACCCTGGTTCAGGAAAACCAGCACGGATATTTATCGGTGAATTATACAGAATTGATCCCTGTTCTGGTGGAGGCCATAAAAGAACAACAGCTTACCATTAATAAACTAATTCAATCTCTGGAGGAAGGTGAATTGCTGAATAATCAATTAAAAGCCGGCCTGCAAAAACAACAACAATTAATCGATGTTCAGCAGGTAATACTAAAACAACTGCAGTTTGATAAAACCAAAATGCAGCAGGATATTGACCAGATTAAGCATTCTCTGGGCTTCGAGGCTAAAAACTAAATCAGTGATTATCAGACTCATTTTAGTTGTAATTACCACTTTATTGGCTGGTTTTACCACTGCGGTGGCACAAGCTTTAACCAATAACAATGCGCTCATTACTGTTATGCCGTCGACCCGATTCACCATTATGGGAGGCGCGCTTAACAACGGAGACATTGAGAATAGCGGAGCCATTTCCATATCAGGTGACTGGATGAACGTTGACACATATAGCGGCAATGGTATGTTTATCCTGAATGGTGATGGCAGGCAGAATATTGCCCATAACAGCGGAGGGGTTTACCAGTTGTACATTGAGGGTGGGGGCGAAAAAGTAATCGTCAATCCCCTTAACATACTGGACAGCCTGCACATGATACAAGGAGTGGTGACCATTGCAGATGGGGGAGCACTAACCGTTCAATCCAACGGCGGTGTATCCGGTGGTTCAGACCTATCATATGTTGATGGGACTTTGTTGCACCAGGGGACAGGGTATAAGTATTTTCCGGTAGGGAGTAACGGAAACTTCAGGCCGGCAGAACTATTAAATGTTTCAGGAACAAATCCAATAGTAGGCGTATCAGTTCATGAACCAAATGCAAACCCGGTGATACCGTTACAATTGCTGGCAGTTTCTGATACCAGATACTGGCAAATAACCCAACAGTCCGGAACCTTTGACGGGTCTCAGGTCAGATTAAAAGTTGGCCCGGATGAAAAATTGGGAACAGAGGTGGACATACAGGACATTGTGGTATCTGTCTCCGACTCCATCGGGGGCTTGTTTGTAAGTTTAGGACAGGCGCTTTTTTCAGGAACCATGCTGGACGGGGAGGTAACAAGTTCACAAAATACAGCAGCAGGCTATCTGGCCATTGCCGTAGAAGGGTTTGCTGAAGAACGCGGTCTTTATGTGCCAAATGCTCTATCACCGGCAGCACCTAACCCGGAAGATCAGGTAGTTAAAGTATACGGGCAGCAAATCGTTGATGAAGATTTTATATTCCGCATTTACAATCGGTGGGGGCTGCTGATCTATGAGACCAGCTCTTTTACAGAAGCCAATACGGTTGGATGGAGTGGGGTATCCGCCGATGGAAGTAGCGAATCAGTGGGAGTATATCAGTATACCCTGGCAGGAAGGTTCGCCAGCGGTAAATCATTTAACAGAAAAGGTACCATAAAAGTAATCAGGTGAGAGGATCTATTAACAGGTTGATCATGTTTTGTGGGGCGCTTTTGCTGTTTAATACTATAACCGCTCAGGACCCGCATTTCTCCCAATACTATGCAAACCCGCTTTACCTGAATCCGGCAATGACCGGATTGGATTCCGATGTCTATTTTGGGCTGAACTACCGGTCACAATGGAAGTCCCTGGACCTTCCGTTCGAGATTGCCCAATTTTCAATAATACATCCCATTATGGAAAGAGGTAGTCAGTTTAAGCACCGCGGAGGAGTGGGAATGTCTCTTTACCACGAAGCTGCAGGTGAGTCAAACAATTTTCAAACCTCTTCCTACACTTTCAGCGGGGCCTATAATCTTTTCCTTAAAGATGACGCTTCTCAAATGATATCGGTAGGCTTACAAGGCGGATTCATAACCAAAAGAATTAATTTCAATAATTTAAGATGGGGGTCCCAGTATGATCCATTCATTGGTTTCGACGCAAACATCACTCCATCCCTGGATCTGGGCACCGAGAGAACAACGTTCCCGGTAATACACGCCGGTGTAATATGGTACTTTGACCAATCGAAACGTAGATTGAGATCAGGAGTAAGCGGTTTTATTGGATTTGCCGCCTCCAACCTGAATCAACCGGATGAGTCCTTCTTGCAGGAACCAGGGACTGAAAGCCCCTTGCCGGTGCTATACAAAGCACATGGCGGGCTTAATTTTAAAATGTCACCTCAAATTACCTTATCCCCAAATGTGTTATACATGCGACAGCATAATAGTCAGCAACTTAACACTGGAGTTTATTTAACTTATCAGGTTATGGGCCCAAGGTCCCGTGCCAACAAATTAAAAATGCAGTTGGGAACCTGGTACCGGTTCGACGATGCGTTTATTATTTCCCTTGGGTTAAAAACCAGGAACATGAGCTTTGGTTTTAGTTATGATTTAAATAACTCCTCACTTCGACAGTTTACCGGCGGGAGCGGTGCCGTAGAAGCTTCTATTTCATACAGAATAATAAAGGGTAAAGGGCTAAGGAGGTTTTCAACTCCACTACTATAGTAATTAGTTGATAATATTTGGTATTTTTATCTCCCATGAATTGTGCTGCCAGTCATTTTTTATTCGCTGGGTATCGTGGTCAAAGGAGGGCATCATTTCCACACTATCTGTACCAACTAAGTTTAACCATTCTATTTATAGGTCTCACCGGGCAAGTGCTAGCCCAGGACCTTGAGGGACTGTTAAAGAACGCAGATGAATATTACCAAAATGAACAATTTCACACTGCTGCTGAATATTACCAAATAGCCTACGGACTACAGGCAAACAATCCCGAGACTAATTATCGACTGGCCCGTTCCTATCATGCAGTATTTGACTATGCAATGGCGGCATTTTATTATGACCGGGCGCTTACTTTAGACCCAACAGCATATCCGCTGGCAGCATTCTATCTGGCCCAGATGCAAAAGTCTATGGGAAATTTCAAGAAAGCCAGAGACAGTTTCCAACGTTTTATAAAAAACAATAACACCACTTCCTTTATTCCTGCAGGTGAACGAGAAAATTATATCAAACAGGCAGAGATTGAAATCGAAGGTTCAACCTGGGCAATCGAACAATTAGGCAAAAGCTGGAGGGAAATGGGTTTTAATTTGATGCCTGAGCCGGTAAATTCACCCAGCAATGATTATTCGGCGGTTGCACCCGCACACGGCAGTACTATAACCATAACTTCCGGAAGAAAAGAAGCCAGGGGAGGGTTAGTGGATAATCGCTTTGGTGAACACTTTACAGATAACTTCCGATTTACCCAAGAAAACGACCAATGGGTACGGGCGGATATTTCGGACCGTTTCGACCGAACAAATACCAAGTACAGTGATGGAGTGGGAAGCTATAATACTGAGGGAGATAAATACTATTTTACCAGTTGCTATGAAGGTAACGCTTATTGCAAGCTTTATGTAACCTATCAGGAAAATGGCGTATGGAAAAACCCCAGGTTACTAAATGAAGCAGTAAATGCTCCCGGATACGATAATAAGCATCCAACCTTAACCAGCGGTGGAGATACCCTAATCTTTGTATCCAATCGTCCAGGTGGCCCGGGTGGGAATGACATTTGGTTTTCGATATCATCAGATGGAGAAAACTGGCAAACACCCAAACCGCTTCCCGGGAAAGTGAATACACCATTTAATGAGGCATCGCCATTCTGTTTCAAAGACAATTTGCTATTCTTTAGTTCTGAGGGCCATGCGGGAATCGGTGGGATGGATGTTTTCATGGCCAAAGATTACCAAAATGACAATGGTAGCATACAGAACCTGGGGACACCGTTTAATTCAGGATATGATGACAGTTTTTTTTCTCTCAGTGGCAGTACAGGATATGTATCTTCAAATCGACCGGGTGGATTGGGCAAATTCGATATTTATACCTTTCGAGTACCTGAAAAATCCGAAAATGTGCATCAATACCTGGAGGAGTCCGCTGATGGCACACAATTGCGTTCCAGAATCCGGTCCAATGATGGCAGCAATCTATTTGCCTCAAGGGATGAGGACCAGTTTTATTACGATAACCTTTCACCTGATGACAAGGCAAGACTTGAACGCATTCTTGCCATGAGAAATGGTTCGGAGGGAACATTCAAGTCGTCGGATTTATCCAAAGATGATTTCAAGTATTATAACAAATTGGATATAGCCACCAAGGCTACCATTGAGCGGTTGGCTATGAAACGCACCATGGAACTTGAAGGCCATACCGCGGGAACGGGTTTAACCTTACAAGAGAAGCTTGACTGGGAATACTACCAGAATATTGCAGATGATGAGAAAGAAATTATAGATCGAATTCTTAATGCAAAAGTAGTGGGACGGCAAATGGCAATGGACCAGCTTAGTAAAGAAGCGCAACAGTATTCTGTTGATCCTGTAAACCGGGAACGAATCGAGAGCAAAGTACAACTGGAATCTCTTAACACAATGGCTGCCAGGTTATCCGATCAGTATCGGCAAAGTATTGAAAAACTAAATAGTACCAGCGCGGACACTGAAAAGGAGCCTGTTTCCCAGGAATATGTGAATAACAGGGCTGAAGACTATGACGCTTCTATTCGGGCGTTGGGACCAGAAATATATCACTACTATCAAGGGCTAAGCCCTTCCAGGCGAGCAGATATTCACCAGTCGGTGTGGTATCAGTACATTATATCCAGTCAGCACCTGAATACAAAGGAAAAATCCACTATGCTTTCAAGCTTCGGGCTTGAAGCAGACCCTTTGGTAGTGGCACCCGGATCAACCACAGAAGAATATAATATCAGTGAGGTCAGGAAAGCAATTCAACAGAATTTAGCCAATCAATTTCCCGGGCAGGCTTCAAAACTTCAAATTGAAAAAGAATTAATTGCTCAGCGGATGATGCTTCAACAGGAGATTGATCAACTGTCTAAAAATGAGGCAGTAACACTTGAACTTCAGCAACAAATGAAACAATTCATTGACGAGCAACAGGAGGCATCAGACCCGGAACTTGAGGCCAAAATTGTAGAACAATTTTACCGTCAATGGTATCAATTACCGCCAGTTACACCCAGGGCGAGCTATTACTTCAATTCTTTAAGCCCCGGACATCAGTTGAGGATAGAACGGTTGGCTATGATGGTTTACAAAGAAACTGGCTCCAGGGAACTACAGGCAGAAAACGACTTTCTTGCAACACAACAAGCGGCCGATCAATGGTATTATTTGGAACTATCACCATCAGATCAGGGCCTGGTGGATGAAATCGTTTCTCGGGGATGGAATCCAAGTGAACCATACACGGACCAACAACTCGATTTTATATCAAATTTAACAAAACTGGAACGGGAGCGGATCGATCGATATATGGGGAATCAACCCGCGCCCAATTTTGAGGAACAGGATGACCAACATATCTCTATTTTTAACTCCAAAGAGGATCAGTCCACCGAAAAGCATTCAAAAGACCAAACTGATATTATCACCAGGTCAGAATCTGGGCAGCCCGTACAAAGCATCAGCACTTATTCCAGCACGAGAATCTATTTTGACTTTGACCGTTACCAACTAAGACCGGAAGCAAGAAAAACGCTGGATGAGATAGTTGCGTTTATCAATCAAAGCGGTAAAACTACCAAAGTAGAAATCGAAGGTCATACGGATAATATTGGCAGTGAATCTTATAATCGTGAGCTAGGAAGGAAGCGAAGCCTCAGCGCTGCTAACTTTTTACAACCCAATCTAGACCAGGCTACGGTGTCTGCCAGTAGTTTGGGGGAGCTAAATCCGGAGTTCGACAACCGTACCCGCATGGGACGGCAGATGAACCGAAGGGTCGCGCTGAAAATAGCGGGAATATCATTTCAATCCCAGTTGGTGACCTATCTGCTAAAACCCAATGTGACGCTATCAGTTCTGGCTGAGGCCACCGGCATCTCAAAAGACCAGATAATTAATTGGAATGGACTTTCAACTGAGCAATTGAGATCATATCAACCTATCAGGCTTCCTGCAAGCCTTAATATTGAGCAGTTTAAATCATTTTTATTTCTACCACCCGACGATACCAGTGAGAAAAATGTTATTTATCACACCGTGAATCGGGGGGAAAACCTGTTTAGACTGGCGCAAAGGTACCATACCACGGTACAAACTCTGGAAGAGCTAAACAATTTAAGTGCTTCTGACCTGATGGCCGGCCAGCAACTCCGGGTGCGATAGCTATTTTTGTAGAATTGAAATTATTTCCTCAATTTCTTGAGTGCCTAATTTTTCTTCGTGGTCTGTCTTAACCTTTATGCGTAATGCCTTAAGCCCGGTTACTCCCTGAGCATCTTCCAGAGTTAGCTGTTCCACATTTTTCTCGATTAAATTTCGATACTGCAAGTATTCACAATATTGCATATACTCCTTATTTACTTCGGGGTTGGTATAGACTACCGTGATGGTGCCGGGTTGTGTGGCCCGCTCGCTGGAGCCCTTAATCAGTGCCTTGTCAATCCGCTTTTTGATAATTTCGTATCTCATGTTGTAAGCACCATCCACATCGAACTTTTTCTCATCACTTCTGAACCTGATCGATAACGGTTCATCATGGACCAGGATCAATTGGGCGGTGCTCAATGCAATAGGTAACTCTGGTCCCAGTTTGTCGGCAACCTGTGTCATCTCGACCATCGTGATCAGTTGCCAGAGTCTGATGTTTGCCAGGCACATACCGTTATAAACACCATTTCTTGAAAGTGATTTTCCAACGTAAATATTATAGTCAATCCCGTCGGTTTTATACTTTTCGAAGTAATGTGGGTACATCTTTTGTGCCTCAAGTTCTTTCTCTTCCAGGAAATCGCTTAATACAGAATTGATCCTGTTAACACTCTGTTCGTATGATTTTCTTCGGTTGTAGATTACACCTAACTTCGGGTCAAGCGATTTTTTGTATCTGGCAATGTCCTGTGCGACCTCAGGAAATTCACTGGTTACAATATCAAAGAACGGTTCAACCTCCGTACCTAAAAGACGATACACTCTGCTTTCGTCCTGCGAACGTAGTTGTTTTCCGATCGACTTGATAAGTTTTTCAACCCTAAAATTAATTTCATCCAGGATAGGGAAACTTTTCAGCGCCTTAACCTTAAGGATGA
This sequence comes from Cyclobacteriaceae bacterium, assembly GCA_021604845.1. Lineage (GTDB taxonomy): Bacteria > Bacteroidota > Bacteroidia > Cytophagales > Cyclobacteriaceae > SZUA-3. The sequence continues at coordinate 34,801 of BQJT01000003.1, forward strand.
TTTTCTGGGCCAGCTTAAGCTGTGCTATCAGATCCGCCTGAACCGCCTGATTTCTATGTTCTGAAGAATCGCGAATATCAGCCATACCATATAAGGGATACACATCTTCAAAAACAATGGGTTCCATCTCGAGTTCTGTATGCCCACGATCTCTGGCATTTAAAAAACGCTCTGCAGCTTCCTGGAAACGCCACTGTACACTACTGTGGATGGCTGTACATTTCTCCATAATAACTGCGTCAATCCTGTTACTTCTTTCTTCAACGCTTCTTTGAATTGCTATCGAGAACAACGGTATAAGTTCATCGACTCTTGTCATACTTAAGGCATTAAGCTCCTTTGAATTACATGAACCTAATTCCAGATAGCCAATGATGTTATTGTTGTATTTCAGGGGAGCAATGATCAGACTTTTTATACAAGTTTCTCCAATAGCCTTTTCAATAGCTGTGGGGGTGGTGATCTCATCCAGGTTTTCAACAATTACCACTTCCCCTGTCTCCAATACTTTTTGGTAAATTGATCCACTAAATTCCTTTCCAATATTCTTAATTCGGGCTTTACAAATCAGATCCCTCCAACTCCAATGACCGAAATTGGTTATTCCCTCACCTTCCTTGAATACACCAAGGCCAACCCGAAGATCAGGCACTTTAAATAGGCTGCGCACATTGTGGCGGATTTTCTCAAACTGATCTTCACGTAACAGGGCATCACTTTCCAGCAGATTGTTTTTTAGCTGAGAAAGCAGTTCATCCAGTGTTACGTTGACCAGCGTGCAGATTACAAAGCCGGAGATCTCAAAATTCTCTGGTGGCAGATGACGCTTCCATACTTCAACATCTTCAATATTTTTAAGCAAATCATCAATGTCACCATCGCTTAGTTCTTTCAGCTCACCCTTGACCCGAATATCTACAAAATCCGCATTGATAGTCATTTTATAAAACATATCCAGACCGGTTTCAGTGTCCTTCATTCGAAAAATGAAGGGCGTTTCCAAAGGAATGAATCGCTGATAAAACTTGGCTAGTAAAGTTCTGCAGGCGTGTATGAATTTGGCATAGTGTAACAGTTCAGGGTCAAAATTATAGGGAAGACCAAGTGTTCCGCCATTGTTTTCTACGATGCTCCTAAACCGATGGGAAGCAGCAATTTGATCAAAAACAAACGGTGGAGTAACTGCTTTTATCTCGTTAAACTCAAGTGCCTTTGGAAAAACTGCAGACATAAGCTTGTCTATAACCATCTTATGTTTTTTTGCGAAGGCATTATGGTTTTTAATCGGTTTACGTAATGCTGGAATTTTATCTACTTCAGCTAGCACCGATCGCGCATAAATTTGCTCTTCTTCTGAGCCCTCACTGGCCATTGATTCCCAATACCTGATGATGGGCAAGAAGCTTAAGTGTATACTAAACGGAAAGCACTCCATCTGTTTCGCCATTGCTTTCATTGCTATTTTGTCCATTTTTCCCGGTTTCTTGAAGTAATTGAGCTAAGACTCTGGTTAATTCTTACGCTAAACCTAATACCAATGTTGCTTTAGCCTTCGATCTTGGAGCTGCCCATCAGCCGAACCACAATTTTTGCTCCATCGAATTGAGCCAGGATAACTTTTGTTAAAACCAACATGGGTACGGATAATACCATTCCCGCAACTCCCCATAAATAGCCCCAAAATACCAAGCCTAAAATAACCACTACGGTATTTAGAGATAAGCTTTTACCCATAAGTCTGGGCTCTATTATGTTCCCAAAAGTAAACTGGACCACGAAAAGAAGGCTTATTAAACCCAACACGGCTCCCGTAGAATCCAGTTGAATCAACCCCAAAAGTAATGGGGGGATTGTGGCAACGATCGAACCAACTGTAGGAATAAAATTGAGCACAAAGGCCAGATAACCCCAAAACAAGGCAAAATCAATTCCAAACATCCAGCAGATCAGGCCGTAACCAATACCGGTACAAAGACTCATCAGGAATTTCACCTTTATATAGGTTACAATCGATTCCTTCACCTGTTCAAATCCCTCAATCATTTTTTGAGACTCTTTTTCGTCATCCTGTAAATAGTGGATATATTTCTCATACTCCAGAATACCGCTTAGGAAAGCCACCAGGTAGAGAGCGGTGATTAAAAAGGTTCCGGTGAAGCTCCCCAACATACCTGCAAAAGTTCCTGAAGATGCAACCAGCCAATCGGTACTTAGAAGTTGCCCCAGATTATCTACAATTTCGGAGGATTCCACATACACCCCGGTCAAATTATTAATGCTTTCAACTATATTACTTAGCTTTGCATTTATTTGAAAGAGGAGTTTTTCTTTCTCTACCATCAGACTCTTTCCCGTCTTATAAACCAAGATCCCGAAAAGTGCCAGCGCGCTCAAGCTGGTTACTGATATTACTGTGAGGCTAATGCCAAAGCCAATATTCTTCCTTTCGAACCAGGCTAAAGTTGGTTGAAGTAGAATGGCCACAAAAAGGGCCATGGCAAGTGGGATCATCAATCCGGCTAATACCGAAAGCAGATAGGCTATCAGCACTGCAAAGCAGAACCAAAGCAAGTTCTTGATACTGTTTAGATCGTTTTCCAATGAGTTTCGACAAGTTGTGAGAAATGAAAATAGACAACAATTCTATAATCCACAATCTACATTCCCCAATCAACTAATCAAATGCTCAAAGGTTCAATTATTTCCCACCATCACGAAGGCCGCCCAGTAGTAGGGATAGATGTATTCCTCACGTAGCTTGATTTGAGCTTTTTTAAATGCGATTTGTTTATCGTGATTTTTAAGCCATTCCTGATAAAAGTAATAGAGTAGTTTCTGAGTGGTCTGGTCGTCTACCCGCCAAAGTGAAATGACAATACTTTCAGCGCCTGCAACTTTAAAGGCCCGCTGTAATCCGTATACTCCTTCACCGTTTTTTACAGTACCCAGTCCTGTTTCACAGGCAGACAGTATTACCAGCTCGGTGTGGTCCAGATTCAGGTTCATGGCTTCATAAGCAGTAAGTATCCCATCTTCCTCCACATCGAACGCAAGTTGGTTTCTCCGGTAGTACAGGGCATTACTGGCACCCGCCAGCATCAATCCTGAGTTTAAGAATTCATTGTTTACCGAATTTTGCAGTACATCTTTCGAAAAGTATCCATGAGTTGCGATGTGCAACACCCTGGGATTTTGTATTTGTTTAAGTACCTGTTCTCTAGCGTCAGTACCCGTATATAGTTCTGAAGTCCATGTCCCATCCATTAATTCATTAATAGACTGCACTTCATTTTCAGTTCCAGGCAAAGGATCCAGATAGTCTGATACCTGATCCAACTGACTGGTTGCCGCAGGCTCTACACCTTCCCACAGAAAGTCCGGATTCCCCATCAGAACAACCGGCCCCCTGGATTCAATTTCCGGTCTTTGTTCGGTTAAATCACGGGTGCTGGTTACAGGCACTATCGATAATTGATCAATCAGGTAATCTTTAGAGTTTGGCACCCTGAGTGCATTTAGATTGATCTTGTTATATACACCGTCCGGTGAAACGAATACTTTATTCACTCCGGTTGCCAGGCTGTCATTTAAATGAGACCAATAATAACGGTATGAGTTCTGATCATTCACTACATAATGGATGGCGTTTTTATAGTATGCGAGATATTTGCTCTCAAGCTCCTTGCCATTTTCCAAAAGAACTAATTTGGGATGCTCTGTGGTGGACTTATCTACTATTAAAGCAGCATAGAGAATCTCATCGGTAAATCCGTAATTAAGAAATTCAGGTACATTTGAATCCGTGGTTACCTTACTCTTTCCTTCCGGGTCAATCTTATATCTTCTGAATCGAACAATTTCGATGGCAGCTTCATCGTCATTCAACTGATCCCGGATGTCTTTCCAGGTTAGTTCCCGGCGGTCATTCTCTTTGGCAAAAACTTCCGATCGCTGCGACAGACTTTTTTCTAACAATCCTACCTCTTCTTCGAGTTGCTGCAAATCCTGCTGTTTTTTCTCCAGGTCTATTTTTGGTAGTTGATAAAGTCGGGCAAGTTTTTCTCGCAGGTCTCTCCAATGTGCGAAATCATTGATCAACTCTTCATCATTGCTACGCAGAATGTTGGTTCTCATTTTATCGGAGGCGTTAAAAAGCAGCGCCTTAGTAGTCAACTGGTTGTTGAACATGGCGCCGATAATGTCAGGATTATCAAGTGAACGTAATACAGCAAAAGTATTGAACCGTTCAAGATCTGAGCGCAGTGTATTGTAAAACGCTTCCCGCTCCTTTTCATTTAGTGCAGGAAAGATTGTATTCACCTGGCTGAGTTGATTGTCAATAGCTTCAAGGAACAAGGGCTCTGCTTTCTCAAAGGCTTCGAGAGTCATGTACATTAGTGCCAGATTATTAACAGATTTGGCATATGCCGGGTGATTTTTCCCCAGAGTAGCCTGTTTGATTCTAATCGACTCTTTATATAAAGGCTCCGCTTGCTGATATTTTTTAGTTGCTACATAAAGTATAGCCAGGTTATTTAGAGAGGTGGCATAGGATGGATGATTTTTACCAACGGTAAGTTCGTCCACTAGTAGTGTTTGCTTGTACCGTTGTTCCGCCTCTTTGAAATTACCGGTTTTGCGATCAAGGCTGGCCAAATTATTCAAGGTATTAGCATAAAGTGGATGACGGGAGCCGAACACCCGCTCAAATATTTCCAGTGCTCCCTCATAGCAATCCCTCGATTTTTCGAACTCCATCACGGCCACATAAAAATCCCCCAGGTTGTTAAGCACGGTAGCATACTCGGGGTTGTTATCGCCCAAGGTCTTTTTATATATTTTCTCGGCCTGCAGATAGTTTTGTTCGGCTTTCTCAAAATTTCCCATCACCCGGTACAAACTGGCCAGATTGTTCTGCGCTTCTGCTACTTGCTGGTGATAGTTACCGTAAATTTGGAGTCTCAAATTGATGGTTTGAGTCAGGTATGCTTCCGCTAAAGTGTACTGTCCCATCGATTGCATTAAAATCCCCATCTCACCTGTTGCATTGGTGTAATTAGGGTGAAGCTGACCGTAAGACTTTTCATAAATACTCAAAGCCTCCTCGAAATACGTCTTTGATTTTTCATAATCACCTGTTTTGCGATACAATCTACCCAGAGTAAACAGCGAGCTGGCATAATTTGGGTGGAATGAACCGATGGCGAATTTGCGAATATTGATAGCATTCAGGTATAGTGCTTCGGCCTGAGTATAGCGTGCCTGGGATTCATATAGTTGTCCCAAATGTTGTACAGCGGTAGCATAATCGGGGTGCTGGTCTCCCAGTGAGACCTTGTAATTGGCGATGGCCTCCAGGTAAAGGGACTCAGCTTTTTCATACTCCCCCAGATCCTGATAGATTCCTGAGAGATTTACCAAAGAAGCAGCATACTCTGCACTGTTAATCCCCAGTAACTCCTTCTTTAGTTCCACCAGGTCCACAAATAGTGTTTTTGCCTTTGTATAATCTCCGCTTTCAAGATATGCCAGAGCCAAATCATTCATCAGAACCATATAATTCTTGCTGTTTGGACTCATATCCCTGGCTGCAAGCGGTAAAGCTTCTTCCAGCAGTGAGACACACTTGTCCCAGTCTTTGTCCCAGTATATTTCGGTACTGTCATAAAGCGTTTTCCAGTTTTGACTGGCCAACGGAAGTACCTGAAAACAGATATAAACAAGAATTAGAGTTTTCCTCATCGGAGTATGCCAGATCAAAAAATATGCCCGGGTTTAATACAACAGTAAATAAAAACCCAAGTGTGCCAAATTACAACCTGAATAACCTCTGAATATTACACATACCAGAAAATGATGGGGGTACATTAAATTTTGAGTAGTAAACCATACGGTGATGGATTTAAGACAAATACCGCAAGTGAAGGGGAGTCTTAAATAAAAATAATGTCATCCAGTACCTTCCGACCGAATTCTTTATCAAAAATGTCCAGAATCATACGCTTGGAAAGGTTGAGTTCATGTTTCAAAGGGGCTGAACTGAGCTCAACAAACAACTTCCGATCTTTTATAAACACGCGTTTTGTTCTTTTTGCTATAGGTGTGCCCATTAGGTTTTCCCAGGAAGAGGTAATGCGGGTGGCATCGAACTTATTTTGGATACGGTAAACCTGCAATAATTCATTTATTGATTCCCCCACGGTGGAAAGGTTGGACTTCCTTTTTTTTCTTTCAGACATTTTGGACATGGTACTAAAAGTATGAAAAAAATAGTACCCCCAAAAGAAAATTAGCCCTTTGCTTCAGTTTCATTTATCAATTCCACCGTACCTGCTTCTACCCGGAAGTTCAATACTTCAATATCTAGGTTTTCAAGTATTCTGGCGGTTCGTTCCGGCCGTGCATCGGTGATAAATATCTGTCCGAAAGTTTGACCCGATACCATATCCATCAACTTTGATATGCGATCATCATCCAGTTTATCGAAAATATCATCCAGAAGTAAAACGGGTTTAAACCGTTTGGCTGCCTGAAGACTGTCGAACTGAGCCAGTTTCATAGCAATAACGAAAGATTTTTGCTGTCCCTGAGACCCGAATTTTTTCACGCTATGCCCATCGAATGAGCATATCATATCATCTTTATGAACCCCCAGGTCGGTACGTTGAAGCAACAGGTCTTTCTGATGATTAGCCAGGAATCTGCTTTCGAAATCTTTGCTCAACAGCTCGGATCTATAGGCAATATCTACTGTTTCATTTCCCTGTGACAAGGTTGAATAATGGCTTTTAAAAACGGGCACAAAATCCCGCAGAAAATCCCTGCGGCTGGCTGAAATCGCCTTCATCAACTGCAACATGGGTTCGTCATAGGCGGCAATCAACTGGGCATCAAATTGATGTCTTGCGGAAAAGGTTTTCAATAGCTGATTCCGCTGATTCAACAGCCTTTGGTATTTAAGTAGATCCTGTAGATACTGGGGGTTGATTTGGGATATAAGTCCGTCCAGAAATTTCCTCCGAACCATGCTTCCCTCCCTCAACAGGTCAGTATCATAAGGGGTGATCATTACTAAAGGGAAAGCTCCGATATGCTCGCTAAGCTTTGGATAAGCGTTATTGTTCCTCTTGATCACTTTTTTCGCACCATTCCTGTAACTACATTGAATCTGATGCTTTTTACTGTCCTGCCGAAAATCTCCCCTGATTGAGAAATATTCCTGTTTGTGCTGGATATTCTGCTGGTCCGTAGGATTAAACACGCTTTTAGTCAAAGCCAGATAATGGATTGCATCCAGTAGATTGGTTTTCCCGCTTGCATTAGGCCCGGTAAAACAATTGATGGCTGGTGAAAATTTCAGCCGGCAATGATGATAGTTTTTGAAATAACTTAAACTGATATTTTCCAGGTACATTAATTTCCTTGTTGGGGTTTTTTGACTAATTTGCGGGTCTTTCAGATAAATCTGAAACTAAAATAAGAACAACCTGGGTATGGCAACTACAAAGGCAAAATCTAAGGCAAAGGTAAATTCCAGTACTAACTTTTCAAAAGAAACGTATCTACAATGGTACGAAAGTATGCTGCTAATGCGCAAGTTTGAAGAGAAAGCCGGGCAACTTTACGGGCAACAGAAAATTAAAGGTTTCTGTCATTTGTACATTGGCCAGGAAGCTTGTGTGGCAGGAGCTGTTTCCGCCCTGGAAAGGGGCGATAAATACATAACCGCATACAGAGATCATGCACATCCAATTGCTTTAGGTACAGAACCTAAATACGTAATGGCTGAACTGTTTGCAAAAGTTACCGGTACCTCCAAAGGAAAAGGAGGCTCCATGCACATCTTCGACAAAGAGAATAACTTTTTTGGAGGGCACGGTATAGTAGGGGGGCAGATCCCTCTTGGCATAGGTATAGCATTTGCTGAAAAATATCAGAAGACAAATAAACTGTGCGTGACTTACATGGGAGATGGCGCGGTGCGGCAAGGCGCTTTCCATGAATCCTTAAACCTGGCGATGATTTATAAACTTCCGGTAATTCTGGTTATAGAAAACAATGGATACGCAATGGGCACATCGGTCGCGCGTACTTCAAACGTAACAGAACTTTATACCCTGGGAGCATCATATGACATACCTTCTGCTCCGGTAGATGCCATGAAAGTCGAAGAAGTTCATAAAGCCATTGTTATTGCTGCAGAAAGAGCCCGGGCTGGCGAAGGACCAACTTTATTGGAGTTTCGCACCTATCGGTACAAAGGCCATTCTATGTCTGATCCGGCCAAATACCGCACAAAAGAAGAAGTTGCCGAGTACAAGTCTCAGGACCCCGTAGAGCAGGTACGGGCAACCATTATGTCAAAGAAACTGGCCACAGAAAAGCAGATTGAAGAAATTGGAATTAAGATTAAAAAGCAAGTGGCTGAGGCTGTGGAGTTTGCTGAACAGTCTCCATTTCCAGATCCATCTGAAGCCTTCAAGGATGTATATGTCCAAACCGACTACCCTTATCTTAAGGAATAAATCTCAATTGGGTTTTATATAATTCAAAAACTGTTAAATTTGCAACCCAAAAATTTTGATAATGGCGAGCAGGAGATATAAGGTAAAGAAAACTGCGCAGGTTGCTGAAAGGGAGGAAGTTAAGGATTTCATTGAAAATCCTGAGGTGCTGGTTGAACAGTTTTCTAAAACAGAGGAGTTTTTTCAGAAACACAGGAATATAGTTCTGGGGGTACTGGCAGCAATACTTTTGATTGTTGGAGGTATTCTTGGCTATCGATACTACATATCGAGTCAGGACGAAATTGCTCAACGGGAAATGTTTCAGGCAGTATTCTATTTTGAACAGGACAGCCTTACCCAGGCGCTTAACGGCGATGGCCTGAATTTTGGACTGCTGGACATAATTGAGGATTATGGCGCTACCAAAGCCGGCAACCTGGCAAGATTTTATGCAGGAACCAGCTATTTAAAGCTAGGAGAATTCCAAAATGCCATTGATCAATTAAAAGCGTTTAGCAGCCCGGACCTATTGGTACAGGCACGTGCATTCGCACTGATAGGTGACGCCTTTATGGAGTTAGGAAATTATGTGGATGCGGCGGATAATTACGATAAGGCAGCGAACTACAAATCAACAGAGAACATCAGTTCGCAATATTTAATGAAGGCAGCCCTGGCCTATGAAAAGCAGTCCGACTACGCTGCGGCCATTGCACGCTATAACAAGGTACTTAATGACCACTTTGGTTCTCCTGAATTCCAAAACGCAAAAAAATACAAGGCGAGATTAGAAACCATGGCCTCCAAATAGACCTGAATTGAAGGAATTAACTGCAGGGACGAGGCCAAAGGTCTGGTCCCTTTTTTGAATAATAACATATGGCATCCTCAAGTAAAAACCTCAGCAGCTATACATCCGAAAACATAGCTGATATCTCAACCAGGAAATTTGGTATCGTAGTATCAGAATGGAACAATTCCGTTACGGATTCTTTATTGGAAGGAACTATAAAGACACTGCTGGATCATGGGGCGCGGAAGGAAAACATTATCAGAATGAAGGTCCCCGGGAGTTTTGAATTAAGTCTTGGCGCCCAGAGAATGGCAGTAAAAGCTGATATAGATGCTGTTGTTTGTCTTGGATGCGTGATCCAGGGTGAAACCAGACATTTTGAGTTTATATGTAATGCGGTGGCATCAGGCCTTACCAGGGTTTCACTGAAGCATAATAAGCCGGTGATATTTGGAGTGCTAACCACTGATACCTACCAGCAGGCACTTGACCGTGCTGGAGGAAAACATGGAAACAAAGGAGATGAGGCAGCAGTAACCGCCATTAAAATGCTATACAATCATGAGTAAGATACGGGTATTAAAATTTGGAGGTACTTCAGTAGGAGCGCCAGAAAGGATGCGGCAGGTAGCCCGCCTGATCTCCCGGGATGATCACCCAAAGATAGTGGTACTTTCTGCTTTATCAGGCACTACTAATTGCCTGGTTTCCATCGGTGAGAGCTGGAAAGCACTGAAACCCACCGAAGTAGAACAACAGATTGAAACCCTTTACGATCACTATCTTAATTTTATAAACGAACTCCTTTCGAAGGAGCGCACTGCTGGTAAGACTGTAATTGATGAGCATTTTGATCAGATCAGAAAATTAACCGCAGTCTCTTTTAACAGATCCAGTAACCGGGAGTTACTGGCACAGGGGGAATTAATGTCTACCAAACTGTTTACATTATACCTGAGAGAAATTGAAAAGGACGCTCAACTTATCCCCGCATTGGAAGTAGTGTCTACCGATGAAAATGGCGAGCCTGATATTGACTTGATCTCAGCGAGAATAAAAAGGAAGATTGGCGATTCCAGCAATAAATCTCTTTTCATAACCCAGGGGTACATCTGCCGAAATCATTTGGGTGAAATCGATAATTTGAAACGTGGAGGCAGTGATTATACTGCATCTCTACTGGGTGCGGCAGTAAATGCAAAAGCGGTTGAAATATGGACCGATATTGATGGAATGCATAACAATGACCCCAGAATAGTGCCGGATACCTATCCACTTAAGGAATTGTCATTTGATGAAGCTGCCGAGTTGGCTTATTTCGGGGCGAAAATTCTTCATCCTAATACCATATGGCCCGCCAAGAAGTACAACATACCGGTAAAATTGCTAAACACCATGGCGCCACAGGCCAGGGGCACCGTTATAAGTAGCGTCAGTACACCTGGTTCGATCAAGGCCGTTGCCGCCAAAGACGGAATCATTGCCATAAAAATAAAATCCAGCAGGATGTTGCTGGCCTATGGATTTATGAGAAGGATCTTTGAAATATTCGAACAATTCAAAGTGCCGATTGATATGATCACCACCTCGGAGGTAGCGGTGTCCCTGACCATCGATGATGACGAGAACCTGGATGCTGTGGTTGACGCACTGAAGCGTTATGGGGAGGTAGCGATCGACAAAAATATGACTATTGTATGTATTGTAGGAGATCTGATATCGGAAGAGATAGGTTTAATTAAAAAGGTTCTTCGAAGTATTGGTGACCAGCCAGTCAGGATGATATCGTATGGAGGTAGTAGAAACAATATCAGTATTCTTATTCCAACCAAGTCAAAGAAGGAAGTATTACTTTCTTTGAACCGCGGGTTATTTGCACCTGAAGAAATTCCTGCACAAAATTCCCAGCACAACTAAGACTTTCAAATAATATTTTAGAATACCAAGTTAGTTCTATATATTGGTTGGCCTGACAAAACTGGCATTTTGGTCATCGCTCTTAATTTGAAAGACACATAATGGCAACCATAATAATCTTAATATTTGTAATCGGATATTTATCCATTACCCTGGAGCACCCGCTAAAACTTGACAAAACTGTTCCGGCTTTGATAATGGCTTCGTTGATGTGGGCTGTATTGGCCATCGCATTTCACGGGGGCCTGGTTACCGTCATTGATACTCACGATCATATATTTGATGCCTCTGCCGGGTATACTGAAGAAGTTGAGGAAGGGTTTATTGGAGCACTTTTACACCACCTGGGCAAGACCGCAGAAATACTGGTGTTTCTGATTGGAGCCATGACAATCGTGGAAATTATCGACCTTCACAAAGGTTTTCAGATACTTAAGGATTATGTAAATACCAGGAACAAGAGAAAGCTCCTTTGGATAATTGGTATTTTGGCCTTTATCTTATCCGCCATTATTGATAATCTTACTGCCACCATAGTCCTAATTACGTTACTTCGAAAACTTATTCCCAACAAACAGGCCAGGCTGTGGTATGCGGCAATGATCGTCATTGCGGCCAATGCTGGAGGGGCCTGGTCTCCTATCGGTGATGTTACCACTACCATGCTATGGATTGGTAAAAAGGTTTCTACCGGAGGGCTGATAAGCAAACTGGTGATTCCTTCTATAGTGTGTATGGTGGTACCTACACTGATTGTAAGTTACCTGTCCCCGTTTCGTGGAGAAATTGAAGTGGACCCATCCGAGGAGCAGGACAACACCAGGTTACTCAGCAGTAAAAAAATGTTATACCTTGGCCTGGGAGCTATAGTTTCTGTACCTGTATTCAAGACTTTAACCCATTTGCCACCCTATTTAGGTATGATGCTGGCACTTGGTGTGGTGTGGCTGGTGTCGGAATATATTACTCCGGAACCGAATTTCACTGAGGAAAAAAGAGAGCACTACCGAACACATCACGCACTGGCAAAAATTGAAATGTCCAGTATACTATTCTTTTTGGGCATTCTAATGGCAGTAGGTGCTTTGGAATCTCTGGTAATCGCAGGCAGTGGGGTTGGTGCGTTAAGATATGTAGCGGAAGGGCTTGATGCCGCCATCCCTAATCAGGATGTAGTAATAATGATGCTTGGGGTAGCTTCTGCAATTATCGATAACGTTCCTCTGGTTGCTGCTTCCATGGGCATGTATAATTTTCCACTCGATGACTACCTTTGGCATTTTATCGCTTACGCTGCAGGTACCGGAGGCAGTATGCTGATTATCGGAAGTGCTGCAGGCGTAGCTGCAATGGGAATGGAGCGGATTGACTTTATTTGGTATTTGAGAAAAGTGACCTGGCTTGCAGCCATCGGGTTTGTAGCAGGATCAATAGTTTACATACTGCTTAATCAATAAAAAGCAGCTTAATACACTACCACCCGGTAGTGTTAAAAATGGTTAATTCCTGGGATTAATTGCCTTGTTTTGTGTCATTTGCATCGGGTTCACAGCTACCTACTATGCGTAACATGGCAATCGACATGGGCAATACCCGTACCAAAGCCGGATTATTTACTGGTTATCAGTTGGAATCTGTACTGACCAATCCGGAAAAGAATAGGTTAAAGGGTATCGTTGATGAAAACAATATTGAACGTGTGATCGTTTGTTCGGTCGCGACCAACCTGGAAGTTTTCGAAGCAGAAACCGGACTGGAGCAGGTTACCAAACTCACTTCAGAAACAGCGGTGCCCATAAAGAATCTCTATGGAACCCCTCATACACTGGGTATGGATCGACTGGCGGCGGTAATTGGCGCTCAACACCTATATCCGAATCAGAATTCTCTGGTAATTGATGCCGGTACTACTATCACCTATGATTTCATCAGCAAAGATGCTGAGTATTTTGGCGGGGGTATAAGCCCGGGAATTGATCTGCGGTTTAAAGCGTTGAATCAACACACTTTTAAACTTCCCCGCATCCATGCCGTTAATACCCCGGTACCTTTGATAGGTAGCGATACCAAAAGCTCAATTCAAAGTGGAGTAATCAATGGAGTGTTAGCAGAAATTGAGGGATTTATTCGAAGTTATGAGCATAAATATCCAAATTTGCAGGTTGTTATGTGCGGAGGGGATGCCGGCTACTTTGAAACCATGTTAAAGGCACCCAAAATTGTGGTTCCCCACCTGGTATTAATCGGATTGAACAGTATTATAATGTACCATGCCCAGAATTAGTAAGATAGCAGTTGTAGCCGTTTTATGCATTTTGTCAAACATTCAGATAAATGCACAAAACACTTACAGCCCATATAGTGTATTCGGAGTAGGGGATTTGGTCGATATGGACCTGGTACAAAACACCGCCATGGGAGGATTGGGAATCAGTAATGGTACCCCCTTTCACCTAAATAACAAAAACCCCGCATTATTGACTCATAACAGGGTAGTTGTATTCGAAACAGCCATTTCTACGGAGCAAAAAAAGTTGAGCAACAGTGATCTTTCGCAGGATAGTTTTACTGGCGGCCTGGGATATCTGGCTTTCGGTTTCCCCGTGATCAGGGATACCTGGACCATAAGTGTTGGAATGATGCCGTACAGTATTGTGAACTATGAATCTAACGATCTTGGCTTTGTATCAGGGGAAAACACCCCGCTCACCACTTCGTATCGCGGCGAAGGAGGAGTTTCACGCGCTTATTTCGCAACCGGCCTTAAATTAACAGAGGGCCTGTCAATAGGGCTTAGAGCATCCTATTTGTTTGGGAGTATAAAAAAAGAGACTCAGTTTTTCGTATTCAACACAAGTTATTTGACCGCTGATATATCGGAAGATGCATTTTCTGATATTAAATTTGGCCTGGGAGCAGCCTATAGTTTGCACCTGAAGGATCAAACCTATCTGAACTTTGGAGTTACCTATGATATTGGCGGTGATCAGAATTTAACCAGATCGGAGCGTCTGGAGCGCAGGGACCTTTCCGGTGATCGATTATCTCCAGATGATCCGCCTTACCTGATAGCTGATGATACCCCTGGAGCCGATTATTTCCCATCTACGTTAGGAGTTGGGATATCCTTTGAAAAAAAATTAAAATGGATGATTGGTGCCGATTTGAGCACCGGTAAATGGTCGGAATACAGGGATTTCGATGGAGAAAGTGAAGGATTGGGGAATCTTACCGAAGTTGCTGTTGGGGGAAGTTTTATTCCTGACGCATTCTCCGTGAGTAACTACCTGAACAGGATAACCTATATGATGGGGATCAATTACCAAAAAACGCCCTATTTGGTAAATGATCAAGAAATTAACGATTTTGGTATCAATTTTGGTGTTACACTACCATTACGTAATTTATCCAGACTTAGCTTGGCTTTTCAGGTGGGACAAAGGGGGAGCAAGGATAATGATTTGATACAGGAAAGATATTTTAAAGCTCATCTGGGAATTACAGTGAATGACAATAAATGGTTTATTAGAAGAAAATTCGATTAATGATGAAGTATTTTATTGGACTAACGCTCTTAACTGCCCTGATATTCAGTCTATCAGTCAATGGTCAGAATGGTTGGAATTGGCCGGAGGACAAATCTGGGGCCCAGGAAAAGTACGCCATGTACACAGATGCCCTGAATAATGAAAATTATTCGGAGGCTCTTAAAAACCTTTCATGGCTTTTTGAAAATGCACCGGATTTAAATGCATCCAATTACATCAACGGTCTCAAGATTTATGAAGGCCTCGCGGATACCGAATCTGATCCTGCTAAGAAAATCCAGTACCAGGAAAAGGCATTGGAAATGTACGATCTGAGAATCAAGTATTTCAACAAAGAGGCTGAAGTAATGAATAGAAAAGCCTCTAGTGCCTACAAATACTTCAGGGGAAATCCGGAAAAGTACCCTGAATTGCTTGAAACTTTCGAAAAAGCCCTTGAATTGAATGGAGAGCAACTTTTCGATGGCAACGCCATCGCATATATGGATATTATTCGTCGATATAAAAAGGGTGGAGGCGAAATGTCCGACGATGAGATTCTGGAACGTTACGATAAGATCACCGAAGTGTTGTCTAAAAAGCAGGGTGCCAACATCGAATCCATGCAAAGCAAGATCGATGAGATGCTGTTGGAAGTAATTACCGTAGATTGTGATTATGTAGAACAGGTAATGGGCCAGAAATTGAATCAGGAACCCGGCAATATTAAACTGGCCAAGAGGATCATTCAACTTTCATTAAGCGGCAAATGTGCAGACAGTGACATATTTATGACCGCCGCTAAAATTGTTTTTAATGCGGAACCGGATCATAACCTGGCCAAGGTAATAGCTCTTAAGTGTAAAGGAAATGGAGACAATGCCTGTGCAGAAGATTATTTGAAGAAAGCGCTAGAGCTAACAGACGATAAAGTTGAAAAAGGTGAAGTTTATTTGATCCTGGGTGCGATGGAAATTGACAAAGGAGCCCAGTCCAGTGCCAGGAATTACTTTAAACAGGCTGCGGCTGCAGACCCAAGCCTGGCAGATAAGGCCTATACCAGCATTGGGAATTTGTATTTCAACAGCGCAGAACAATGTAAAGAAGGAGTAAGCAAAGTTGATGATCGTGGTTGTTATCTGGCGGCCTATGAAATGTACAAAAGGGCAGGAAACACTTCAGCCATGGAACGTGCTAAACCCCAGTTTCCCTCAAAAGAAGAAGTTTTTCTGGAAGGGAAATCGGTAGGTGCCCAAATGACTGTGGGGTGTTGGATTGGAGAGCAAGTGACCATCCAAACCAGAGATTAACTATATAGACCTCCAATTCCGGGGTACGATCTCATGTTCAAGAAATTACCTTTCAAAATTGTACTATCGATACTGATCGGAATGGGGGTGTCTTGTGAAGACACACAAGAGCAATTGAATGAGCGTGAAGTATATGAAGGTGCTTTTTCTGAAGTAGAGGGTAGTCAGCTTTGGTACAGTGATTCAGCGGTTGTACGCCTGATGGTAGAGACGGACAAGATGCTGGAGTTTGAAAACGGAGACCGGGAATTCCCGATGGGGATTTATATCGAGTTTTACGATAAGAATTCTGTTACCACTTCTACACTGGAGGCGGATAAAGGCTTCTATACCAAGAAGACTGATCTGTACCAGGCTGTTGGGAACGTAAAACTGATTAGTCTGGTAAAGAATCAGAAACTCAGCACGGAAGAACTATTCTGGGATGTCACGGAAAAACAGGTGTACACCGACAAATTTGTGATAATCGAAACCCAGGAGGATGTGCTGCATGGTGAGGGGCTAACCGCTGCTCAGGATTTTAGCACCTATCGAATATTAAAACCCACAGGAGAGTTAGGCCTGGATTAGATTCACTAAATGTTTAACACAATAATTCTGGCATTATCAGCGGGGATATTTGTAATTGCCATACATCAAACCATAAAATTTGGTCTGCCCTATAGTTATTGGATATTCATGTTCAGTATTGCTATGCTGTTATGGTACAACTACCGTAAGAAGAAGGACCGCGATGGTACCCATTGAAATGGTAAAATTTTCTTAATTTCCACTATGAACTCTCCTTCATTATGATGGATTACCCCAACATTTCCATCGTGTTGATATCATTGATCTTCTCTGCCATGTTCTCAGGGATTGAAATCGCTTTTATTTCGTCAGATAAATTATATCTTGAACTTCTTGGACAACAGGGAACACTAACCGGCAAGATTCTGTCCAAATTTTCAAAAAGGCCCTCCAGGTTCATAGCTACAATGCTGGTAGGAAACACCGTTGCGCTGGTAATCTATGGTATTTTTATGGCAGCCATGCTGGAACCTGTTTTATACCGAAGCCTTCCCAGTGGAATCAACAATGAAGTGATTGTGCTGGTGACACAAACGCTGGCAGCCACCATGCTGGTACTGGTTACTGCAGAATTTACTCCTAAAAGCCTTTTTTTGATAAATCCACATAGAATGTTGAAGCTGTTTGCCCTGCCAATGCAACTTATTTACTGGTTAATGCAACCGGTTGTGTGGGTGGTGGTGACTCTTTCAAGGCTAATGATTGTAAAAGTTTTACGACTTGAATATTCCGAGGACAAACCCGTATTCGGGTTAACCGATCTAAACAACTATCTGTTGCGACTTACGGAAAACTCGGATGATGCCCAGGTAGAAGTAGATACCAAGATATTCAACAATGCACTGGAATTCAAAACCGTGCGCATCAGGGAATGTATGATCCCCAGAACTGAAATCATAGCAGTGGATATTGAAGATACCATAGATAACCTGAAGCAGGCTTTTATAGACAGCGGTCACTCTAAAATTCTTATTTATAAAGAAACCATCGATGATATTATCGGGTATTGCAGTTCGCAGGAACTATTTAAGAAACCACAGTCGATAGAACATATCTTAAGCCCCATCATCATCGTTCCGGAGACGCTGCTGGCCAATGAATTAATGATTCAGTTTATTAACGAAAGGAAGAGCCTGGCCCTGGTTGTAGATGAATTTGGCGGAACCTCCGGAATTGTTAGTATTGAGGATATTATTGAGGAAATATTTGGTGAAATCCAGGATGAGCACGATGACGAAGATCTGGTTGAACAAAGGATAGCAGAGAAAACCTATTTACTGAGCGCCCGTCATGAGATAGATTATCTTAACGAGAAGTATTCCTGGAACATACCGGAAGGAGATTATGATACACTGGGAGGTTACATACTTTCAATAAATGAGGATATACCAGATTTAAACGATGTTATTGAAATTCCACCATTTGTATTTACCATAACTGCTATTCAGGATACCAGAATAGATGTGGTACAAATGACCATAAAACCGGAAGACGAATAGGTTCAAGTTTCCGGCTAATCCGTTGATTTTGACTTTTTATTGATTAATTTTGCCGTTCTCTACTAAGGTGAATAGGTGAACTATGGCAATGATTAATAAGTTAAGGAATAAGATGGGAACCGTAATCGTGGTGGCGGTTGGTTTTGCCATTATTTCTTTTGTTTTGGCTGATTTGTTAGGTCCGAATTCCGCATTGTTTGGCGGGCAGGATAATAGTGTGGGCGAGATAGCAGGACAGACCGTAATGGCCCCTGAATACCAATCAACAGTAGACATACTTTCTGAGAAATTTGCCATGAGAACTGGCAGACGTCCGTCAGAGGCGGAAAGCAATGCCATCAGGGAACAAGCCTGGGAAAAATTGATTGCCGATATTGCGTTTACTGAACAATTCAGAGAACTTGGCCTGTCCGTTACCAGTGAAGAGGAAGTAGACCTGGTTCAGGGGAAAAACATTCATCCGGATCTGGTTGCTGCATTTACCAATCCTGAAACCGGAGAATTTGACAAAACCAGCATCGTTCAGTTCCTGAGCAACATCAACAACATGCCGGTGCAGAATCAGGCCATGTGGTACAGTATGGAAGAAGATATAGTAACCGGGCGCAGGAGAGTTAAATACGACAACCTGCTGATAAAGTCAAGCTATGCCAGCCTGGAAGAATCCAAACGATTGTATGAAGAGCAGAGTACAGTTGCTGAAATAAGATATTTGTACATTCCTTATTATGCTATTGGAGATTCAGCGGTGGATGTGTCCGATGCTGATTTGCGCGCATATTTGAAGGAACACGCATCGGAATACCAGGTAGACGAGAGCAGGTCTATGAAATATGTTACCTTTCCGGTAATCCCATCTGCTGCTGACACGGCAGACTTTCAACAGGAGCTGGCGGAAATAAAAGAAGAATTTACCAACCTCACGGACGATTCGATTTATGCACAAGGCAACACTGAGTTTGGTGTACCCTACAGGCTATACACGGTAGACGCCCTGCCTCAGATCCTACAGGCGGATTATGAAAACCTCAATCAGGGTTCAGTTTACGGACCATTCGTTGAGAATAATTATTACAATCTGTACAAGATATCAGAGGTGGTTGAGGATACTGTTTTTGCCGCAAAAGCCAGCCATATCTTGTTTAAGGGAACTGATGATACCGATGAATCTAAAGCTGAAGCAAGGAAACAGGCTCAGACAGTACTGAACCAGATTAAGAATGGCGCAGATTTTGAGCAGATGGCCATGGACCACGGTACCGATGGAACAGCCCCAAGGGGAGGAGATCTGGGATGGTTCAAATCAGGGGCAATGGTCGCTCCGTTTGAGGAGGCAGTATTTGCTGCAGATGAACCAGGACTGCTGCCAAATCTGGTAGAGACCGATTTCGGATATCACATTATTAAGGTTACCGGGGTAAAAACCAACAAAGCCTTTAAGATTGCCACCATAAGCAGACTGCTAATATCCAGTGATAATACCAGGGATGAGGCCTTTAGAAAAGCAGATTTTTTTGCGGGCACCAGTACCAACCTGCAGGAGTTTGAACAAAACGCCCAGAAGGACAATATTTTGATCCAGGAGGCACCTAACGTAGATAAAAATGCCAGGAGGTTCGGGGCCCTGGGTAATGCACGTTCCGTGGTTAGCTGGCTGTATAGGGAGGCCAGCAAGGGTAAGGTTTCAGGTGTCTATGAGGTAGACGAGAATTATGTAATAGCTGTTATGACCGGTGAGACTGACCAGGGTATTGCCTCGCTGGAGGATGTTCGTACTGAAATTACTGCTAAAGTTAAGAATCAGAAAAAAGCTCAATTAATAATTGAAGACCTTAAGAATACAGAGGACGATCTGGATGCAATGGCCGCAGCCTTTGGTTCAGACGCTAACATTTACAGCAGCAGCGATTTGCGGTTAAGCAGCAATTCCCTGCCGAATGTGGGATTTGCACCCGAAGCTGTAGGCAGGGTGTTTGCCCTGGAAAGTGGTGAAAAAACACCGCCCTTTGCCTCGGAGAATGGAGTTTTGGTAATTGAAATGATCTCAATAACACCGGCTCCACAAATTGCTGACTACTCAATGTATAAACAACAATTAACTCAGCAATATGAAAACAGCGTTGGATTCAATATAGCCAACGCCGTAAAGGAGTATGCAAACATCGACGATCGTCGATACAAATTCTTCTAGTACAATTTAAATTTAGGTTATGACTGCTTCACGGTCCGGAGAAGAGTTTATCAAAATGCTGGATCAGGAACACAAATGGCCGACCTGGTATTTATTCAAGTTTATTGTCCCAAGAGGCAAGGAAGATCTGATAGTTGCACTCTTCCCGAAGGGAGCCACTTCAGTCAAGGCCTCAACCACTGGTAAATATCGAAGTATAACTGCAAAAATGATGATGGAATCAGCACAGGAAGTGCTTGATATTTACGAAAAGGCTAACCATATTGAAGGGGTACTAGCTCTTTGAAAATCATGTGGACTGAAGAAGAAAATAAACTAAAGCGCACTTTCGAATTCAACAATTTTGTTGAGGCTTTCGGATTTATGAGTCAGGTGGCATTACTGGCTGAGAAAATGGATCATCACCCAAACTGGTCCAATGTTTATAACCAGGTCAACATCGAATTGACTACCCATGACCAGGGAAATGTGGTAACCGAAAGAGACCGTAAACTGGCCGCTGCCATAGATGAATTGTTAGATTAATTCCGGTTAACGGTCAGATTTAACCGCCTATGCTTATCTTTAGGCCATGCAGTTTCCGACCCGGCTTTACCTGGTGCCTACTCCAATAGGTAACCTTCAGGATATTACTTTACGTGCGTTATCTGTATTAAAAGAAGTTGACACAATTCTGGCAGAAGACACCAGAACCTCCTCTAAATTGCTGAAGCATTATCAGATCAACAACACTTTGGAAAGTTTCCATTCGTTTAACGAGCATAAGAAATTGATAGGGTTGATGGAGCGGTTGAAAAATGGAGAAACCATGGCTTTAATCAGTGATGCCGGAACTCCTTCAATTTCTGACCCCGGGTTTCTCTTGGTTAGGTCCTGTCATGAAAATCAAATTCCTGTAGAGTGCCTGCCGGGACCCACCGCACTAATACCGGCGCTGGTAAATTCAGCACTTCCCAGTGACCGATTTGTTTTTGAGGGCTTCTTACCACCTAAAAAGGGACGAAAAACAAGATTGGAAGAAATAAAGCAAGAATCAAAAACGATAATCTTGTATGAATCACCCCACCGATTGTTGAAGACATTAGAGCAACTAAGTGAGGTATTAGGTGGTGAGCGTAAAGCTTCGGTTTCCAGGGAACTAACTAAACTTCATCAGGAGACAATAAACGGCACCTTATCCGAATTGATCGACTATTATAAAAAAAACACACTCAAAGGTGAATTGGTCATTGTCATTGCCGGAAAATAGCATTCCTGTCAACAGTTATACCATGTGGGGTGCGGCTACCTTAAGTGGCTTATTACTCTGGCTGGCCTGGCCTGTTGGTCCGGGTGCCCCCTTGTTGTTTGTGGCCTGGCTACCATTGTTGTGGGTTGAGCAAAATGTGCCAGGTAAACGTGCTGGGTTAAGGTTTTTCCTGATGGCATGGTGGGCCTGCCTGATTTGGAATCTGGGCACCACCTGGTGGATTTATTATTCTACTGCTGCAGGCAGTGTGGTGGCCATTCTGGCAAATGCCTTTTTGATGACCATTCCGTGGATGCTGTTTAGAATTACCCGGAAGATGGCCGGGGATGCCTGGGGATACCTCAGCTGGGTTTTATACTGGTGCAGTTTTGAACAGATCCACTTAAATTGGGAGATTTCCTGGCCCTGGCTCACCCTGGGTAATGGTTTTGCTATGTTCCCCGAATGGATTCAATGGTATGAATATACCGGCGTATTCGGAGGGACTCTATGGATACTTCTGGTAAATCTGGGACTTTTTCGATTGCTGTTATCAGGCGAAAAAACAACCATTAAATTGACTGCAGGCCTGATTGCTGGCCTTTCTTTACCCATTATCATATCCTATATGATTTTTTTTACGTACCAGGAGCAAGGTCCGGAGGTTGAGTTTGTGGTGATTCAGCCCAATGTAGATCCTTTCACAGAAAAATTCATCAATAGTGAGAACTTCATTGGATTCGAACAACAGGTTGACCGTTTTATTCAGCTGTCAGAACAAAAACTTACAGACGATACCTCCTTTCTGTTGTGGCCGGAATCTGCGATCGATGGCTTTTTTGAGGAATCATTGCTTAAGGCCAAAGAAATACCATTAAACGCCAGAGTGTTGCAGCCGGATAAACTGAAATCCTTAATTAAAATCCGGGAATTTAAACGTAACAGGCCAAAATTGTCATTACTAACTGGTCTTACCAGTTATCAGATATACAAAGAAGCCTCGTTGGCATCGCCCACGTCCAGACGCGATGGTGAGGTTTACTACGACCAGTATAATACTGCATATTTTGCCGGAGATGATGGGACCTTTCAAACTTACCACAAATCAAGGCTGGTCCCCGGCCCTGAAACTATGCCGTACCCGAAGGTATTCGGGTTTTTGTCTGATTTATTAGTGGATTTTGGCGGAACCAGTGGCCAGATGGGGAAGCAAACTGAGCGCACCGTATTTTTCAACAGCAAAGGAGTGGGCTTGGCACCTTCTATCTGCTATGAATCAATTTATGGTGACTTTATGGCAAAGTATGTAAGAAATGGAGCCCATTTTATTGGGGTAATTACTAATGATGGATGGTGGCGTGACTCTCCAGGACACAAACATCATTTGCATTACGCTGTACTACGGGCAATCGAAAACCGGAGAAGCGTAGCCCGATCGGCCAACACCGGAATTTCCGCTTTCATTAACCAAAGAGGTGACATACTTCAGCCTACGAAGTTCTGGGATCAGGATGTTCTTAAATCAACGCTGAAAGCAAATGATGAACTTACGTTTTACAGCAAGCACGGTGATTATATTGGTCGCACTGCAGTATGGTTGTCGATACTGGTATTCCTGGCAGCCTGGGTTAAAAAGAGAATAACATGAAAGAAACGGATTTACAAAAAGTGCTTCCAAAAGTAATTGAGATAGTAAAGGAAGGTGGAGGTTTTATTCGCCAGGAACGAACTCGATTTGATCCTGAAAAACTCGAATTTAAAGGTACCAACGATCTGGTTTCATACGTAGACAGGGAAGCGGAAAAAATTTTGGTGTCCGGCCTGGGACAGATATTGCCGGAAGCAGGTTTTATTACCGAGGAAGGTACAGTAACTCAGGAAACTGCCAGGTTACAATGGGTTATAGACCCTCTTGACGGTACTACGAATTTTGTTCATGGCATACCGTTCTATTCTGTTAGTGTGGCGCTGTTGTTGAACGGGCAGCCCGTTCTTGGTGTGGTTTACGAGATCAATCAGGATGAGTGTTTTCATGCAATTCAGCAGGGAAAAGCTTATTGTAATGATAAAGAGATCAAAGTATCTACCTCATCGGCGCTGTCAGATAGTGTGATTACCTCAGGCTACCCACATTTAAACTTCGATCACCTACCATTCTACATGGACACGATTGCGGTACTGATGCAGCAGACCCAGGGAATGCGCAGGATGGGAAGCGCAGCAGCAGATCTTGCATATGTAGCCTGCGGCAGGGTCTCCTGTTTTTTCGAGTCCAACCTCAACTCTTATGATGTTGCTGCCGGAGCATTAATAGTACAACAGGCAGGTGGTCGGGTGACTGATTTTCAAGGAGGTAATAACTGGCTATTTGGACGTGAAATTATTGCAGCAAATGGGGTGCACCTTGACGTATTGGAGATAATACAAAGACACTGGAAGTGAGTTTTGAGTTTTTAATTTTGAGTTAATAGTTTGGATGACTGATTACTACAGAGTGCCAACTGATGACTGCCAATTGCCAACCGCCGGACCGCCAACTGCCACCCCCGGACCGCCCACTGAGGACCGCCCACCGCCAACTGAGGGTTGCTAATTGCCAACCGCCTATTGGAAGTTAAGATTATTCATGGTTAATTCTTAAATTGGATACATATCGATTTTTGCACAACCAAAATAAGCCATGAAAATTTTACCCCGTTGCATAACCTGTTTATTCTTATTTGCAGTAGTGCTTCCAATATTTCAGGTACAAGCCCAGACTACCGCAGATAAAAAGCTTCGGATCATCGTCTTTGGTGCACATCCGGACGATGCCGAACTTGATGCTGGTGGAGTAGCTGCCTTATGGGCTGCCCAGGGGCATGCAGTGAAGTTTGTTTCCATGACCAACGGAGATGTCGGGCACTTTAGAATGGCGGGAGGCCCGCTGGCTCAACGCAGAACTGCAGAAGTACAGGAATGCGCCCGCTTACTGGGTATAGAAACAGAAGTGCTGGACATACACGATGGGGAACTGATGCCCACGCTGGAAAATCGCAAAATAGTGGCCCGGCTGATTAGAGATTGGCAGGCTGACATAGTGCTCTGTCACCGCCCTTATGATTACCATCCAGACCACCGTTACACCGGGGAATTGGTACAGGACGCCTCTGTAGTGGTAGTGGCACCATTTTTTGTACCGGATACTCCTCCCACGACAAAAAATCCGGTTTTTCTCTTCACTGCCGATGGTTTTCAAAAACCCTATCCTTTTGAACCCACTATTGTAGTAGGCATAGATGAGGTGGTAGATCAGAAATGGGACTGTGTGTCCGCCATGCCTTCCCAATTTGGGGATGAGCATTCCTGGCAAGCCAGTACCGGATCTGATGTCCCCAGTGACGAGACTGAACGGAAAGCCTATCTGCTAAACCGGGTGAAGAAAGGAAATCAGGCGGTTGCCGATAAATACCGCGATCGGCTTATAGCACTGTATGGCCAGGAGAAAGGCAGCCAGATCCAATACGCAGAAGCTTTTGAGCTTTGCCAGTACGGGAGCCAGCCCGATATAGAAGCTTTGAAAAAGTTGTTCCCTACTTTTGGGAATTGAGCTGGAAGGAATATATAAGGCGCGCTAACGGAGCTGGCGGTTGAATCTGGCACCGATGATGTTTAGGCTTTAGCCAATTTCGTCGACTTAACCGCTTTTTCAATTTGCCAGTAAGCAGCCACAACACTCACCAACTCAACGCCAATCAACCAAAATCCCGGGTCAGTAAAGAAGGATATATGATTGCCCCCGTGAGGCATGATTAAAACAGGCACTGTAATCAACGCATCTAATAACATTGCCACCAAAAACATAAAGACTCCTAAAACAAAACCATTGGTTTTATGTCCTTTCCGGTAGTAGATATGAGCGCCGATTAATGCACTTGGTATAAGAGCTATCGATAGCACCCAATTAGCTTGTAAATCCGGATCCGACATTATTGGAACCAAATAGGAAGCAACGAACGCAATTACCGCCAGTGTCCATACAATACTTGCAGAAATTATTGCACTTTTAATATTGATGTTTTTCATGATTGGATTAGATTGTTTGAGTTATTGTTTGGTTCCAAACCCCTGTCTTAGCGGTTTCTTTGACATACTCATTAAAGTCTCTCGGTTTTCTTCCTAATACCTTTTCGATGTCTCCGGTCACCACATTATTCCCCGGTGCAGCAATCACTTGCGAAAACAGGTAATTAATAAGCCATATATAGTCTTCAGGGACTTCAAGTTTCTGCAACATCTCCATATATTCCTCCAGGCTTGTCGAACTGAATTTAATTTCGCGCCCACTGGCTTTTGCTATAGCGTCAATTACTTCGGGAAAAGTCCATGTTCTGGGTCCAGTCAGCTCGTATATTTGACCATTGTGTACTTCATTTAATAGCGATTCTACCACTACTTCGGCAATGTCATCTGCATGTACATAGGGCACCTGTGCCTTTGTTTGAGGTAATGCTACATAACCAGCCAGGATTGGATCCAGGAAAAAACTTTCACTGAAGTTTTGCATGAACCAGCTTGATCTCACGATAGTATATTCTATTCCCGAGCGCATTACTATCTGCTCACAAAGCGCTGCCTCTCTTTCACCCTTTCCAGAAAGTAATACAACCTTTTCGAGACCTTCATATTTGGCAGCTTCAACCAATGTCTGAATGGCTTCTTTTGCACCCGGAACAGCTAAATCGGGATAGTAAACAATGTATGCTTTATCCATTCCCCTTAACGCATTCGCATAAGTAGAGGGATTGTTCCAGTCAAATGCTGGATCATTGCCTCGAGTTCCTATTCGAACTTTTTGATTTCGGAGTTTTAATCGTTCAACTACCCGGCGACCGGTCTTACCAGTTCCACCAATAACTAATATGTTGTTTGTCATTACAATATGTTTTATGGTTTTGGTTATGCCAACACTGTAAAAGTAATGGCAGGATCTACCATTTGCTTGACACTACAAGCCAATGATTTGACAGTTTAAGCCAATAGGATTGCTCTAATTAGTTTTTCGAAATTCAATAGGGGATTGACCGGTCCAGCGTCTGAAAGCACGGTTAAAAGCACTCTGGTCTGAGAAACCAGTTTCAAAGGCAATTTCTCCCACGTTTCTGGAAGAATTAAGCAGCAGATCCTTGGATATTTGCTCTTGCGTCTTTTTAATGAGATCTCTAAAAGAAACTCCGCTTTCAGATAACCTACGGGTTAATGTACGACTGCTCATACCAATATACTCACTTACACGACCAATGTTTGGAATACCACTAGGGAGTGCATCCTTGATTAATATTTGTACATCCAAGACAATTTTACTAGTACTGACTTCAATACCTTTAGTCTTTTCTTCTACCCGCTCTACCAGGAATTTATTGATGTTTGTGTCGGCTTTAGCTGTACGGGTTTCAAGATCTAAAGATTTGTAAGAAATATAATTATGTAATTGGTTGAATAGAATCGGGCATTGGAAGGCAAGATGGTAGCTTTTCATGTCTTGAGGTGGGTCATGCTTAAACGATACACCCACGGGTGCAATATTAGTTTCAGTCATCGCTCTAAGCACTACCACCGTAGCAGAAAAAGTAGCTTCATTTGATAATTCTACACCTCTTCGATAACCTTCTCTAAATAGATGAATTTTAGATATATCCTGGTCTTTCTCAACCTTGAAAACATAGGTATCTGATAGCAGCTTAAAGTAGCGTTCACTTCGTTCAAATATTTCTCCGGCCTTGGAGCATGTTCTCCATGACAGACCTAATACCCCATAATCTTCTATTTTCATTTGTTGTCCTACGCGTACGGAAAAGCCTGGTCCTAAGGTCCGGTCTAACTTCTCATGAAGTTCAAAAAAATGGTCTGCAGGTACTGCCTGAACTTCATGTAATTTATCAATGGGAATCGGAAGATCATTGAAGTCCGCTCTTTTCAAACCTTCTGTCAAAGCATGTTCGATAACTTTACGATATAGGCTGATAGAGATATAGTTCATTTTATTGACAATACCTGCTGGTAATTCTTTTCCGCTCCGTTACCTGGCATCGCTTTACCGGCCGATGGCGTAAAGAATAGTGGTAATTCAATTAAATACCTGCATTCCTTCTGTACAATTAGTACAAATGTCAATCTCAGACCGTGCCTGGGTGACGCTTCTTCTGAACGACGTATATTGGCTATTGAACCACAAGTCTTTAAATCGTTCCGTTTTAAGGTCACCCATAGGATGGCGGGCATCCTTGTCGAAGCAGCAAGGTACTACCTGGCCATCCCAGGTAATCACACAACTATGCCACATTTTCCAGCAATGGTTAAGTAACTGGTTTTTAATAGCATAAGTACCATCTGATTTTTTGTAATAACGACTGTACCGGGGGTTGTCCGGAATCAATGGAGAACCGTTTTTATGGTCATACACCTGTGCAGTCTTAAACACAACTTCATCGACTTCCAGTGATTCTGCCAGGGTTTGCACTTCGGAGATCTGGTGTTCATTGGGTTTCACTACCAGGAACTGGAAGATAAGGTGCGGGGTACTTGATTTTAGCTTTTTTTTCCAGGCTACAATTTCTTTGGTACCTGATATTACTCTTTCCAGTTTTCCGCCGATACGATAACTTTGGTACGTTTCCTGGGTAGTACCATCGATTGAGATAATCAGGCGGTCCAGCCCGGATTCAACGGTTTTCCTGGCATTTTCACTGTTTAAATAATGTGCGTTGGTTGAGGTAGCGGTGTATATCTTTTTTTTGGCCGCAGCCTCGATCAGTTCAAAAAAATTTGGATGCAGGTAGGGTTCCCCCTGAAAGTAAAGAATCAGATACCATACAGCGGGGGCGAGCTCATCCAGGACTTTTCGGTACAAGTCAATATCCAGCATTCCGGTGGGTCGGGAGAAACTACGAAGTCCGCTGGGGCACTCCGGACACCTTAGGTTACAGCTGGTGGTAGGCTCCACTGAAATACTGACCGGTAAACCCCATGGATCGACTCCTGTACCTATCTTTGAAAGGTAGTAACTGCTAAGAATTTTAAATGCGTTCCAAACCCTGGTACCGGAGCACTTTGATAGGAAATTAAGACCGTCACGGTACCTGGCGTGCATAAACAATATCAGTTGAGTTTATTACCTTTAAGTGGGACCAAAATACTTCTGCAGGTTAACAAATGCGAGCACTCAAACTCTTTTTTTGGATTTTCCCCTGGCTCATCACCATAATATGTGGATTGTGGTTTTGGTACTACTGGGCTGAAATTGACTTGTTACCAGCCAAGCAACTGGAAGGCAAGGAAGTACATTCTGTGGTATTGGAGCGCATGATCGATATGGGAAAACTTGAGCTGGTCAAATATCAGTTCCAGGAAATCACTGAAATTGAAAAAGTGGGCCGTGACTTTTACAACCTTTTTAAACTTGAAAATGATTCCAGAGCGGTACTAATCTCAAAAGGAGAGGCGGTTGGATGCATAGATCTGACCAGATTGGAAGTCAGACATATTGTGGAAAAGCCCGACACCCTGATTGTACAGTTACCACCCCCGGAACTGTGTTATTTTAAACTGGATCTGGACAATACCAGAATTTATGCACTGGAGACCGGACTTTTTACCAGCGAAAAGACCTTTATTGAAGAGGCATACAAAAGCGCAGAACAACAAATAAGACAATCAGCTATCCAATCCGGAATTTTACCACAAGCCAAGAAGAATGCAGAAACGATACTCAAGCCTTTGCTTGAGGAAATTTCAGGTAAACAGGTGGTAATAATTTATGACCTAAATACCGTCCGGCTCCGAAGAGATTAGATTCCTGATAAAACTGGACATTCTCCTTACGAACCGGTAACTTATACCCATCAGATAATCTCAAAACTTAAAGACCATGGAAAGGCCCCAGCCAAAGATTGTAAGTCAGAATCGCAGGAAGTTCATCAAGGAGACGGGAATAGCGGTCCTGGGAAGCTCTCTAGCATTTAATATAGGTTACTCTAAGCCAGCCAAATTTAATCAGCAAACTTTAAAAGTTGGCCTGGTGGGTTGTGGTGGCCGGGGTACCGGTGCTGCCGAACAGGCGCTGAGCGCGGACCCGGATGTAGTATTAACCGCCATGGCAGATATCTTTCCCGACCGTTTAAAGCAGTCATATGATGCTTTAAACGAGCTCCACCCCGACAAGGTTAAGGTGGATGAAGACCATAAGTTTATTGGGTTCGACGCGTACAAAAAATTAATCGAATCGGAAGTTGATGTGGTCTTGTTAGCAACGCCTCCAGCGTTCAGACCCGATCACTTAACCACCGCAATAGACTCCGGAAAGCATGTATTTGCTGAAAAACCTATGGCAGTAGATGCTCCGGGTGTGCGTAAGGTACTGGCAGCTGCCAAAAAAGCGCAGGAAAAGGGGCTATCGTTGACTGCAGGATATTGCTTAAGGTATGATAATACCAAACGGGCATTCTTTAAAAAGATCCTTAATGGTGAAATCGGCGAAATTCGTTCCATGAATTCAACCCGTTACGGTGGGGAACTGTGGTATAAGCCCCGGCAGCCCCATTGGAGTCAGATGGAATATCAGTTGCGGAACTGGTATTACTATGATTGGCTGTCCGGTGATTTTGTAGTGGAGATGCATGTGCATAATATTGATCTGATGGCCTGGGCTATGGGTAACAGGACTCCGGTTCAAGCCGTAGGGATTGGCGGAAGACAGGTGAGGGTAGATGAAAAATATGGTAATATCTACGATCATATTGCAGTGGAATTTGAATACGAGGATGGAGCGCGAGGTTATCATTTTGGCAGGCAGTTCAATGGTTGTTCTTCAAAACAGATACTTGATATAGTGGGTACCAAGGGTACTGCCAACATCGATCGTAAGGGGAAACATCAGATTACCACTGATTCGAAATGGGAATATAATGGTGAAGAAAACAATATGTACCAAACAGAACACGATGAGCTATTTGCCTCCATTCGAAATGGAACTCCTACCAATGACGGGGAGTGGATGGCAAATACTACCATGCTGGGTATTTTGGCAAGGATGGTATCATATAGTGGGCAAACCATCACCTGGGAAGAGGCGTTAAATTCGGATAAAACCATAGGGCCTGCTATTGATCAGTACGCATGGGATTTGGAGTGGCCGAATGGGGAGATCGCAGTTCCGGGAACTACTCAGGTACTATGAGAATTATTCTGGCATTTACCATTTGTACATTATTACTGGTTAGTAATATTTACCTGCATGCGCAGCAATTTGAATTTGAATTCGGAAAAGAGACCAGTTGGGAAAACATAGTTCCTGAAAGTGATGCGGTTTACAACAAAATTAAATGGATCAATGTGAATACCAATGAGGACACCTGGGCAACAAATGAGGAAGGGTTGGTGTGCTATGGTCTTCCTATTGGGGTGGTGAGATCGGAGAAACAGTATGAGAATTTCTTAATGCACATCGAATGGAAACATATGGAGCCAGGCGGCAACTCCGGTACATTTGTATGGAGTAATGCGATTCCAGGAGAAAACAGGCTGCCTGATGGCGTTGAGGTACAAATGTTGGAATTGGATTGGGTAAAACTTAATACCAGGGATGGGAAAAAACCCCCTGAAGCCTATGTGCACGGCGAATTGTTCGGGGTAGGGGGAGTTGAGATCGTACCTGATAATCCTCGGGGTGTCCGCAGTAAATCCATTGAAAACCTTTGTAAACCGCGAGGTGAATGGAATACCTATGACGTAGTATGCGTTGATGGAGTAATAAAACTTTCAGTAAACGGAACATTTGTGAATGGCATCAGCAAGTCAACCCAAAAAAAGGGCCACATTTGCCTGGAGTCGGAGGGAGCGGAAATCCATTTTCGTAATATGAGGGTGGTAGAACTACCTGGAAATTCAAGGAAGTAAGCAACAATCCTTTAAATTATCCACCACCGCAGTAGCGCTAGCCGGAGGTGATGCTGCATGGCCGAAAGGCGGTAGCAAATCCTCAAGCCTTAATTGTTAATCGTCCCATCCATCGTTGTTAGTAAATTGTCAATTCTTAAGCTCTTTCCAGGCAAGTTCAGGTTCAAAGCCTTTGGAAATGAGAAACAGAGCCACTTTATGATTTATAACAAAGGGATCTGAAATTTTCAGAGACTGCCGCTTTTTGTTTAAAAGTTCCTTTAGGGTTTTCAGATATTCGTCAGGAGGCAGGGAGTTCACGGCGTCACAAATAAAGCTTTCTGAAATTTCCAGTCTTTTCAGGGCCAGTTCAATTTTAATTTTGCCCCATTTTTTCAGCCGAAACTTACTTCGGGCAAAGGTCAGAGCGAATCGTTGCTCATTTACAAAACCTTCATCCATAAGCTCTTGGCAAACCTGTTCTATCTGGTTTTCTGAAAGTCCCAGGTTGATCAGCTTCCGTTTTAACTCTAGCGGAGCTCGCTCTCTGTAAGCACAGTAACGTGCGGCTTTGAGTTTAGCTTCTTTAAGTGGGTCCTTTTCTTTGTTGATCATAAAGACATTAAATTACAGCCATTCACTTTCCCGGTACAGGAAATTTACCAATAATTGAATAACCAGAAGGCACTAGTACTACTATTCACTGCCAACGCCATTTCGGGTTTTGCCCAGGGGGTATCAATGCTGGCCATTCCCTGGTACTTTGCAAAACTTGATATTTCTTCACAGTTCAACCTGGTGTTTGGTGTGGTGACTTTCGGGAACATTTTTTGGGGGTTGTATGCCGGTACACTGGTGGATCGTTTCAACCGAAAACAGTTGTTTCTTATTACCAATATCGTGGAAGGCAGCATGTTGTTAGTAGTGGCTATTGCTGGTTGGTTTATGGGAAATTTGCCGTTGGTATTAATTATTCTGGTATTTACCATAACGGTTTTTGGTTACCGAATGCATTATCCCAACCTGTATGCTTTTACCCAGGAAATTACCAGCCCGGAAAACTATACCCGGGTTACCAGCTACATAGAAATAGTTGGACAAGCTACAAACGTTATTGCCGGGGCACTGGCAGTGGTACTGCTGGAAGGTGTCGATACTGAGCTGCCCCTGATCGGAGACATAAGGATACAAGCATGGGAGATACACGAAATTTTCACACTCGACGGAATCACCTACTTTATTTCGGTATTGCTAATTTCATTCATAAAGTATACGCCGGATAAAATATTTGAAGTTGATAAAGGGAAATTATCAGACCGTCTGCAAACCGGTATCCGATTCCTGCTAAACCACAAATTGATATTCCTGTTTGGCTTTTTCAGTCACTCCATTTTTGTGATCATACTGGTAAGTTTGTTTACAGTGATGCCCATGTACATTACCAATGTGCTGGAAGCTGGGGGTGAAGTCTTTGGAAGTATGGAAATGCTTTATG
>BQJT01000004.1 GCA_021604845.1 Cyclobacteriaceae bacterium
GCTCTGAAGAACAAGTTCATCTAATTTCAACAGTATTTTCCAGTCATTCGTTGGGTCGATTTTCATCGATTTTCCGAAATAATTGCTCCGTCTACCCCGGAGATAGCCACTTTCACTGAATTGGTCAGTACCCCAATATGGAGGGTTATTTTCCTGCTTTCTTATCATCAACCCCTCAAAATACTTTCCTGGTTTTCCATTGGATAGCATGTAACCTGAATTTGTCATAAAATTCTTAATTACAGTGGTTTATAGCAGATTTATCGAACAACGCTCAGGTTATTTAAGGGGTATTTTTGCCAGAGCTGCGCTAATTACCCCCTTAGATTGGGCCTATTTCAGTATCTAAATCCCCGTATTAAAGGGGATAACATTCATACCCTTTTATCCCGAGTTTTATGCTGTTACTGGAATCGGGTACTCCCGCATTCCAGGCTAGCATAATGTTATTAACCTAAATACAATGTTATGAGATCACAATTACTAGGGATTCTTGTGTTTGTACTTTGCGCCATAGGGCTCAATTTACAGGCGCAGGATCGAACCATCACCGGGAATGTCTCTTCTTCGGAAGACAATGGAGCATTACCCGGGGTGAATGTTATTATCAAGGGGTCCACTACTGGAACAGTAACGGACATTGACGGAAATTATCGAATTAACTTTCCGGAATCAGCAACTACTATCATTTACTCCTTTATCGGATTCGAGTCAAAGGAAGTTGAGGTAGGCTCTCAGACTGTTATTGACCTGCAATTGGCACCAGATGTAACCCAATTGGGTGAAGTAGTAGTTACAGCTGCTGCAATTGAAAGGGAGAAGCGCTCTTTGGGATATGCTGTCTCTACTGTCAACGGGGATCAGGTGACTGAAGCCCGCGACGGAAACGTACTTAATTCATTGGCTGGTAAAGTGCCTGGGGTAAATATTTCATCTTCTTCTGGTACCGCCGGAGGAAGTTCCAGAATCTTGATACGAGGCGCCAGCACCATGATTACCGATGGTGGTTCTCAGGGTCCTAACGGAACCAATGAACCGCTGTTCGTAGTAGATGGAGTACCTATTTCCAATTCTTCCTACAACGGATCCAGAAACGATGTCATTACTGGCGGAGTTGATGTAGGTAACAGGGCCAGTGATATAAACCCTGATGATATTGCCACCATCACAGTGTTGAAAGGCGCTGCAGCCTCTGCCTTATATGGGCAGCGAGCAAAAAATGGTGCAATTATAATCACCACTAAACGAGGAAAGCCAGGCCAACAGGCATTTCTGACGGTTAATTCATCCGTACGATTTGACGAAGTATTTAAATTGCCTGATTATCAGAATGAGTATGCTCAGGGTGATTTTGGCCAGTTTGACTCTAATAACTTTACCGGAGGCTGGGGGCCTCGGATAGATCAGGTACAGGGCCAGGTATTTCCTCAGTTCCCATACGATGGTGTAGACCGGCCGTTACAGGCGTATCCGGACAACGTTAAGGACTTTTATCAAACGGGTCACACGTTTATAAATAATTTTGCATTTGCCGGCGGTGGAGAAGAGAGCGATTTTAGGCTTAGCTATACCAACCTGCAGCAAAAGGGCATCACTCCGACCAATACACTGGACAGAAACACAGTGTCAGTAAATGCCGGAACCAGATTCAGTGAGAAATTCAGTGCACGAGTTTCGTTCAGTTATGTGCGCACAGAAGGTTTGGGTAGACCCAGGCAGGGAAGCAATAATCCCAATATAATTAGTGAATTAGTTCAGAATGGTTTCCCACGGACATTGGATGTCGGTTTACTGGAGCAAAACGTGGTTGATGAAAATGGACAACCCATTGGTTTGGATGGTAGCCAGACCACCAATAACGTATTCTGGGTAGTGCAGAATAATCCCAATAACAACCTGGTTGACCGTTTATTCGGAAACGTGCAGGTGGGTTATGATGCTACCGAATGGCTAAATTTTACCGGCAGGGTTGGTACGGATGTATACACCGAACTTAGAAGGGATATAGTACGGAAGGGTACAATAAACCAGATAAATGGACAGTTTACCGATCAGGAATTGTACAGCCGGGAGTTCAACACAGACATTCTGGCAACCGCCACTAAGGATATTAATCAGGACATTGAGTTTACCGGTATAGTGGGATTTAACATCAATCAAAGATCATTGCGGCGTACCAAAATAACCGCCAGCGACCTTAGTGTGGATGGATTGTACAATTACGCGAATGCTGCTTCCACTGCTCCGGTGAACTACCAGGAGTTAAGAAGAATATACGGCATATATGGAGATTTCACCTTCAATTACAAGAACTTTTTATTCCTGAATGTCACCGGAAGGAATGACTGGAGTTCAACTTTACCGGTGGATAACAATTCCTTCTTCTATCCCAGTGTTAGCGCCAGTCTGGTATTCACCGAGGCCTTTAATTTGGCCAACAGTGTTCTTTCTTTTGGTAAACTTAGGGCCAACTGGGCGAACGTTGGAAGTGACGAAGCGCCCTATCAGTTGGATTTCCAATACATCCCTCAAGCTGATGTGTTTACACAGTTTGTATCAAATAATACTTTCCCGCATGGAGGTCAGCTGGCTTTTGCGGCTACAGACGTAATTCCTCCTGGTGATGCATTAGAACCACAAAATCAGGTTTCTTTCGAAATTGGTACGGAACTCCAGTTTTTGGATGGACGCATTGGTTTGGATGCCACTTATTACAATACCGTTACAGAGGAACAAATAATCTCAGTTTCCATCCCGCAGTCAACTGGATTCGAATCCAGGAGGATCAATGCTGGTGAGGTTCGAAATAAGGGTTTTGAGGTGCTGCTTAGCGGGACACCGGTACAAACCAACAGTGGGTTTTCATGGGATATCGGGTTGAATTTTGCTGCAAACACACAAACCGTGGAGAAGCTGGCTCCGGGATTGGACGAGTTAAGCCTTACCAGTGGATTCAGCGGGCTTTCAATTCGGGCTGCGCCTGGAGAGCCTTTCGGTCTTTACGGATCAGGATGGCTGCGTGATTCTGTCAGTGGCAAACCAGTAATCAATCCTGCCACAGGATTGCGCGAAGTTGGCCCCCGTATCAATCATGGAAGTATATTCCCTGACTGGACCCTGGGCGTACAAAATACCCTATCATTTAAAGGTTTCCAACTGAGCGCTTTAATAGATATTAGGGAAGGTGGCGTTATGTTTTCCGGATCAGTGGCCGATCTGAGAGAGGATGGCCGTACCACGGAGACCACTTTAAACAGGGGTCAGATCTTCATCGATGACGGGGTACTTGCCAATAGTGATGGTACTTTCCGACCCAATGACGTACCGGTAGAGAGTATGCAGCAATTCTGGACTCACTATGCGAATACTTCCAATACTGAGGGTCAGATATTCGGTGCCTCTTATATTAAACTCCGTGAGGTAAGGTTAAGCTACAGTTTCCCAAATACATTGGTAGAACGTACACCATTCAGCAGTATCAATTTTGGTTTTGAGGGACGTAACCTGATTCTAATCAAGAGTGAAGTACCGCATATTGATCCCGAGCTTAATTTCTTTGGGACAGTACTTACTGGTTCGGGTGTTGAATTTAAAAGTGCTCCCTCAGCCAGAAGTTATGGATTCAATCTGAGATTAGCACTGTAAACCATTAAAGACAAGAAAATGAATAGATTATCAAAATATATATTGATTCCCTTGCTTGTTTTAATGGCAGGGGCCTGTGAAAGCGATTTTTTAGACGTAAATACCAGTCCAAACGCCTCTTCTGCGGCGGATCCTGGATTGTTGTTTACCAATTCAATAGTTGACTATTCGACCAATAGGACTATTGATTTCGGACCTACCGGACTGGCTGTTAGTCAGCTGTTTTCAGGTGGAGGATCGTTAGGAGCTGGTGTTTTCACTCAGCCGGAGCGATACATTATCAGTACAAACGTTAATGGCAACACCTGGAGGTCTCATTACAGAAATGAGCATAAGAATCTGAAGCTGGCAATAGATATTGCCGAAGCAGCAGATCCTGTTCAGAACAATGCCGCGGCCCAATGTAAAATATTCCGGGCCATGATATTCTGGTCAACCACACTAATTTGGGGTGATGCACCATTTTCAGAAGCAGTAAATCCTGAATTTGACCTGCCCAATTTTGATCCTCAGGAACAGGTTCTTAATGGTGTATTGTCCATGCTAGACGAGGCTATTGCACAGATGGATGAATCTAGTCCGTTGGCTATTACCAACAATGATTTGATCTTTAACGGGGATATGGCTAAATGGAGAAAATTTGCCAAGTCGTTGAAGTTCAGAACTTTAATGACTATGGTTGATGCGGATCCATCTAAGGCAACGGAAATAGGTGCTTTGATCGCTGAAGGAGACATGATAAGTTCTCCCCTGGACAATGCCAGGTTTCCATTCTTTAGTGTATCAGGAAACAGAAACCCTTTCTGGGAAACTCTAAATGCATTCGCCGGAGGACAAAACTTCTTCTACTTTGCCAGTAAGGCTATGGTAGACTTGATGAAATCTAAATCCGATCCCAGATTACGGATTTATTTTGAACCTTATCCTGGGGGAGACCCTGCTTCTGAGGTAGTGGGTGTGCCTCCGGGGGGTGACGCCTCCCCTTCAGTTCACTGGGTGTTAAGTACGGCACCGACGGGAACTGATGGGACTGTGGAACTGGTAAGGCCTGCCGCTCCGGATGTGTTATTTTCTTACCAGGAACAATTGTTTCTGGAAGCCGAAGCCATTGCCCGTGGCTTTGCCACCGGTGATGCAGATGCAAAGATGCGGGAAGGTATTTCCGTGGCTATGCTATCCTATGGCATTGATGCTGCCGATATCGATGCGTATCTGGCAGGGATTCCAACCGCAACGGTCCAGGTGATCGCTGAAGAAGCCTGGGTTGACCTGGTAGTGCGGCCATTAGAAGGCTGGACACATTGGAGAAGAACGGAAGTTAATGGCGTGGGTTACCCAAATTTACAACTACCCGACGGAGCCCAAACCGGTAATCTTATGCGAAGATTTCCTTTACCTCCGGATGAGGTAGCGGCCAACACCAATGCACCAACACAACGGCCGTTGGATGAAAAAATGTGGTTTGATATTTAAACTTTAGGAAAATGAATAACAGCATAAAATATATAGTATTGGCCATAACATTTTGTTTGTGCGCCTGTGAAGCAGACCCGGATGAAGGACTGCCAAGTTTTGATAATACACTGCCACTGTATGTACAACTTAGTAGTACCAGCAATATAGAGGCAGATGAAGGGGATGATGTACCGATACGTATCGAAATTCCGGAAGTAATATACAACGACGTAAATGTGCAATGGGAAGTTACTGGTGATATCAGTGCCTCAGGAAGTGTTACAATTACTGAAGGGAATTTAACTGCGGATGCAATGGTTAGCATTCCGGATGATAGCCAGGTGACAGGTGGAGGAAGTGCGGTATTTACCCTGACTTCGGTGGATAACGGGCTTACGTTAGGCAGACAAAATGCCAGCACCTCGGTGATTTCTACAAATCTTACCTGGGTTGACAACGACTAGGTTTCTAAAACGTCACGCCTTCCGGCGTGACGTTTTTTTATAATCGAACAATCTACCTCACCATCAGCTGCTGTGGTGGCTGAAATCAAAAACGCTACGCCCGTTAGAGAATTCAGGTAGCTAAAACTCAGCTACCAATGTCTATTTAAAATCACAGCCCGATCACCGGTGCTCGAATGCCATCCAAATCGTCAACCGATCGGGTAAATCGTCAATAATCAATCGTAAGTCTCTTTATTTTACTCCCCCAAATTGGGGTGATTATTGACCATAAAGGGGTATATAGGGCTTTGGTTGAGGATTTATTTGTAAATTGTTATTTAGGTGATTGCACCACTATTGAAATTGACCCCACCCATTCTCAATTATGAGCGACAATCGTTATAACATCCTGTACGTTGATGATGAGGAGAATAATTTGGTAGTATTTAAGAATGCCTTTTTTCGCGACTTTAATGTATTTACCACCCTGTCTGCGGAAGAGGGTTTGTCAATTTTGGACCAATATGTAATTCATCTGATTGTTACAGATCAGAAAATGCCGGGAATGACCGGAGTTGAATTTCTTGAAATTGTGGCCAAATCACATCCCGAGACCATGCGGATGATCTTAACCGCTTATAGTGATATTGACTTTATCATGCGTGCGGTTAACAAGTGTGGCATTTATCGTTATATATTAAAACCCTGGGACACCCGTGAGTTAAAAATTATTATTGATAATGCCCTGCAGAACTATCAATTGGCCCAGGATAAGAAACACCTCTTGGAAAACCTGGCAAAGGCAAACCGTGAACTGGAGGATAAGGTACGTGCCCGTACTGATGAATTAAGAATAAAGAATGATGAATTAACCAAGATCAACGCTATTAAGGACAAATTGTTTACTATCATATCTCATGACCTCAAGCAGCCGCTGGTTTCTCTCAGCGTATTTTTCGAGATCCTGAAGCAACTGCCTGAGGACGTTTCCCGGCTTAAGCTGGATCAGTTTTACATGAAGCTACAAGCCAATCTGCAGGATGTAACCAGTTTGCTGGACAATTTGTTGTTCTGGTCCCAATCCCAGATGGGACAAAGCCAGATAGACAATAAACCAATTAGAATTGTGGAATTGGTAAAGAGAAACATCGACCTGTACCAGGTTTCGGCATTACAAAAAGGGATAAATATTGAGTTCAAGTACGCTCAGGGGGACCCTATTGTACTTGGTGATGAAAACATTATCAATCTGGTGATGCGCAACTTGCTTAATAATGCCATCAAGTATTCCAAGAAGAGAAGTTCCATTACGGTGAACATTATTCCACAAAATGGTCATTTGGCTGTTAGTGTGAAGGACAGAGGCGTAGGGATGAGCCGGAAATTACAAAAGCATATATTTGAGAAAGAATATCACAACACCACACGTGGGACGTCCAATGAGAAGGGCACCGGTTTGGGACTGAAGCTTTGCAAAGAGTATCTTGAAAAGCAGGCAGGTGATATTCACCTTCGAAGCGAGAAAGGTAAGGGGTCCGTGGTTACCTTTACTATACCGTTGAAATGATTTTTACGTATAAAAGATGGTATACGGAAAGTAAACAGTAATGAAAGCAGTGAGAATTATCATGTTAGTTGTATGTGCTACCCTGGTGCTTGGGGTTCAGGGGCATCCATTGCTTTATGTAAATGATAGTACCCGGGTAAATCTGTTAAATCACCGGGCTCAATCAATACTGATCAGTGACCCGGAAAAAGCTGCCGAGCTGGCGACGGAAGCGAAGGATCTGGCAGAGCAACTTTCCTATCAGGACGGATTGGTCGAGAGCCTCCGGATTCTGGGTCGGTCCTATAAAGTACAAAGAAATTACCTGACAGCACTGGAACATTATCTTCAGGCCTCTAAAGCCCTGGAAAACCAGGGCGATATCAGATCGCTGGCGGATATTCAAATGGAAATAGGATTGTTTTTCGGTGAATGGGGTGTGCATAAGAAAGCGTCAGAATATTTTAGCCGTTCGTATGAGTCTAAACAATCTATGGGAGATACCATTGGCCAAATCAATCTGCTACGGCTTATGGGAGATACCCATTATCAGTTAAATAACAAGGTAGAGGCACAAACGATTTACCAACAATTGTTGAATCTTCATGAATCCCGGGAAGAGAAGGAACAACTACTGGATGTACTGGAACGGCTTGGAGAAATTCACGACAAAAGCGGAGAAAGAGAAAAAGCACTTGAATACGAGTTGCAATCGTTAAGCCTGAAAAAAGAAGTTGGTGATTATAAAGGAATGGCTACTTCTTACAATAAAATCGGTACCCATTATAAAAATCTCAACGATAATGACCAGGCGCTCCAATACTATAAAAAATCCCTGGAGTTAAATCAAAAAATGGGCGAGGGTGAAGAAGGAAACCAGAATGATGACATTCTGATGAACATTGCTTTTATCCACCAGGCAAAGGGTGAGTATAATGAGGCGTTAAACTACCTGTTTTCCGCATTGGAGATACGTCGTGAACGTGAGGACTTTGTTAGTTCCGCACTGGTGAACCATGAAATCTCTTACACTTATCAGGCACTGGGCAAACTAAAACCAGCTAAAGAATATGCACAAATGGCGGTGTTGTGGACCGAACGGGAAAAGGCCTATGAGGTTCTGGTTAAAAGTTACAAGTTGCTTTCAGACATTTATCTCAATGACAATGACGATGAGCAGGCGCTGAAATATTATAAAAAACACACAGAGATCATGCGCCAGCTTTTAGCCGCCGAAACCAAGCAAAAAGGAAAATTGCTGGAGAAGCAACTGGAGGTTGAGAGAAAAGAAAAGGACTTTCGTTTACTTCAGGTGGAAAAACAAATCAAAGACCTGGAATTAAAGGAATTACAATACATTTCCGACAAAAATGAGGCTGAGTTGGCTTTATTGAAAAAGGAGAAGGAGCTTCAGCAGATAAGTTTAAAACATCAGCAATCGGAGAAGGAAAAGGCACAACAAACTTTGCTTTTATCGCAACAGGCATATGAAGTTGAGAAGAATAATCGTGAGATGCGCATCCAGTCCCTGCGTCTTAACCAGAAAGAGTTGGAGGAAAAGGAACGGCAAAAGACCATCGCATTACTGGAGGAGAGAAAAGCTTTACAAGAATCACAATTAAGTATCTCACAGGCCATGAGAACATTTTTCTTCGGCCTTTCGGTATTATTTGCCATTATTTTATTCCTGATATATAGAAGTTACCGTCTGAAGAAGAAAGCTAATACCAGGTTGGCCCTGCAAAACATGGAGATTCAGCAGCAAAAAGACCGGCTGGAAAATATGCTTAAAGAATTGAAGGCGGCCCATACGCAAATTGTTCAATCAGAAAAAATGGCCAGCCTGGGTGAACTCACCGCAGGCATAGCACATGAAATTAACAATCCGATTAACTTCGTGTATGCAGGAGTGGATGGTTTGAGGGCTTCTCTGGAAGGTCTGCTGGAGGTGCTCAATAAATATGCGGAACTTGACGATGCCGGGTCAGTGGAAGAAATTAAGGGCGTGCTTAATGATGTGAAAAGGCTAAAGAGGCAGTTGTATTTCAACGAAACTACCGGCAACGTATTCGAAGTGGTGAATGCGATCAAAGAAGGAGCTACCAGAACTGCAGAGATTGTAAAAGGGTTAAGGTCTTTTTCCAGGTTAGATGAAACTGAATTAAAAGAAGCCAATGTTCATAGCGGAATTGACAGTACATTGATACTGCTTAATTCTAAAATTGATAGTGATCGACTACGAATCATTAAGGATTATGACCCAACGATTCCAGAGATAGAGTGCTTCCCAGGACAGCTTAACCAGGTATTCATGAATATTATTAGCAATGCAATAGATTCTATTTCCGGAAGTGGGACAATTACCATTCGTACTACCAATAAGGATTCGGAGGTTGAAATAAGCATTGCAGATACCGGAAGGGGGATGTCAGAGGAGGTGAGAGCCAAGATTTTCCAACCATTTTTTACCACTAAGGGTCTCGGAGAAGGTACCGGGCTAGGACTTTCTATTACTTTTGGTATTATCGATAAGCATAAGGGGATAGTCACCGTCGACAGTGCAAAAGGAGAAGGTACGGTATTTACCATTCTCATCCCCAAGACACACCAGCTGGAACCAGTTCCTGTCATGTCCTGATCGGGCTGGAACCCCGGCATTAACCCGATTATATCGTTCACAATTGAACGAATTTGTATCGTTTTCGGACAAAGTGCCAACTCCCAATTACTGTAAGTACCTGATAATTATGTAGATGCACAACTGGCACCCTCTTGGATATGCTACCATTACTTTAAAAATAAGTTATGAAAGCATATCAAAATCTATTTTCCACAGGGCTGATACTCGTAACGTTGTCGGGTCCATTAATCTGTAACGCACAGCAAAGGCTTACCCTTGATGATTGTGTCCAAATTGGTTTGGCGAACAATATCTCCATAAAAAAAGTCAATAATAATTTTCTAATTGCTGAGGCGAATGAAAAACAAAGCAAACTGGAATACCTCCCGAGGGTGTCCGCCTCCAGTAACTATAACATCAGTCACGGTCTGACAAATGACCCTACTACCTTCGAACCAGTAACCGCCACTACCAAAAGTTCAACACCCTCGCTAAACATGGACTTTAACATCTTTAATGGGATGAGAACCAGGAACTTTGCACGCAAAAGCACCATGGTTCGGCAAGCGGCAGACTTTGATGCCGCGCAAACCCGGGATGACATTGAATTAGCGATTACAGCTTCCTATCTACTGGTAATATCTGACCGGGAGAACATTAAAGTTGCCCAGGAAAGGCTGGATCTATTATCAAACCAGTTGAATAGGGCAGAGCGCCGGGTTGAGGCGGGCGTTGCAAATATGGAGCAAGTGTTCAATTTGAGGTCGCAGATAGCCAATGAAAAGTTGAACAAAGTTACCCTTGAGAATCAGTACAAGAGCGACCGTTTATCTTTGCTGCAAACATTACTGCTTGATCCCTCATTGGACTACCGCATAGAGGATGTCTCCTTACTCAGCAGGAGTATTGATACCACTATTCCAGAATATCAGGAGTTACTAAAATCAGTGCTGGCTTATTCTCCGGGTCTAAAAAGTGCTGGGCTAGGAATTGAAGCGAGTAAACTGGACCTTGCAATGGCAAAAGCTGATCGGTTGCCAAGTCTGAACATGAGGGCAGCTTACGGATCGACTTTCTCCTCGAATAATCAGGATGGTTATTTGGACCAGCTTAACCTCAACGAGCAAAAATTCCTGGGTTTAGCTTTAAATATCCCGATATTCGACCGAAACCGGATAAAGAATAATGTCCACGTTTCCAATATCAATATTAGTAATACTGAGCTAGACTATGAACAGGTTAGGATTGATCTGGTAAATAGCATGCAACAAGCATATCTGGATTTGGTGGCTGCTCACAGTACATATGAGGCTGCCAGGGAAAATTTAAGTGCGCTGGAACAATCGTTCAAATTTGCAGAAAGTCGTTACAACTCAGGGAACACTGATTTTTACAGTTATTTGGAGAGCCTGAACAACAAAAATCGCGCAGAAATCGATCTGATTAATTCCCGTTACAGTTTCCTTTTTAGACAAAGGATCCTGGAAATTTATCAGGGTTTGTAAGTATACAAATACAGCTGTTGATTGGATATCAGCATGGCTTTACTGTTGGTAAGCAGTACATGCTGGTATGAGATATCGGTCCCCGGAAGGTTAACCGAACGATGATTATCCTGATAGATAGCATTAAAATGAATGCGATTGTTACGCAGATAGTAGAATTCA
Organism: Cyclobacteriaceae bacterium; assembly: GCA_021604845.1. Classification (GTDB taxonomy): domain Bacteria; phylum Bacteroidota; class Bacteroidia; order Cytophagales; family Cyclobacteriaceae; genus SZUA-3. The sequence continues at coordinate 11,380 of BQJT01000004.1, forward strand.
CTGTTAAGCGGATAAAAGTGCTCAGTTCCTGTCTTTTTTATAGTGCGTAAATAATTACCCAGATTGTCGAAGACAAGGATGCCTAGTACACTATCTCCCAGATATACCCTGTTCTGATATTCAATTAACTGATACGGACTAAGCTTAATGGTATCTGAAAGTTGATGTAATGGCTGACTCAGGGATATGGTGTTGAAGCGAATATCGAATTTAACTAAGTTCAGCGGACTAAGATCAAGCAACCAGAGCTGGTTGTCACTGCTGGGACTGGCCAGGGCCACTATGCCGAATATCTCATCTGGTAACCTGTTGAATTCAGCTGGATTTAAATAACGGTCCAAGAATGAATATTGCTGTATATCCTGATAGAAAAGAAAAATTCGCAGGGCCGTCCATGATTCCAGTGATGCAAGCTGGCCATAATGCGAAGGTGCGAACTGCCTCTGAAAATGACCCATGGAATCCAACATAATAATATTGCCCCGGGTGTCATTTAAATAAAAATTGCCGAAACGGTCATTGTTGATAATTCTAACAGAGTTCTCAAGTTTCCGACTGGATTCGAAGTTCCATTCTTGTGCCAGTATGAACTGAGGTAATACTGCGCACAATAACAATACCGTAAGCTTTTTAATCAAAAGTGTCCAGCTTGAAATTGGCGCCATCATAAACTCCGAATGTGAAACCCTGAATCCACTCACCCACATTGAAATAGGTGCTGTTTGAGCTAATTGGTAACTCGAGTGCCAGGTGACGATGGCCAAATACGTAGAAATCGTGATGATATGTAGCTTCAGTATCCTTGCAGTGTTGAAAAATCTTCTCGCTCCCTGCGGATACAAATGGCAGCGCCACCCCGTTATGTTTTCTACTTTTACGTGACCACAGGTTTGCAATGGCAAAGCCTACATTAGGATGAAGCCACTTAAACATCCACTGGCACATTTGACTGGAAAACATTGCTTTCAATATTTTATACGGTGCCTGTCCCGGACCCAGCCCGTCGCCATGTCCCACTTGCAAAATGGTGCGGTTCACTTCGAATGACTGGGGTTCTCTGAAAACGGAAATGTTCAATTCGGTAGAGAAGTAATCAAATAACCACATATCATGATTTCCGGTAAAGAAAAACACCGGTATACCCCGGTCGGTTATTTCTGCTAATTTTCCCAGAAAGCGCACATATCCTTTTGGTATAACATGATTGTATTCAAACCAAAAATCAAATATATCGCCCAGTAGGAAGAAGCCTGCGGACTGATCCTCAAATTCATCCAGCCAGGCTACTACCTTTCTCTCCCGCTCCCGACTGGTTAGGTAATCAGGTTCACCTAGATGACAGTCGGAGGCAAAAAACAGTTTTTTGCCTTCAGGAAGGTGTAAATTGTGCATCATTTTTAGGGAAATCGGCCTGGGATCAGAATTTCAAGTTGATCCGCAAAATGATCAGCCAATATAGTGATTATTCTTGATCTTTGGGTAATTGCTTCGGTTCGGCAGTTTCTGATTCCTCCGCCGGTTTATCTTGACTAATGTTGTCTGTGCTGGCTGTTGGTTTTTCGTCCGCAACCGGTGGTTCCTTGGATTTTTCTTCCTGCTTACCATTGGTAAATGCCTGGTAAGTGGTTTGTTTTTCGAAGGGCCGCTTGCCGATCAATCGTTCCAGATCACTTTGGAAAATAATTTCCTTTTCTAAAAGTTCTTTAGCAACAATTTCCAGTTCCTTTCTCTTACTGATAAGCAGCTTTTTCACTCTTTCAAAAGAAACACTTATGATGTTCCGAACCTCTTCATCAATAGTTTCAGCAGTAGATTCAGAGTAAGGTTTATTGAAGGTGTATTCGGATTGTTTGGAGTCATAGAAACTGACGTTGCCTATCTTGTCGTTCATTCCATAGACAGTCACAATGCTGTAAGCCATTTTAGTAACCCTTTCAAGGTCGCTAAGTGCACCGGTAGAAATCTTATCGAACACAATCGTTTCTGCAGCCCTGCCACCCAGCGTCATACCCATCTCATCCAGTAATTGTTCCGTTTGATACAAAAACTGCTCTTTAGGCAAGTACTGAGCATAACCCAGTGCGGCAATACCACGAGGAACAATACTGACTTTTACCAATGGATCGGCATGTTCCAGAAACCATCCCGCCACTGCATGCCCGGCTTCGTGATAAGCAACAATTTTCTTCTCTTCCGGGGATATGATTTTACTCTTTTTCTCAAGTCCGCCAATTACACGGTCAATGGCGTCCTGGAAATCCTTCATACCCACCGCATCTTTATCCTTACGCGCGGCAATAAGCGCAGCTTCATTGCAAACATTGGCAATTTCTGCCCCGGCAAAGCCAGGGGTTTGTGCGGCAAGTTTCTTAGGGTCTACCTCGCTATGTAACTTCAAGGGCTTTAGATGTACCTGAAATATCGCTTCCCGGCCAACAATGTCCGGTTTATCGATGGATATTTGCCGGTCAAATCGTCCAGGTCGTAACAGTGCCTGATCAAGGACATCAGGACGGTTGGTGGCTGCCAAAATGATGACCCCACTATCCGTGGCAAATCCATCCATTTCAACCAGCAGTGAATTCAGCGTATTCTCACGTTCATCATTTGATCCGGGTACTTGTCCTCTTCCTCGAGACCTGCCAATGGCATCAATTTCATCAATGAAGACAATACAGGGGGCTTTTTCTTTTGCTTGTTTGAACAGGTCACGAACACGGGCAGCTCCCACACCAACAAACATTTCAACAAAATCCGACCCGGATAAAGAAAAGAATGGTACCTCAGCTTCTCCTGCTACCGCCTTGGCCAGTAATGTTTTCCCTGTTCCCGGAGGGCCTATTAGCAAGGCGCCTTTAGGGATCTTACCCCCGAGTTTCGTGAACTTGGCAGGGCTCTTCAGAAAATCGACGATTTCTTTCACTTCCTCCTTGGCTTCATCAAGGCCAGCCACATCTTTGAAAGTGATTTTTACTTTATTTTCGGCATCGAACAATGCCGCCCGGGATTTTCCAATATTGAAAATTTGCCCACCAGGACCGCCACCGCCAGTCATTCTCCTCATCAGAAACCAGAATCCAAATAAAATCAAGATAAGGAAACCCCAGGTCCAAAAGAAACCCCAGGGATCATTTCGTACTTCAGCTGAATAGTTAAGTTCACTGGCCTGCTCTGAGGGAAGCCTATCGCGTAATTCTTTAAATTCCTTGTCGAAAATTTCGTCAGAGACCACAGTGAAACTGTAATGAGGTCCACCCAATCCACCCCAGGGTCTTTGGTTTTCTAGTTCAGATTTGTACTTACTATTGTTAAGTGCTTCTTCCTTAAGGGTAATTTCAACTTTTTCCTTATTCTTAATGAACACGATTTTATCAACATCGTCGTCCATTACCATCTGCTCAAATTTGGACTGATTGATGCTGATGGTTTCCGTATTGTTGGTGAAGTAAGATATACCTACAATAAGTGCCACTAAAGTCGCAATTATCCATACCTGATAATTGTTCTTGGGTGGTGGTTTAATTATATTCTTATTGTTTGGATTGTTTGCCATATCGGTTTTAAACTATAACGATAATTGGAATGCTATGTTTGGTTTTCCAAATAAGTGGCCTGTGCATCTGCCCACAGTTCTTCAATGGCATAGTATTCCCGTCGGTCCATCCGGAACACATGAGCAACCACCTCTACGAAATCCAGCAAAATCCATTCCTTATTTTGTTTGCCCTCCAAATGCCAGGGGTAAATGTTTGCGTTTTTGTGTACAGTTTCTTCAATGGAGTTGCAAATGGCGTCGATTTGAGTATCTGAGTTCCCTGTACATATAACAAAAAAATCGGCAATCGAATTCTCAATAGTTCTTAAATCCATGGTCACAATGTCCTGGGCCTTCTTTTCTCTCATTCCTTCAACCACCAGATCGCATAACTCACGAGAACTCATTCAGACTTTATCAAATGCCAGCTTTGTACTAAATTGCAGACAAAGCTACAAAAAAATAGTTGCATAAAAACCCAATCCATTCTTTATTTATAGGCTCAAAACTAATAGAACTGACGTCTTGTCATTCCACCAATCAGGTGGCTTCTGACTTATTGTCAGGAGGTATAGTAGCAGATGGAACGGTAATCGTCACCAACAATCAAACCGCCGGAAAGGGCCAGAGAGGGAATAAATGGGAGTCCGAGCCAGGTCAAAATCTTACGCTCTCGGCAATGGTGAAACCTTATTTTTTACCAATCGCAAAACAATTCGATTTAACCGTGATTACCTCATTGGCTATTGTACATACGCTGGAGAATTTTGAACTGACCAGTGCCCGGGTAAAATGGCCGAACGATATTTACTACCACGATGATAAAATAGCCGGAATATTGATCGAAAATACTGTACGTGCGACCCAATTGGAATGGGCAGTCCTCGGAATAGGACTGAATGTAAACCAGCAGCAATTCAAGGTTGGGAACGCTACCAGTATTTCCCTGGTATCCGGTAAAGAACTGGAACTTCAGCAAGTGTTAAATAAGTTATTAGTACACCTGAATCGCAATTACCAAAAGCTTAAATCCGGACTACAGGAGGAATTAAGGGATGAATACACCCAAAAACTTATGTGGATAAACCAACGCAGGACCTTCCGGGAAAAGGATAATGAAGAATCGTTCAACGGTATGATTGTACGAGTAACGGAGTCTGGGAAATTGGTGATCCAGACTAAACAAACAGAAAGGTCCTATGATTTCAAGGAAATCGTTTTTGTAGGATAACGGTAACATTAGGTGAAACCACCTGAAGATTGTTCGTCAAAAAACCTAAATTTGTGAAAACTTAATTTCTCTTCGAAAATGATCGATACAAAAGTAAACTACAAGGTAAAAGATATTACGCTGGCAAACTGGGGTAGAAAAGAGATCACCCTTGCGGAAGCAGAAATGCCAGGGTTAATGACTATCAGGAAAGATTATGGGCCATCCAAACCGCTCCAGGGGGCACGAATAGCCGGTTGTCTTCATATGACTATACAGACTGCGGTACTAATTGAAACCCTGATAGAATTAGGAGCTGAGATATCCTGGTCATCCTGCAATATTTTTAGTACACAGGACCACGCTGCCGCTGCCATTGCCGAAAGCGGCGTGCCGGTCTTTGCGTGGAAAGGAATGAATGAAACGGAGTTTAACTGGTGTATCGAGCAGACTTTATTTTTCGGAGAGGACCGAAAGCCTTTAAATATGATCCTTGACGATGGGGGTGACCTGACCAATATGGTGCTGGATCGCTACCCTGAGCTGGTGCCTGGTATCAAAGGTATTTCAGAGGAAACTACCACTGGAGTTTTAAGATTAACCGAAAGAGAGAAAAAGGGCACCTTGCCATTGCCTGCGATCAATGTAAACGATTCAGTTACCAAGTCTAAATTTGACAACAAATACGGTTGCAAGGAATCTTGTGTTGATGCCATCAGAAGAGCAACTGATGTTATGATGGCAGGCAAAGTTGCAGTTGTTGCCGGTTACGGCGATGTTGGCAAAGGATCGGCCGCATCATTGCGCGGTGCCGGAGCCAGGGTAATTGTGACCGAGATTGACCCCATTTGTGCATTGCAAGCGGCCATGGATGGCTACCAGGTGAAGCGTATGGACCAGGCGGTTAAGGAAGCGGACATTGTGGTAACTGCAACCGGCAATAAAGACATTATCGTAGGAAGACATTTTCAAAGTATGAAAGACAAGGCAATTGTCTGTAATATTGGTCATTTCGACAACGAAATTGATGTCGCATGGTTAAATCAAAATGCTCAAATGGAAACAGTTAAGCCTCAGGTCGATCTGTACCGGCTTAATGATAAGGACATTATTTTACTTGCTGAAGGCAGATTGGTTAACCTGGGCTGTGCTACAGGTCACCCTTCGTTTGTCATGTCCAACTCCTTTAGCAACCAGGTATTGGCCCAGATTGAACTGTGGAAGAACGGGGCAAACTATGAAAACAAAGTGTACACCCTACCCAAACATCTCGATGAAAAAGTTGCTAGTTTACATTTAGCCAAGGTGGGCGCGGAACTGGAAACACTTACCGAAGAGCAGGCAAAATATATCGGAGTTTCCAAGGAAGGTCCTTTTAAGCCTGACCAGTACAGATATTAAACATGTTGAAGGGAATCAAAAAAAGAGTTGACGAGAGTACAACTCTTTTTTTGTTTACAGGAAGGTATAAAATGATAACGATAATTGAATAAACCAATTAATTCCGAAACATGAAGGTCGGATTTGACGCCAAGCGTATATTTCATAACCAACGAGGCCTGGGAAGTTATGGACGAAACCTTCTTCAGGGCTTGCTAAAGTATCATCCACAAGCACAGTATTATTTATACACGCCCAAAATTAAGTCGCTCCCTGAGCTCAATCTGCCCTGGACACCCCAGCACAATCTCAAACTACGGACACCTGGTGTGATGTTTCCTGGTTTTTTAAACGGACTGTGGCGTAGCCTTTTGATTAACCAATCCATTAATGAAGATAAATTGGATATTTATCATGGACTGTCCCAGGAGGTGCCATTTAATATGACTTCCAGTCGTCCCAGGGTAATAGTGACAGTTCATGATCTGATATTCTTGAAATATCCACAGTTCTTCTCACCGCTAAATCGCAAAATTTACACCAGAAAAATTGCCCATGCCTGTGCCAACTCAGATACGGTGCTGGCTATCAGCGAACAGACCAAATCAGACCTGGTGACTATGTTGAAAATTAAGCAGAATAAAATCCGGGTGGTTTATCAAGGTTGTGATGAAATTTATTACCAGGAAACTGTTGAGCCCATTCCCCGGTCTATCAACAATTTTCAGCTCCCGGAAAAGTACATCCTTTATGTAGGTGCGTTAGTACCGCATAAGAATGCGATGGCTATTCTGAAAGCCTTAAGGCTGATGAAAGAACGTGATTACCACCTGATTATCGTTGGAAAAGGAAAAAAGTATTATCACCAACTTCAGGAATTCATTGAAAGGTATAATTTATCCGGCAGGGTAACATTTTTAAGCAACATTGGCCCGATTTCAAACAAGCAGCTAGCTGCCATATACCGGTTGGCGTCCTTATTTGTATTCCCATCGCTGATGGAGGGCTTTGGTATCCCTGTAATAGAAGCTATGTTTAGCGGGATACCGGTGATCATCAACCAGCAAGCCGGTTTATCAGAAGCAGCTGGTGATGCTGCCCTGGAGGTTGATGTAAACCATAGCGAGTTGCTGGCCGAATCAATTGACCAGATACTAAAGGATAAATCAATTAGTAAAAATATGGTAGAAAAAGGTGCACTACACGTGCAAAAGTTCAAACTGGAAAGGGTTACCAGTCAGGTGCTGGAGTGCTACCAGCAATTACTCTATTGAACTCTTCTGGAGGATAACCTGGTATTCCTGCATAACGATTTCCCAGTTCCGTTTAAGCATATACTCAATTACTGTTTTTCCCTTTCCCCCGCCAGGTAAATTGCAATCATCTATCAATACCACACAATTGTCCTTTAATCGACTTTCTATGGCTTTGAACTCGTTTAGATGATGTAACTGGCTCATTTTCTGTATCGATTTGTCCCTCTTGTCGTAGTCATAGCTGTCAAGGTACAGAAATCCTACTTGTTGATCGAAAAGTTTTAAATACGCTACGGAATCCGATACATGGGTAAATACGTAATCCGTTAAGTCCATAGCATCAATTTGCTTATTGGCCACCGAAACTGCCTTGGGATCGATATCTACGGAATAGAGCTTTGCCTGATGCTGTTTGGCCCAAATCCCGAATAGTATGGTTGAGGCCCCGTCTCCTTTGGTATTTTTTAAGCCTTCTCTTGAAATCCCTGTTTCCAAAAGAACCTTAGCCTCCCGGGCATCAAGCATCTCCAATACCTTTTTTAAGGTATCGCGCCGTTTGCCAAAGTTGTACCTTTTGGGTAACAACGGATACATTGATTTACGTTTACTGATCTTGATGGCTAAAATTCCTGCTATTATTATTAAAATTGCAGTTACCGCTACAGGTTCCATATTCGTTTTTTTGAGAAAAAAGCCCGTCAAAGTTAGCTTAAAAACCATTACTTTCACACTCAATAGTTAGCAGATGTCACCCGTTATTATCACACCGGTAAAGAACTCGCTGGATACCGTCAAGCAAACCATTCGCTCGGTCAATCAATCTGATCTGGCAAAGGATTACTATATATTTAACGATTTCAGTGATAAGCCTACGGAAGAGTATCTGGCAGCTCACGCAAATGAGTTAGCATATAACCTGGTTAATTTGAGCGAATATGTTACAACTCCTTCACCAAATTACCGTACGGTATTGATTATGGCCCAAAAGATGGCTCTTGAAAAAGAACGCGATTTGATTGTGGTGGAATCAGATGTGATAATCGAATCAAGTACAATTAGTGCCATGATCAGTTTTAAGGATGAAAATCCTAAAGCGGGAATGGTGGCAGCTATTACCACCGATTCCAATGGTAAGATCAATTTTCCTTACAACCACATTTCAGAATCCGAACCTGATGTAATCAATACCAAACGCAGCTTAAGCTTTTGTTGTACCTTATTAAGCAACCAGTTGTTGAAAGCATTGGATTTTAAAACTCTCAGGACCGATAAAGATTGGTATGATGTTCATATTTCCAGGCAGTCCAGAAGTTTAGGGTTTGACAATTATTTGTTAAAAAATGTGCAGGTACAACATCTGCCACACAGCAGCAGGCCATGGAAAAACGAAAAATACAATAATCCGTTGCGTTACTACTTTAAGAAATACTTTCTAAAACGAGATAGAATATAATAATGCTTGACTTGCTGGACTTAATAACCTTGGATAGCTATTATAATCAATTAAGAGTGCATAAAAATTGACCTGTTAGTTACAGATCAGGAAAACTTTGTAAATTAAAAGCAGTTAAAGTAGGTAAGGAACAGTTTTTGCGGGGAATATAACAAGCCATACCCATTTATGTCTGTAGAAAAGGTAAAGCAAAATTATAGCAGCCGCGAGAAAGATCGAATTTTCGAGCAGGAATTTTTGCCTCATATAGGTTCGATGTATAATTTTGCCTATCGCCTGACCTTTGATGAAGATGACGCGAAGGATTTAGTGCAGGAGACCTACCTGAAAGCATTTCGCTTTTTAAATTCCTTTCAACAAGGAACTAATGCCAAAGCATGGTTGTTCCGAATACTGAAAAATAGCTTCATCAATGACTTTAGAAAGAAAAGCAAACAACCTGCTAAAGTCGATTATCAGGAGGTAGAAACCTTCTACAATTCTGAGGATGTTGATGTTTCGATGACAACGGATCTCCGGGTGGAGACCGTGCAACATATGATCGGTGATGAGGTATCCAATGCACTAAATGCACTGGCTGTTGACTTCAGGACTGTGATAATTTTGTGTGATCTTGAGGGTTTTACCTACGAAGAGATGTCCAAAATTCTGGACATTCCAATTGGAACAGTCAGGTCAAGGTTACACCGCGCCCGGAATTTGTTAAAAGAGAAGTTACAGGCATATGCAAAATCAATGGGTTACAATAAATAAAAAAGAATGGCTACCAACCTCTTTAACTGGATCAGACAGAACTTGTTTGGCCAGATTTCTTGTCAGAGATGTCTAGAATTGCTTGAATTGATGACCGACGGCGAAGCATCGCCTGAGGAAGAAGCGCAGTTCCAGAAACATATCGATGACTGCCTTCCTTGTTATGAGACATATAATCTGGAGCAGTCTATTAAGGAAATGATTCGAACAAAGTTAGAAAAGAAAAAAGTCCCTGACGATTTAATCAATTCGATTAAGCAAAAAATCAGGAATACTGCCTGATAAATGCGTCAAGGAAAAGCAATAATATTTTCTGCGCCCTCCGGGTCCGGTAAAACTACAATCGTTAAGCGGTTGGTACAGCAGAACCCTGACCTGGAATTCTCAATATCCGCCTGCACCCGCGACCGCAGGGGTAGGCAGGAAGAAAATGGCAAGGACTACTATTTTTTAAGCCCCGAAGAATTTAAGCGAAAAATTGATAACCACGAATTTATTGAGTGGCAGGAAGTTTATGCCGGTAATTTTTACGGAACCCTCAAATCTGAGATCGAACGGATCTGGTCAACCGGTAAAAACGTAATCTTCGATGTGGATGTAAAAGGTGGAATTAACCTTAAGAAATATTTTGGTGAAAGTGCGCTGGCGGTGTTTGTAAAAGTGCCATCGTTAGAGATATTAGAACAACGCCTAAGATCCAGAAATACCGACGCAGATCGTAGTATTAGCCGCCGGCTTTTTAAAGCAAAATTCGAGATGACTTTCGAGGATCAGTTCGATATCACTTTGCTTAATCAGGAATTGGAGGTAAGCGTACGGCAAGCTCAGGAAATGTACCGGAATTTTGCCGGACCACTGGTGACCAATGCTTAGTCAAAAATGAACATAGGGCTTTACTTTGGTTCATTTAACCCAATCCATATTGGTCACTTGATTATAGCCAATATCATGGCAGAGCATACGGACCGGGTTTGGTTTGTGGTATCACCTCAAAACCCTTTTAAAAAGAACAAATCCCTGCTGCATGAGTTCGATCGATATGAAATGGTGGAGAAGGCAATCCAGGATAATCATCGCCTGCATGTTACTGATGTAGAATTTTCAATGCCTAAACCCAGCTATACCATTGATACCCTTGCCTATTTATCTGAAAAGCATCCTCAACACAAGTTCAGGCTGATAATCGGTGCAGATAACCTGCCCCAGTTTCCCAAATGGAAAAATCATAATGCAATATTGGAAAACTACGGATTGCTGGTATATCCGCGCCCCGGAGCGACTGTTTCGCAATGGCTGGATGATTCCAGAGTTGAGTTAATAGATGCACCGATGTTGGACATTTCAGCCAGTTATATCCGAAAGGCGATAAAGAATAAAATTAGTATTCGATATCTTGTTCCAGAAGTAGTAGAAAGGTATATCGAGAAACAGGGGTATTTCTTAAAAGCATAAAAATTCAGATATACTTAGAGTCAGGGTATTTTATTACCTTTGTATTTTAAGGGGTGCCTAAATGGGCGGATACTTCAATTTCAAGTACGACGACCTACAGGCTGAGATCATACCCATTGAACCTGTCCGGGTAATTTCGGAAAGGAAGTATGATAACCTAAAGTGAAGGCCCCACTTCACATGGTTAAATAATAGACATATATCAAAGTGAAAAACTTGATTGCTGTAATCCTGTTTTCAGGATACTCAGCGGTTTCTGTGGCACAGTACAAAATTTCAGGAACCGTTAATGACTCAATGGGTGGTGCATTGCCAGGTGCCACCGTTCAATTGGTAGACACTCCTTTTGGCACCATATCAGATGAGTATGGTAAGTTTCAACTGAGAAATGTACCTTCCGGAAACTACACCATGAAGGTTTCTTTTGTAGGGTTTCAAGCCCATGAAAAGGATATCGATTTGGCCGCAAACCTGGAATTTCAGGAAATCGCATTGAGTGAAGCGGTAATTATGGGAGAAGAGGTGTTTGTGTATGCAACCCGGGCAAATAGCAAGACACCAACCACCTATTCGACTATTTCTAAAAAACAGCTTGCTGAAAGGAACCTGGGACAGGATTTACCTGTGTTGTTGAACTACTCACCATCGGTGGTTACCACTTCAGATGCAGGGGCCGGCGTTGGGTACACCAGTTTACGTATCAGGGGAAGTGATGCTACACGAATTAATGTTACCATAAATGGGATCCCATTAAATGACTCGGAAAGCCATGGAGTCTTCTGGGTAAATATGCCTGATTTTGCATCATCTGTTGAAAACATTCAAATTCAAAGGGGGATTGGAACTTCGTCGAATGGCGCCGCCGCTTTCGGCGCCACCATAAACCTGCAAACCCATGCGGTTTTAGCAGAACCTTTGGTGGAACTGGATAATTCCGCAGGCAGCTTCAACACCCTTAAGAACACGGTGACAATTAACTCCGGGTTGATTGATGAAAAATTCAATTTCGAAGGCAGATTGTCAAGAGTGGTTTCAGATGGTTATATCGACAGATCTTCTTCGAATCTAAAATCTTTCTTCCTTTCAGGGGGGTACTACGGTGATAAAACGTTAATTAAAGCAATAGTCTTTGGCGGAAATGAAATGACCCAGCAAGCCTGGTACGGAACACCAGAGGCCAGAATTAACAATGACCAACAAGGTCTACAGCAGCTGATTGACTGGAGTGGAGAATACAATAGTCAGCAACAGATTGACAACCTTATGAACTCAGATCGCCGATTCAATTATTACCTGTACGACAACGAAATTGATAATTACTCCCAGAACCATTTCCAATTGTTGATCAACCAGCAACTGGCAGATCGCTGGAATTTTACCGGCGCGTTGCATTATACCAAGGGGAAGGGATACTTCGAGCAATACCGGGAAAACGACAACCTTGCGGATTATGGTCTGGCGGACCTTTTAATCGGCGACTCATTGATAACTTCTACTGATCTTATTCGCAGACGATGGTTGGATAATGACTTTTACGGGCTTACTTATTCATTTAATTACCAAAACAATGACCTTCAGGTGACGGTAGGAGGAGGGTATAATGTCTACGATGGCGACCATTTCGGGGAGATTATCTGGGCCCGTTTTGCGGGAAACAGTGAAATCAGGGATCAATATTATCATGGAAACGGGCTCAAGAAAGATTTCAACACCTATATAAAAGCCAATTATCAGTTGAGCCCTGACTTGAATATATTTGGTGACATGCAGTTGCGGACTATTGACTATAGTACAGCAGGTATCGATAGTGATCTTACTGCCTACGATACCGGTGGGGATTATCAGTTCTTCAACCCAAAAGTCGGGATTTCTTACAGTTTAGATAGAAACAGCAGTGCCTATATATCATACGCCATAGGTCATCGAGAACCTGTACGATCAGATTTTATCGATGCCCTCAACGGTCAGTTGCCTAAACCCGAGAAACTGGGTAACCTGGAAGCAGGTGTAAGGAAATCGTCAGCCGATATTTCCTATGAAGCGAATTTTTACTGGATGGACTATAAGGACCAGTTGGTTCTTACCGGGGCATTGAATGATGTTGGTGCCTCAATAAGGACCAATGTACCTGATAGTTACAGGATAGGGATTGAATTGGCGGGATCATGGGATATAACCAGTAAACTGCACTGGAATGCCAACATTGCGCTTAGCAAAAATAAAATCAGGGATTTTACCGAAATACTTTATGACTACGCATTTAGTGATGACCGGTATATAGTTGAAAATGATTATTCCGATACCGATATTAGTTTTTCTCCGAATGTAGTGATTGGAAGCGATATGGGTTATGCCCTGAAAGATTTGAAGATACAAGTCCTCAATAAGTTTGTGGGGAGGCAGTACTTAGATAATACCAGCAACCCGGATAGGATTATTGATAACTATTTTGTTACCGATCTGTTATTAACCTATAGTATTGTTCCCTGGAAATTAAAACAATTAAGTTTATCACTAATGGTCAATAATGTATTTGATACTCAATACCAATCAAATGGCTATACCTGGGGATATCTTTTTGACGGTTTTCACTACCAGCAGAATAACTATTATCCGCAAGCTGGTGTGAATTTTCTGGCAGGATTATCGTTGAAATTTTGACCACGCCAAATCGAAGGAGCGGTTAATGGCTAAACCGTCATGATGTCTTCTTCCTTCTTTTTAAGCACCTCTTCGATCTTTGAGATGTACTGATCGGTCAGTTTTTGAACTTGATCTTCAGCATGTCGGACATCATCTTCTGATACATGCTCTTTGATCAGTTTTTTCAAGTTGTCATTGGCATCTTTTCGAATATTGCGGATACTGACTCTTCCATGTTCCGCTTCATTGCGCGCCTGCTTTACCAGATCGACCCGTCGTTCCTCGGTAAGAACCGGTATATTAATTCGGATCAGCTCGCCGTCATTTTGTGGATTCAGACCCAGATCACTGTTAATTATGGAGCGTTCGATATCTGAGACAATGGTTTTTTCCCAGGGCTTTATCACCAGCGTACGGGCATCCTGGCTGTTCACGCTGGCCACCTGGTTTATGGGAGTAGGATTCCCATAGTATTCCACCATAATTCCATCCAACATGCTGGGCATGGCTTTCCCTGCTCTTATTTTTGCAATGGTACCAGCGGTATGCTGAAGGCTCTTTTCCATCGACTCTTCGGCATGCTCGATATAAAATTCAATATCCTCCATAATACATTTGGTTAGTTGGCGATAATTGTCCCTACCTCCATCGAACCGTTGATAATCTTTAGAAGATTACCTGGCTTGTTCATGTCAAAAACAATAATTGGCAAATCATTTTCCTGGCAAAGTGTAAAAGCTGTAAGATCCATAATGTTCAAACCTTTACTGTAGGCCTCTTCGAACGACAATCGATCATACCTTATTGCCTCAGGATCTATTTCCGGGTCGGCGCTGTAAACACCGTTAACCCTGGTGCCCTTCATAACCACATCTGCTTCAATTTCGACTGCCCTGAGGCTTGCAGTTGAATCGGTAGTAAAGTATGGATTACCAATGCCTGCGCCAAAAATTACGATACGACCTTTTTCAAGATGGCGAACTGCACGTCTCCGAATAAAAGGTTCACATACTTGCTCCATGTTTATTCCTGACATCAACCGGGTATACATTCCCGACTTTTCCAAAGCACTTTGGAGGGCCATTCCGTTAATGACGGTGGCCAGCATTCCCATATAGTCTCCCTGAACCCGGTCTATGGTTAAGTTCTCAGCCTGGACCCCTCGAAATATGTTGCCGCCACCAATTACAATGGCGATTTCGACCCCTGTTGCTTTAACGCCTTTAATTTCCTGAGTGTACTTGTCCAGTCGAATCGGGTCAATACCGTATTGCTTTTCACCCATCAGAGCTTCCCCGCTTAGCTTCAATAGGATCCTTTTATATTTCATTCATACTGGCTTGGATTGATCAAATATAAGAAGTGCAACCAAATATATTAAGGGAATCGATTAAAATTGGATTAACACCTGGTTCTTTTCAACATTCATTCCTTTTTCAATATCTATGGAACTAATCACTCCTTCACCGGCGGATTTAATAATATTTTCCATCTTCATGGCTTCCAACACTAATAGTTTATCTCCTTTCGCAACCGCCTGTCCCTCTTTTACCAGGATATCCAGGATTAAACCTGGCATGGGAGCAATCACTTCTTTATGATCGGTAGTATCAAGGGCTTGCATCCCAAGTTTTTCGAGTAAAAGGTCATACCTGTCCTGAACCTGGGCTTGATAGGTTATGCCATTTACTCTTAGCTGAATGGATTTCTGGAGTTGGTCTGTTTCCAGTACTTCAATTAGGTAAGATTTTGAATCTTTTATCAGATGATATGTTCTGTCCCCTACCGGTTCCAGATCCCAATCCCACTTTTCACCGGATATACTGATTTCTCCACCAGTCAGGACCACCTGATAAGAAGTTTCACTAATAGTAACTTTTAACATTGGCTCAATTTGAGTGTCAGGAAAGTTTTTAAGTAGTAACTTTGATGAAAGTACAAATTATTAACAAATTCATGCAGAATAAATTAAAGTCCGGCAGTTTAACGCTTCTGCTGCCTTTCATTATTTTTCTCAATTTAGTTTCATGTAAGCCATCGCAGGTTGCTTCTGACCAGTTAATCAGCAGTGATACTGTTCAGATTGCGCAGGAGCCACAAGTTGCCGCTGTTCCTCCCGAACCCGAAATCGAAGTCGATCGCGGACCTTACCGTGCCGAAAACACCAGGTTTCACGATCTGGTCCATACCAGATTGGAAGTAAGTTTTGACTGGGACCGGCAATATCTGCTGGGTACTGCACTGCTCGAGTTGAGGCCGTATTTTTACGCTCAGGACCATGTGATACTTGATGCAAAAGGATTTGATATTCATCAGATCCAATTGGTAAACGGTACCGATCGCAAACCGCTCACACATCAATATGATGGGAAAAAACTCAATATTTCACTGGATAGGAGTTACCAAAGGAATGAATCCTATTTTTTAGAAATAAAATATACTGCCAAACCAAATGAACTGGAAGCTGGCGGAAGCGCGGCCATCACCTCGGATAAGGGCCTTTATTTTATAAATCCAACCGGAGAGCATACCAACAAGCCTCAACAGATCTGGACCCAGGGTGAGACAGAAGCCAGTTCCTGCTGGTTTCCTACAATTGACAGCCCGAACCAAAGAACCACCCAGGAAATCTACATCACCGTTGACCAACGGTTTGTCACACTTTCTAACGGATTATTGGTCTTTTCAAGAGGTAACGAAGACGGTACTCGTACAGATTATTGGAAAATGGATCAGGCGCATGCTCCTTATTTATTCATGATGGCAGTTGGTGAATTCGCGGTGGTTAAAGATTCATGGCAGGACATGGAAGTTTCATATTATGTTGAACCTGAGTACCAGCCGTATGCCAGAGCAATATTCGGAAAGACCCCCCAGATGTTGACTTACTTTTCTGAGCTGTTGAAATACCCATTTCCCTGGTCTAAATATTCTCAGGTAGTGGTTAGGGATTATGTTTCCGGGGCTATGGAGAATACCACTGCTTCGGTATTTATGGAGGATCTTCAAGTTAACCATAGATACCTTTTGGATAATGATTGGGACGGCATTATTGCCCACGAGCTTTTTCACCAATGGTTTGGAGACCTGGTAACCAATGAGTCATGGTCAAACCTTACTTTGAACGAAGCTTTTGCCACCTATTCAGAGTACTTGTGGGCAGAACATCTGTTAGGCCAGGACGATGCCGATTATAAAGGCTATGAAGAGCAGCAAAATTATCTGCGTGAAGCCCGTCAAAAAAAGGTTGATCTGATTCGATTCTATTATGACGACAAAGAGGACATGTTCGACAGCCATTCATACGCCAAAGGAAGCAGGATACTACACATGCTGAGAGGTTATTTAGGAGATGAAGCATTCTTTGAAACACTGCATCAGTATCTGTCAACTTACGCTGGTGAACCGGTAGAAGTGCATCATCTGCGACTGGCGGCAGAGAAAGTTAGCGGACAGGATTTAAATTGGTTTTTCAACCAATGGTTTTTGAATTCAGGACATCCTGAATTGCAGGTTTCAACAGAATTTTCGGACGATGCCCTGACATTGAGTTTATTTCAGATACAGGACCGATCAAGTGCTCCGCTGTATAGACTGCCAATAGAAGTGGAATTCTGGCACCACCAGGAAAAGACCGTCGAAACAATTGAACTTAGCAAGGAGGCACAGGATTTTAATTTTCCAATGACTACCGCACCGGATTTGGTAGTAATAGACCCAAGAAACGTGCTGCTGGCGGAGATCCATTATGAACAAAGCAGGCAAGCCCTGATTCATCAGTACCGGGTCTCATCGGGTGGAATGACCCGGTATAAGGCTTTGGAAAAACTTCTGGAAGATTCTGTAGACAGCCAGATAGTAGCGGTTTTTATGGATGCACTTGAAGATTCGTTTTGGGTCAACAGACAACTGACCGTTAATGCTTTTGAAAGCTACCCTGAAGAACAGCCGGAATCCCTGGTGACAAAATTGAGGACCATTGCCGCTTCCGATCCCAATACACAGGTCCGTGCAGATGCTATTACGGTACTATCATCTTTCGAAAACGGCGATATATACCTCCCGTTATATTTAGAAGCTCTAAGGGATTCCTCTTATGCAGTTGCGGGGGCTGGTCTCACAGCTTACCTACAGACAGAACACCCGGATCGAGACCAAATAGCCGGACAGTTTGAGCAGGAAGATAATATGCAGATAGCACTTCCGGTGGCCGATTACTATGCCCTGAACCATGTCCCGGATAAATATCGATGGTATTATGAAAAACTCAGTAACGGCAATGGAGAAATGATGTTTTACATGATCAACTATTTCGGACAATACCTGACCAATTCTGATCAAGAGGAACAACTGTCTGGTGCTAAATACCTGGAAGAACTTGGGTTGCATCACCACACCTATTATATTCGATATTCAGCATTCCAGGCACTTGGATTACTGACGGGAATTGAAGAAGCAGCGGAGATGAGAAGCAGGGTTAAACAGTCCGAAACGGACCCCAGGTTGGTGGAAATTTATGCACAGTATCCTTAACTGTTCATAGTCTTTGGAACCTGTGAAATCGGCAGAATTTCGATGGCTGAAAAAGGCATTTCATCTTTTCTGACAAAAGTTTGAATATAAACAAAAAGTGTATAATTTTGCATTCCTTTAAAACTGCCTGAGGCAGTTCGTATTGCCGTGGGGCAGTAGTAAAAGGTAAGTTCATTATAAAGCTGTGTTAGGGGAGATACTCAAGCGGTCAACGAGGTCAGACTGTAAATCTGATGGCACAGCCTTCGTAGGTTCGAATCCTGCTCTCCCCACATTGAGTCAGGAGTTTGGGTTTGAGTGGGAGTGTGAAATGGATAGCAATAACTACTCACACAACTCACACTAAATACTCACACTCACGCTCACACTCAATATGCGGGAGTAGCTCAGTTGGTAGAGCGACAGCCTTCCAAGCTGTAGGTCGCGGGTTCGAGCCTCGTCTCCCGCTCTTAGATTCCAGCCTGATGCTGGAGGCTTTGAGGCCGACGTAGCTCAGAGGTAGAGCGCTTCCTTGGTAAGGAAGAGGTCACGGGTTCAAATCCCGTCGTTGGCTCATGGAAGCACAGTATTATTGCGGACAACATTGTAAATTAAAATTGATAACTAACTTAAAATTGAGGATTTTCAGACATGGCTAAAGAAACCTTTGATCGTTCCAAACCACATGTTAACATTGGTACGATTGGTCACGTAGATCACGGTAAAACAACTTTAACCGCTGCCATTACCAAAGTACTTGCTGAAAAGGGTTTGGCGGAACAAAGAGATTTTTCTTCCATTGATAATGCCCCTGAAGAAAAAGAAAGAGGGATTACCATTAACACGGCCCACGTAGAGTACCAAACTGACAACCGGCACTACGCGCACGTAGATTGTCCGGGTCACGCCGACTATGTTAAGAACATGGTAACCGGAGCAGCACAGATGGATGGAGCTATTTTGGTGGTTGCCGCGACTGATGGACCAATGCCTCAGACCCGGGAGCACATACTGTTGGCTCGTCAGGTTGGGGTACCAGCGCTAGTAGTATTTATGAACAAAGTAGATCTGGTCGATGACCCGGAACTAATTGAATTGGTTGAAATGGAAGTAAGGGAACTGTTGAGCTTTTACGAGTTCGATGGTGATAATATTCCGGTTATTCAAGGATCTGCCTTGGGTGGTTTAAACGGAGAAGCAGAGTGGGTAGAAAAGATTGTTGAGTTGATGGATGCGGTTGATAACCATATTCCACTGCCTGAACGATTAATCGACAAGGATTTCTTAATGCCAGTTGAAGATGTATTTTCTATAACTGGTAGAGGAACCGTAGCCACCGGAAGAATTGAAAGAGGTGTAATTAACTCAGGAGACCCGGTTGATATTCTGGGAATGGGGGCGGAAAACCTTAAATCAACTGTTACAGGTGTTGAGATGTTCCGTAAAATTCTCGATCGAGGAGAGGCTGGAGATAACGTTGGACTTTTATTACGTGGTATTGAGAAAACTGATATCCGGCGCGGAATGGTAATCTGCAAGCCAGGATCGGTAACGCCTCACCAGCACTTCAAGGCTGAGGTCTATGTACTTAGTAAAGAAGAAGGTGGACGACATACTCCGTTCTTTAACAAATATCGTCCTCAGTTTTACCTGAGAACAACAGATGTAACTGGTGAAATTATGCTGCCAGACGGCGTGGAAATGGTAATGCCTGGAGACAATGTTACCATAGATGTGCAGTTGATTAACAAGGTAGCAATGGAAAAAGGACTGCGCTTCGCTATCAGGGAAGGTGGACGTACTGTGGGAGCAGGTCAGGTAACTGAAATCCTCGACTAAACTCTGCCAAGCTAAAGCAAGTAAACGCGTTTCTATTTTTATATAGAAACGCGTTTGTATACTTGCTTTTAATTCGTAACTTTGCACACCCATTTTTAATGGTTGGATGATTTACGGGTGTAGCTCAATTGGTAGAGTAGTGGTCTCCAAAACCATTGGCTGGGAGTTCGAGTCTCTCCACCCGTGCAATGAAAAGCCGTTCAGATCAATGCAAAAACTTAATAAAAATATAGCCGAATCCGTCGATGAGATGAAGAACAAGGTGACTTGGCCTTCCTACAAGTCGCTGCAAAACAGTTCCATTCTGGTATTGGTGGCTTCTTTAATTTTTGCACTGCTGATTGGATTAATGGATACAGCATTTAAGAACAGCCTGGAGTGGTTTTATCAATCTTTGTAAGGAGAGGATATGTCTGAAGAATTAAGTGACTTAAAATGGTATGTTGTCCGGGTGGTGAGTGGCCAGGAAAGGAAGGTCAAAACCTACTTGGAAAACGAGATTTCCAGGCAAAAACTGGAAGACTTCATACCACAAGTACTGATTCCTTCTGAGAAGGTTTATGAAATGAGGAATGGCAAGAAGCGCATGAGGGAGAGAAATTTCTTTCCCGGTTATGTTCTGGTATCTGCCGACCTCACACATGGTGAAGCACATCATTTGGTTAAAAGTATTCCAGGGGTAATTGGATTTCTTGGATCAAATGACGGGGGCGCTTCAAAGACGCCGGTTCCGTTAAGACAAACTGAAATTAACCGGATCCTGGGCAAGGTAGATGAACTGGATGAGTTTGAGGAAACACTGGATACTCCATTCATCGTAGGTGAGTCGGTAAAAGTAATGGACGGACCATTCAGTGGATTTACCGGGAATGTTGAAGAGGTGTTTGAGGAACGAAAGAAATTGAATGTGATGGTGAAGATTTTTGGAAGAAACACCCCGGTTGAATTGAATTACATGCAAGTAGAAAAATTAGACTAATGGCTAAACAAGTAAGCGGATTTCTTAAGCTTCAAATAAGAGGGGGTGCTGCAAATCCTTCACCTCCGGTTGGACCAGCTTTAGGTAGTAAGGGCTTGAATATAATGGAGTTCTGTAAGCAGTTTAATGCCAGGACACAAGATAAAGCTGGGACACTACTACCGGTTTTGATCACCATATACTCGGATAAGTCATTCGATTTTGTGGTTAAAACACCTCCGGCTCCGGTATTATTAATGAATGCCGCAAAACTAAAAAAAGCATCTCCTGAACCTAACAGGGAAAAAGTTGGTTCAGTGACTTGGGATCAGGTAAAGGAAATTGCAGAAACAAAGATGCCAGACCTCAATGCTTTTACCGTAGAGTCCGCAATGAAGATGGTGGCAGGAACGGCAAGAAGTATGGGGTTACGGGTAAAGGGAAAAGCTCCCTGGAATAACTAAAGTATCATGGCCAAGCTTACAAAGAATCAAAAATCAGTACTGGAGAAGTTAGAACTTCAAAAGGAATATTCCGTTGAGGATGCCAGCACGTTGGTAAAGGACATAACTTTTACCAAGTTCGATGCTTCGATTGACCTGAGTATCCGGTTGGGAGTTGATCCCAGGAAAGCCGATCAGATGGTACGCGGGGTAGTAACGTTGCCACATGGCAGCGGGAAACAGGTAAATGTGCTGGTACTCTGCACTCCGGATAAGGAAGAAGAGGCGAAAGCAGCTGGGGCGGATCACGTTGGGTTGGATGAGTACATTACTAAAATTGAGGGAGGCTGGACCGACGTGGATGTGATCATCACCATGCCACAGGTTATGGCAAAAGTGGGGAAACTAGGGAGAGTTCTGGGTCCCCGTGGATTAATGCCGAACCCTAAATCAGGTACGGTAACTGAGGATGTAGCAAAGGCTGTGAACGAAGTGAAAGCAGGTAAAATAGATTTTAAGGTCGATAAGGCCGGTATTATTAACACTAGTATCGGGAAAGCCTCATTTGAACCCAAAATGATTAAGGAGAATGCCCTGGAAGTAGTACATACTATTTCCCGACTAAAGCCAGCTTCCGCTAAAGGTACTTACTTTAAGAGCATCAGCATTTCCAGCACCATGAGTCCCGGGATTGCTATTGATAAAAACTCGATTGAAGGTATTTAGAAATGACTAGAGCAGAAAAACAAACCATTGTTGAAGAACTTTATCAGAAGTTTTCGGAAACAAACCATTTTTATATCACCGATCCGCAGGGCCTGAATGTTGAGCGTGTTAATAATTTTCGACGTATGTGCTTCAACAAAGGAATTGAATATAAGGTTTATAAAAATACATTGATCAAAAAAGCACTGGAGAAACTGGATACGGATTACTCATCATTTGATGACACCGTTTTAAAAGGTTTTTCAGGTATTTTATTTTCAGGAGAAAGTAGCAATATCCCGGCTAAGATCATTAAGGAATTTAGAAAATCAGCAAAATCTGAAGAGTTGCTGCCGTTGTTAAAGGGTGCTTCCATCGACACCGATCTCTTTATAGGCGAAGAATACCTCGATACTTTAAGCAAGTTGAAGTCAAAAGCAGAGCTTATTGGTGAGGTAATCAGTCTTCTTCAGTCGCCCGCTAAAAACGTGGTATCTGCTCTACAGAGCGGTCCGCAAACATTGGCAGGTCTGGTTAAAACTCTCTCTGAGCGTGAGGGTTAGTTATTTATTTATTGTTAAGTAATAGAATTTAAAAAATTATAATAAAATGGCAGATATCAAAGCGTTAGGTGACCAACTTGTAGAGCTCAGTGTAAAAGAAGTTCAGGAGTTGGCAGACTACTTGAAAGAAACCCATGGCATCGAGCCTGCTGCTGCAGCTGCTCCAGTTATGGTAGCTGGAGGCGGTGACGGCGAAGGTGCAGCTGCAGAAGAGAAATCTTCTTTTGACGTGGTACTTAAAGCACCAGGTGGCTCTAAATTAGCAGTGGTTAAACTAGTAAAAGAACTGACCGGACTGGGTCTGAAAGAAGCTAAGGAATTAGTAGACAGCGCACCCAAAGAAGTGAAAGAAGGCGTTGCTAAAGATGAAGCAGAAGCACTGAAAAAACAGCTGGAAGAAGCTGGTGCTGAAGTAGAATTGAAATAAGGAATTGTCATTTTCGCTGCCCTCGCAGAAAACCAATATTAGGCCTGGCAAAACCGTCAGGTCTTTTCCTGTTTCTACCTACTTACGAGTGGGTTTACTGGTTGTAAATTAATGCAGCCGATTAAAGATATACTTAGTAATCTAAATATTATAAGCCTTGGCTAAAACAAATCAACTCGATAGAATAAATTTTTCTTCTATCAAATCAGTAATTGATTACCCTGATTTTCTCGACGTACAACTAAGATCTTTCAAGGATTTTTTCCAGTTGGAAACACCAGCAGAAAAACGAATGCAGGAAGGATTGTTTAAGGTATTTGCTGAAAATTTCCCCATTTCCGATAGCCGGGAGAATTTTGTGCTGGAGTTCATAGATTATATGATCGATCCACCCAAATATTCTGTTGATGAGTGTATCGACCGGGGACTTACCTATTCGGTTCCGTTAAAGGCCAAATTGAGATTGTCCTGTAACGATGAAGATAATGAGGACTTTGAAACCATAGAGCAGGAAGTGTTTCTGGGTAATATACCCTACATGACTGTGAAGGGATCCTTTGTGATCAATGGTGCAGAAAGAGTAATCGTTTCTCAGCTTCATAGGTCACCCGGAGTATTCTTTGCACAAAGTAAACATACCAACGGCACCAAATTATACTCAGCCAGAATAATTCCTTTCAAAGGTTCATGGATCGAGTTTGCTACTGACGTGAATAACGTTATGTATGCATATATCGACCGTAAAAAGAAATTTCCGGTCACAACTTTATTGAGGGCTATCGGCTATGGCACAGACAAAAATATTCTTGATCTGTTTGGGCTATCAGAAGAAGTTGAGGCCAATGAAAAGGCACTGAAGAAAATCATAGGCAGGAAATTAGCCGCCAGGGTTCTGAGAACATGGACAGAAGACTTTGTGGATGAAGATACAGGTGAAGTGGTATCGATAGACAGGAATGAGGTGGTCCTGGAAAGAGATTCTGTTATTGCAGAGGAGGATCTTACTACCATTCTTGAATCCGGTAGCAAATCAGTGATCCTGCATCGTGAAGATGTAAACGTCACGGACTACACCATTATATACAATACGCTTCAGAAGGATAATTCTAACTCAGAAAAAGAAGCAGTTGAACAAATTTACCGTCAACTTAGAAATACTGAGGCGCCGGATGAGCAGACTGCCAGAGATATTATACAAAGTTTGTTTTTTAGCGATAAACGTTACGATCTGGGTGAAGTAGGAAGGTATCGGATCAACAAAAAGCTGGGGCTTGAAATAGACTCGGATGTGCGGGTACTAACTACTGAAGATATTATTAACATCGTGAAGTACCTAATTGGTTTGATTAATGCCAAGGCCCTTGTCGATGATATTGATCACTTAAGCAATCGAAGGGTAAGAACCGTTGGGGAGCAGTTGTACACGCAATTTGGTGTTGGGTTGGCCAGAATGGCCCGAACTATCAAGGAGCGAATGAATGTAAGGGATAATGAAGATTTCAAACCAGTTGATCTGATCAACGCCAGGACGCTGTCTTCAGTAATTAACTCATTTTTTGGTACCAACCAGTTGTCTCAGTTCATGGATCAAACCAATCCATTAGCTGAAATCACCCACAAACGTAGAATGTCCGCTTTGGGACCGGGAGGCTTATCCAGGGAACGAGCCGGGTTTGAGGTCAGGGATGTGCATTATACGCACTATGGAAGATTATGTACTATTGAGACCCCTGAAGGACCGAATATCGGACTAATCTCTTCACTGTGTGTTCACGCTAAGGTGAATAACATGGGCTTTATTGAGACACCGTACCGAAAAGTTGCGGAAGGTAAAGTAAATATGAAAGGAGATGTAATCTACCTGACCGCAGAAGAAGAAGATTCACACAACATTGCGCAGGCAAATGCACCTATTTCAGATGCAGGTAACTACTTGAACGACAGGGTGAAGGCCAGATTTGAGGGCGACTTTCCAGTAGTGGAGCCTGGACAGGTCAGTTACATGGATATTGCTCCTAACCAAATTGTATCTGTGGCAGCATCGCTGATTCCCTTCCTTGAACACGATGATGCTAACCGGGCACTGATGGGATCCAATATGCAGCGTCAGGCGGTGCCTTTGATGAAACCAGAAGCGCCGGTGGTAGGTACCGGGTTAGAAGGCCGGGTGGCTTTGGATAGCAGATCACTGATAAGGGCAGAAGGAGACGGAGTGATCGATTCTGTAGATGCTACTAAGATTGTAGTTAAGTACGACCTGAATAAGGACCAGCAGCTGGTAAATTTCGATGATGAACTGGTAACCTATAAATTGGTGAAATTCCGCAGGACCAACCAGGACACCTGTATTAACCTGAAACCAATCGTGGTTAAAGGACAGACGATTACCAAAGGTCAACCCCTTTGTGAAGGTTATGCCACGCAAGGCGGGGAACTGGCACTGGGAAGAAACCTGAGGGTGGCCTTTATGCCCTGGCAGGGATACAACTTCGAGGATGCTATTGTTATCTCAGAAAAAGTAGTCAGAGAAGACATCTTTACCTCAATCCATATCGAAGAGTTCGAGCTGGAAGTTAGGGACACCAAGCGGGGCGAGGAGGAGTTAACCTCAGAAATTCCTAATGTGAGTGAAGAGGCGGTTAAGAACCTGGATGAAGAAGGTATCATTAGAACCGGAGCCGATGTAAAAGAAGGCGACATCCTGATAGGGAAAATTACTCCCAAGGGAGAAACGGATCCTACTCCTGAAGAAAAACTGCTACGGGCAATTTTCGGAGATAAAGCCGGAGATGTTAAAGACGCAAGTTTGAAGGCAAGTCCATCTCTCAGAGGTGTGGTAATTGATACAAAGCTTTTCTCCAGACCTAAGAAGGATAAAGATCTAAGAGCAAGAGCCAAGAAAGAAGTTGAGGTGTTGAAGAGCAGGTACGGCAAAGAGCTGCTGGTATTGCGAGGAGAGATGATTGAGAAAATGGTGAAACTGCTTGAAGGTAAGACTTCACAAGGGGTTAAACACAAATTTGGTGATGTGATCATTGAAAAGGGAACCAAGTTTAACACCAAGAATATAGAGACCAATATCTTCCCGGACAAGAATATTTACAAAGACGAGAGTACTTATAATGTTCCGGAAGAGGTAAACTTAATTTCTGACCTTATCCTGGACAATTGGGTTTCAGATAGCAAAACCGGAGACCTGCTTTTGGAATTAGTCAAGAATTATCACAAGAAGCGAAACGATATCTCAGGTATATTTAAGCGAGAGCGATTTACCCTGGAAGTTGGCGATGAATTGCCAGCAGGTATTGTAAAGCTTGCCAAAGTGTACGTTGCCAAAAAGCGTAAACTGAAGGTTGGCGATAAAATGGCTGGCCGTCACGGTAACAAAGGTGTGGTCGCGAAAATTGTGAGAGAAGAAGATATGCCGTTCCTGGAGGATGGCACACCAGTTGATATCGTACTTAACCCATTAGGAGTACCTTCCAGGATGAACCTGGGTCAGATCTATGAGACCGTGCTTGGTTGGGCAGGTATAAAGCTTAATAAAAAGTACGCCACCCCGATTTTTGATGGTGCTACCATGGAACAAGTAGCTGATGAGCTGAACGCGGCAGGTTTGCCAACTTTCGGAAGGACTCACCTGTTCGATGGTTTAACCGGAGAAAGATTTGATCAACCGGTTACCGTGGGCGTAATCTACATGCTTAAGCTGGGGCACCTGGTCGATGATAAAATGCACGCCAGATCTATAGGCCCTTACAGCCTGATCACCCAGCAACCTCTGGGAGGAAAAGCGCAGTTTGGTGGTCAAAGATTCGGTGAAATGGAAGTATGGGCATTGGAAGCCTTTGGCGCCTCGCACATATTACAGGAAATTCTGACCGTTAAATCCGATGATGTAATTGGTCGTGCCAAGGCATATGAATGCATCGTAAAAGGTGATAATATGGCGAAACCGAATATACCGGAATCGTTCAATGTATTGATTCATGAACTTCGGGGACTGGCCCTTGAGATTACTTTAGATTGATAAACCTCCTGATCTTTAAAATTTTGATCGTAAATCATGGCATTTAGAAAAAGCAAAAAGTTCAACAATGACTTCACCAAGGTTACAATTAGCCTTGCTTCACCGGAATCCATATTGGAAACCTCTCATGGAGAGGTAACCCAGCCGGAAACAATCAACTACCGTACCTATAAGCCGGAGATGGGAGGATTGTTCTGTGAACGGATATTTGGCCCGGTAAAGGATTGGGAATGTCACTGTGGCAAATACAAGAGAATTAGATATAAGGGTATTATTTGTGACCGCTGTGGAGTTGAGGTGACCGAGAAGAAAGTAAGACGGGAACGGATGGGCCACATCGAACTGGTAGTACCGGTAGCCCACATTTGGTATTTCAGGTCTCTTCCTAACAAGATTGGTTACCTGCTTGGCCTACCTACTAAGAAACTGGATCAAATAATTTACTACGAGCGATACGTGGTCATCCAGTCAGGTATTAAAGCGGAAGATGGAATCAATTATCTGGATTTCCTTACTGAAGATGAGTATCTGGACTTTATTGACAAGATGCCCAGAGAAAACCAGATGCTTGATGACGATGATCCTAATAAGTTCATTGCCAAGATGGGAGCCGAAGCGTTGGAAATGATTCTGGCACGAATTGATTTAGACACCTTGTCCTATGATTTAAGGCATCAGGCTGCCACTGATACTTCCCAACAGCGAAAAGCAGAAGCGCTCAAGCGACTAAAAGTGGTAGAGGCTTTCAGAGACGCCAGAAACCGGATTGAGAACCGGCCTGAGTGGATGGTAATAAAGATGGTACCGGTAATTCCCCCGGAACTTCGTCCTTTGGTACCATTAGATGGCGGCAGGTTTGCCACTTCAGACCTTAACGATCTGTACCGGAGAGTGATTATCAGGAACAATCGTTTGAAACGCCTGATTGATATCAAAGCCCCCGAGGTGATTTTGAGGAACGAGAAAAGAATGCTGCAGGAAGCAGTTGACTCGCTGTTCGATAATTCAAGAAAAGTAAATGCAGTTCGATCTGACGGAAACCGGGCATTAAAATCACTCAGTGATATGCTCAAAGGTAAACAAGGTCGATTCCGTCAGAACCTGTTAGGAAAACGTGTAGACTACTCTGGCCGGTCAGTAATTGTGGTAGGTCCGGAGTTGAAATTACACGAATGTGGACTTCCCAAAGACATGGCTGCGGAACTGTTTAAGCCGTTTATAATTCGCAAGCTTATCGAACGTGGCATTGTGAAGACGGTTAAATCCGCAAAGAAAATCGTAGACCGCAAGGATCCGGTAGTTTGGGATATCCTGGAAAATGTACTGAAAGGACACCCGGTGTTACTTAACCGTGCGCCAACGCTGCATCGACTGGGAATCCAGGCCTTCCAGCCGAAACTGATTGAAGGAAAGGCTATACAGCTGCATCCATTGGTATGTACTGCATTTAATGCGGATTTTGATGGTGATCAGATGGCTGTTCACGTTCCGTTGGGACATGAGGCAATATTGGAAGCATCGCTGTTGATGTTATCCTCCCACAATATACTAAACCCTGCCAATGGTGCGCCTATAACTGTACCTTCACAGGATATGGTATTGGGACTTTACTACGTAACCAAGGGGCGAAAAAGTACTAAAGAACACCAGATCCAGGGTGAAGGAATGAAGTTCTATGACCCTGAGGAGGTAATCATTGCCATTAATGAACGCAAACTTTCCAAGCATGCGCATATTAAAGTACGCGCTAATGTGAGGAACGCAGAGGGGAAATTGGAACCTCAGATTATCGAAACGGTTGCAGGAAGGGTGATTTTCAATCAGTTTGTTCCGGATGAAGCAGGTTTCGTTAATGAGTTGCTAACCAAGAAGAAGTTACAGCAAATTATTTCGCAGGTTTATAAGGTTTCGGGTATGGCCCGTACTGCTCAGTTCCTGGATGACATCAAGGAACTTGGATTCCAGAGCGCCTATAAAGGCGGCTTGTCTATGGGGCTGGATGATGTGAAAGTACCTGAGGAAAAGGATAAACTTGTGCTCCAGGCCAAGGAGGAAGTAGACGTAGTTTGGAACAACTACCTGATGGGGCTGATCACCGACAACGAACGGTATAATCAGGTTATTGATATCTGGACCAGGATCAATTCCCAGCTGACCTTCACTTTGATGAATCAGCTTGAGGAAGATCAGCAGGGATTCAATTCCATCTACATGATGATGCACTCAGGAGCCCGGGGTTCCAGAGAACAAATCAGGCAGTTGGGTGGTATGAGAGGACTGATGGCAAAACCACAGAAATCCCTGCTGGGATCGGTGGGTGAAATTATCGAAAACCCAATTCTTTCCAACTTCAAAGAGGGACTGGATGTAATAGAATACTTCATTTCAACTCACGGCGCCAGGAAAGGCCTTGCAGATACCGCTTTAAAAACAGCGGATGCAGGGTACCTTACCAGAAGGCTGGTTGACGTTGCACAGGATGTAGTGGTCAATGAATCCGACTGCGGAACACTGCGGGGATTGGCAGTGTCAGCATTGAAAGACAATGAGGATATTGTGGAGCCGCTGAGCGAAAGGATATTGGGACGAGTTTCAGTGCATGACATTTATGATCCAATAACCGAGGAATTAATTCTGAATGCAGGAGAAGAGATCACCGAGGATGTGGCAACACATATAGATGAAACAAGTATAGAAGAAGTAGAAATTCGATCCGTGCTTACCTGTGAAACCAAGCGTGGTGTCTGTGCTAAGTGTTACGGTCGAAACCTTGCCTCAGGGGCCATGGTTCAGATTGGTGAAGCGGTCGGAGTTATTGCCGCACAGTCAATTGGTGAACCTGGTACTCAGTTGACACTGAGAACCTTCCATGTTGGGGGTACTGCTTCCAATATCGCTATTGATGCAAAAATTGTTGCAAAATTCGCTGGAACCATAGAGTTCGAGGAATTGCGTTCTGTCAAAACCACCAACAATGACGACCAGAAAGTAGAGGTAGTAATGGGAAGATCTGGCGAGATTAAGATTGTCGACGATAAGACCAAGAAGGTACTGATGAGTAATCATGTGCCATATGGAGCGTTCTTAAGCGTCAAAGAGGGTGCTAAGGTGGAAAAAGGAGATCAACTATGTTACTGGGATCCTTATAATGCTGTGATTCTTTCTGAAATGAACGGAAAGATTGGGTTCGAATCAATTGAAGAAGGTATTACCTTCAGAGAGGTTTCTGACGAACAAACCGGACACCGTGAAAAAGTAATCGTGGACAGTAAGGACAAGTCTAAAAACCCTGCGATTATGGTAGAGCCATCAAAAGGGGATGGCAAAAGCTACAATATTCCGGTTGGGGCACACCTTGCAGTTGATGAAGGCTCTAAGATAAAATCAGGTCAGATACTGGCCAAGATCCCCAGAACCATGGGTAAATCGCGCGATATTACCGGAGGTCTGCCTAGAGTAACTGAGTTGTTCGAGGCCAGAAATCCATCGAACCCGGCAGTAGTAAGTGAAATAGATGGTGTGGTTACTTACGGAGGAATTAAAAGAGGGAATCGTGAAATATTTATCGAATCCAAGGATGGTGTTAAGAAACGATACCTGGTTCCATTGAGTAAGCATATATTGGTTCAGGACAATGACTTCGTTAAAGCCGGATATGCATTGTCGGATGGTGCCATTACACCTTCTGATATATTGTCGATCAAAGGCCCCACCGCAGTTCAGGAATACCTGGTAAATGAGATACAGGAAGTATATCGTCTACAGGGTGTAAAAATCAATGATAAGCACATCGAAACCATTGTGAAGCAGATGATGCAAAAAGTTGAGATCATTGACGCGGGAGATACTGGATTCCTACCCAAACAAATAGTGGATAAGTTCTACTTCAGGGAGGAAAATGATACTATCCTGGATAAGAAAGTTGTACTTGATCGGGGAGAGTCTGAAAACCTGAAATCAGGTCAGATAATTACTTCTCGTATTTTGCGTGATGAGAACAGCAGTTTGAAGCGAAGGGATATGAAGTTGGTTGAAGTACGTGATGCGCAACCAGCTGTTTCCAAGCCTACACTACAGGGAATTACCCAGGCTTCGCTGGGAACAGAAAGTTTCATCTCAGCAGCGTCCTTCCAGGAAACTACCAAGGTACTTAGTGAAGCAAGTATTCGGGGTAAGGCCGATCTGCTGCGCGGGTTGAAGGAAAACGTAATTGTAGGACACCTGATACCAGCTGGTACCGGCCGTCGGGAATACCAGAACTTGATTGTGGGGTCTCAGGAGGAGTACGATGCGCTGATTTCTTCCAAGAAGGAGTTTGAAGAGAAAACTGAAATAGAAACTACAGGCTAATTACCATGGCAGAAGAGCAGGATAAATCGAAGCAGAACCAGATTAATATCGAGCTGTCAGAGGAAGTGGCAGAAGGGATTTATGCTAACCTGGCAATGATTGCTCATTCTAACAGTGAGTTTGTTATAGATTTTATCCGTCTGATGCCTGGTGTACCAAAAGCCAAGGTAAAATCCAGGGTGGTCATCACCCCGGAGCACGCTAAAAGGTTATTGAAGGCTTTAAAGGATAATATCGAAAAATACGAGGATACTTTTGGGCCGGTTAAGCAATCGGAAGATGCCCCGAAGTTTCCTATTAACTTTGGAGGAACTATTGGCGAGGCATAGTGCCTGGCCTATAGTTCCCCGATATTAATTTTCCGATCAGTTTTATTTACCGCTATCGTTTGGATAGTTTGTCTAATTGACTAATTTTGCATTCCGAAATTTTAAGGAAAAGCAAGAAATTAGATGCCTACTATACAGCAATTAGTCAGAAAAGGAAGAAAAAAACTGACCTCAAAATCAAAATCACCTGCTTTGGATTCCTGTCCTCAGCGAAGGGGAGTTTGCACCAGGGTATACACCACCACTCCGAAGAAGCCCAACTCAGCTATGCGGAAGGTTGCCAGGGTT
This sequence comes from Cyclobacteriaceae bacterium, assembly GCA_021604845.1. Classification (GTDB taxonomy): domain Bacteria; phylum Bacteroidota; class Bacteroidia; order Cytophagales; family Cyclobacteriaceae; genus SZUA-3. Next base: position 43,506 of record BQJT01000004.1, read on the forward strand.
CGATTGACCAATGGCAAGGAAGTAAATGCTTACATTCCGGGTGAAGGACATAACCTGCAGGAACACTCCATTGTGTTGATTCGAGGTGGAAGGGTGAAGGATCTGCCAGGAGTCCGCTACCACATAATTCGAGGTGCCCTGGATACCGCCGGAGTAAGTGGAAGGTCACAACGTAGGTCTAAATATGGAGCCAAGAGGCCTAAAAAATAAATTGTAATGAGAAAAGCTAAACCTAAGAAGCGATACGTATTACCAGATCCAAAGTTTAAGGATGAACTGGTAACCAAGTTTGTAAATTACCTGATGGTTGATGGAAAAAAGTCTGTCGCCTACAGCATTTTTTATGATGCGATTAGCCTGGTTGAAAACAGGACCAAAGAGGATGGTCTGGAAACATGGAAGAAAGCCCTGAGTAATGTGATGCCCTCGGTTGAAGTGAAAAGTCGGCGAGTAGGAGGAGCTACCTTCCAGGTACCACTTGAGGTACGTCCTAACAGGAAGACATCTTTGGGTATTAAATGGTTGATCAGGTATTCCCGTGCCAGAGGAGAAAAAACTATGAAAGAAAGATTGGCGGCTGAAATAATTGCAGCCAGTAAAGGAGAAGGTTCTGCAATTAAGAAGAAAGACGATACCCATCGTATGGCAGAGGCTAACAAAGCATTTTCTCATTTCAGGTTTTAATACTGACTACCATGGGAAGAGATTTAAAGTATTTGAGGAATATCGGTATCATGGCCCACATCGATGCCGGTAAAACCACTACCACAGAGAGAATTCTGTATTATACTGGAATCAGTCATAAAATTGGTGAAGTGCACGATGGTGCGGCCACCATGGACTGGATGGAGCAGGAGCAGGAACGAGGTATTACCATCACCAGTGCTGCTACTACCACGTTTTGGAAATACCCAACCTCTCAAGGTCAGCCAGTAGATTCCACCAACGAGTACCTGATAAACATCATTGACACACCTGGACACGTTGACTTTACCGTAGAGGTAGAACGTTCGCTGCGAGTACTGGATGGTGCAGTGGCACTTTTCTGTGCAGTGTCTGGGGTTGAGCCACAATCAGAAACTGTCTGGCGCCAGGCCGATAAATACCGGGTGCCTAGAATTTGTTTTGTTAACAAGATGGATCGCTCCGGTGCGGATTTTTTCAATGTAGTTAACGAAATCAAAGAAAAACTGGGTGCCAATCCGGTGCCCCTTCAAGTACCCATAGGTGCTGAAGAGGGTTTTACCGGGGTGGTTGACCTCATTACCAACAGAGCGATCGTATGGAATGAGGAAGACCGGGGCATGACCTATGAGATTGTAGATATCCCTGAGGATCTGCAGGAAGTGGTAGACGAATGGCGTCAGAAGTTGGTGGAAAGCGTCGCAGAATATGATGACGTACTGCTGGAAAAATTCTTTGACGATCCCAACTCAATTACCAAGGAAGAAATGATGGAGGCGATCAGGAAAGCGGTAGTAGACATGTCTTTCTCGCCTGTGCTTTGTGGATCCGCGTTTAAAAATAAAGGAGTGCAGGCGGTGCTCGATGCTGTTTGTGCTTATCTGCCTTCACCACTGGATCTTCCGCCGGTAGAGGGTACTAACCCTGACACAGAAGAGATAGTTACCAGAGAACCTAATGTTGATCAACCTTTCTCGGCTTTAGCGTTTAAGATCGCTACCGATCCATTCGTAGGAAGACTTTGTTTCTTCAGGGTTTATTCCGGAAAACTTGATGCGGGTAGTTATGTGCTCAATATGAGGACCGGAAAAAAGGAAAGAATTTCCCGATTGATGCAGATGCATTCCAACAAGCAGAATCCTATCAATGTAGTGGAAGCCGGTGATATATGCGCCGGGGTAGGATTTAAGGATATAAAGACCGGTGATACTCTGGTTGAAGAAAAGTCTCCGGTCATTTTGGAATCGATGTCATTTCCGGACCCGGTTATCGGCTATGCTATTGAGCCAAAAGCCCAGGCTGACGTGGATAAGTTGGGTGTGGCCATCTCCAAGTTGGTAGAAGAAGATCCGACCTTAACCGTACAAACCGATCAGGAAACCGGTCAAACCGTGCTTAGAGGAATGGGAGAGCTTCATTTGGAGATAATCATTGACAGGTTAAAGAGAGAGTTTAAAGTAGAGATTAACCAGGGAGCGCCCCAGGTAGCTTATAAAGAAAGCCTGACCAAGACGGTAGAACATCGCGAGGTGTACAAGAAACAAACTGGTGGTCGTGGTAAATTTGCAGACATTGTCTTTAATATGGGCCCCAGGGAAGATGACAAGCAGGGACTGGAGTTTGACAATAAGATTGTTGGTGGAGTTATACCACGCGAATTTATTCCTAGTGTCCAGAAAGGATTCGAGGAAGCTATGAAAAACGGGCCACTTGCCGGATATCCGGTGGAAGAATTGTATGTGAAACTATTCCACGGTTCATTCCACGATGTGGACTCGGATAGCCTGTCTTTTGAACTGGCTGCCAGGATTGGATTTAGAGAAGCCGCTAAAAAGGCTGCACCTCAACTACTTGAGCCTATCATGTCAGTCGAGGTAGTAACTCCGGATGAATATACCGGTCCAGTCACCGGTGATTTGAACAAACGGCGGGGAATTATGAAGGGTATGGATACCAAAGGAGGTGCTCAAATAATCAAAGCAGCGGTTCCTTTGTCGGAATTGTTTGGATATGTTACCGATCTTAGAACCATTTCTTCAGGTCGGGCATCCGCAACGCTAACTTTCTCTCACTACGACCCGGTGCCTACGCACCTGGCAGAAGGCATCATTGAGAAAGTAAGAGGGGCGGCAGTTAATTAAGCTATTATGAATCAGAAAATAAGAATTAAACTTAAATCCTACGACCATAATCTGGTTGACAAGTCATCGGAGAAAATCGTACGGGCCGTAAAAACCACAGGAGCTGTGGTAAGCGGGCCAATCCCGTTGCCAACAGTGAAGGAAAAATTCACCGTTCTAAGGTCACCTCACGTAAATAAAAAATCGCGTGAACAGTTTCAACTTTGTACCTACAAACGGTTGGTTGATATCTATTCCAACAGCACCAAAACTGTCGATGCGTTGATGAAATTGGAGTTGCCAAGTGGTGTGGACGTAGAGATAAAAGTTTAGGAAAATATAAACACCAAGTGTAAAGAACCAATACCGTATTTTCTATTGGTTCTTTTTTTAGTTTTTGAAAATTTGACCTTTGGTAACCGTTAATTATTTGCTATCTTTGCAGTCCTTTGCCGGAATGGGAGGTAGAGAGATAGCCAAAAAGAGAAAAAAATGTCTGGGATAATTGGTAAAAAAATAGGGATGACAAGTGTCTTTGATGAGCAAGGGCATAACATTCCATGCACCCTGATTGAGGCTGGTCCCTGTGTGGTTACACAGATTAAAACTGAGGAGTCTGACGGGTATAGTGCTGTGCAATTGGGTTGGGGTGAGAAGAAAGATAAGCATACTACAAAACCGCTAAAAGGCCATTTTGAAAAGTCAAAAACTACTCCGAAGAAGAAACTGGTAGAGTTCAGGGATTTTAAAGAATTGTTTGACGGCGAGGTCTCCTTGGGGCAATCAATAAATGTAGCTAATGTTTTCAAGGAGGGAGATTTTGTAGATGCTATCGGAACTTCAAAAGGTAAAGGATTTCAGGGGGTAGTAAAGAGGCATAATTTTGCAGGAGTAGGAGATGCGACCCACGGACAACACAACAGATTGCGTGCGCCCGGTTCCATTGGAGCGGGCTCCGATCCGTCAAGGGTATTTAAGGGGATGAAGATGGCAGGAAGAATGGGTGGAGAGCGAGTTCAGGTAATTAACCTGAGAGTCATGAAGATCCTTGAAGATGAAAACTTGATTTTAGTTAGTGGGGCTGTTCCTGGATCTAAGAACTCAGTAGTAATTTTGGAGAAGTAAGCATGGAAATTACGGTATATAAAAGCAGCGGAAAGAAAACTACCAAAAAGGTAAATCTTGCAGATGACATTTTTGCCATCGAACCGAATGACCACGCCATTTACCTGGATGTGAAGCAATATCTTGCCAATCAACGGCAGGGAACTCACAAGTCAAAGGAACGCGCAGAGATTGTAGGTTCAACCCGAAAGATTAAAAGACAAAAAGGCACGGGAACCGCAAGGGCAGGTAGTATTAAGTCGCCAATATTCAGAGGAGGAGGACGCGTATTTGGTCCGAGGCCAAAGGATTATAGATTTAAACTAAATAAGAAACTGAAGACACTGGCGAGAAAATCGGCCTTGAGCTATAAATCAAAAGAAGAGGGGATCATGATATTGGAGGATTTCAATTTTGAAGGTCCAAAGACTAAAGAGTATTTGAAAATGCTTGCTTCTCTTGAACTTGATAACAAAAAGACCCTTTTGGTGTTGCCAGAGTCGAATAAGAATATCATGCTATCAAGCAGGAACTTGCCCAAGGCAAAGGTTACAACTGTAGATTCTTTGCATACTTACGATCTGTTACACGCAGAACGTTTATTGATAAGTGAGAGTTCGATTGAAAAAATAGAGAATTTACTAAAGTAATGAGTGTATTAGTTAAACCATTGGTAACGGAGAAAGTATCGGCTTTAAATGAAGAAGGACGTTACGGTTTTGTCGTTTCCAACAATGCCAATAAGATCCAGATTAAAAAAGCGGTGGAAGCTACCTACGGAGTTACAGTAGAGGATGTAAACACTATGAGGTATGTAGGCAAGAAAAAATCCAGGCACACCAAATCAGGTGTAATATCCGGCCGAACACCAGGGTATAAAAAGGCTATTGTAAAAGTGGCTGATGGCGATGTTATAGATTTTTACAGTGGTATTTAATTCTATAGGTTAAAGAGATGGCAGTTAAGAAATTAAGACCAGTTACCCCGGGGCAGCGATATCGAATGGCTCCCAGTTTTTCGGAGTTAACCTCAGATAGGCCGGAGAAATCCTTGCTCAAAGGAGTAAAGAGATCAGGCGGTAGAAATAACAGTGGCCGTATGACCATGCGGTACATGGGTGGCGGTCATAAGAAGCGTATTAGGGAGATTGATTTTAAGCGAAGGAAATTTGGCATTCCGGCTACTGTAAAGACTGTTGAATATGACCCAATGCGATCTGCTAGGATCGCATTGTTATATTATGCCGATGGTGCCAAAGCTTACATTATTGCGCCGGAGGGTATCAAGGTTGGTCAAACTGTAGTGTCAGGGGAAAAGGTGGCCCCGGAAGTAGGAAATTGCCTGGCGATAGCAAATATCCCTCTTGGTACAATAATTCACAATATCGAATTAAAACCGGGAAGAGGAGCTGCTATGGCTCGAAGTGCAGGGGCTTATGCTCAGTTGCTGGCGCGTGAAGGGAAGTACGCCACCATTAAACTACCTTCGGGAGAAATGAGAATGGTATTAACTACCTGTATGGCAACGGTGGGAAGTGTATCCAACGCTGAACATATGAATGTTAGCCTGGGTAAGGCAGGTAGAAAACGGTGGTTGGGTCGCAGACCTCGGGTTAGAGGTGTGGCGATGAATCCTGTTGATCACCCAATGGGTGGTGGTGAAGGAAAAGCATCTGGAGGACATCCGCGTTCCCGAAAAGGATTGTATGCCAAAGGATATAAAACCCGTCACAAGAAAAAGTATAGCAATAAATTGATAATAAGCAGATAACTCACAGTCAGTTATGGGAAGATCACTAAAAAAAGGGCCCTACATCGACTTTCGACTGGAAAAGAAGGTGGATGTAATGAATGATTCCGGAAAGAAATCAGTAATAAAGACCTGGTCAAGAAGGTCAATGGTTTCGCCGGATTTTGTCGGGCATACATTTGCAGTTCATAACGGTAATAAATTCATACCGGTTTATGTAACTGAGAATATGGTAGGACACAAATTAGGTGAATTTGCCCCTACCAGAAATTTTAGAGGTCATGTTGCTAAGAAAGATAGAGGTAAAAGATAGTTGAAATTATGGAAGCAGTCGCTCGCTTAAACAATGTACCCACTTCTCCTCGAAAGATGAGGCTGGTAGCCGATATGATTCGTGGTGAGGCAGTGAACAAAGCATTGAATGTATTGAAATTTGAATCAAAGGTTGGAGCTGCCCGTTTGGAGAAGCTTTTACTATCTGCAGTGGCCAACTGGCAGGCTAAGAATGAAGACATAAAACTGGAAGAGGCCGATCTTTATGTTAAGGAGGTGATGGTTGACAGTGGACGTATTCTTAAAAGGTTAAGGCCAGCTCCGCAGGGGAGGGCGCACCGTATCAGGAAAAGGTCCAACCATGTGACCCTGGTGGTAGATAACCTTCGGGAGCCAATTGTTGAAGAAGTAGCGGAAACTAAGGATTCTAAAAAGGAAGAGCAAAATAAAAACTAAATGGGACAAAAAGTAAACCCTATAAGCTTAAGACTTGGTATTGTAAAAGGTTGGGATTCCAACTGGTACGGTGGCAAGGATTTCTCGGAAAAGATTGTTGAAGATCACAGTATTCGTAAGTATATCCGGGCGAGGATCCCAAAAGGAGGAATTTCCAAGATTGTTATAGAACGAACAATAAAAAGAATTACACTTACCGTACATACCGCACGACCTGGAGTGGTAATTGGCAAGGGTGGTACTGAAGTAGATAAGATTAAGGAGGAGTTGAAAAAGCTTACCGGAAAAGATGTTCAAATAAATATTTTTGAAATAAAAAGACCGGAACTGGATGCCAGTTTAGTAGGAGAATCAATCGCTCAACAGCTGCAGGCCAGGATTTCATACCGAAGGGCAATGAAGCAATCTATTGCCAGCGCCATGAGAGTAGGGGCACAAGGCATTAAGATTAAAGTTTCCGGACGATTAGGAGGTGCAGAAATGGCACGTTCCGAGCAATACAAGGATGGACGTATTCCTCTGCATACATTAAGGGCGGATATTGACTATGCGGTTTCAGAAGCGAATACCGTATATGGGAAAATCGGCATTAAAGTGTGGATATTCAAAGGAGAAATTTACGGGAAGAGAGATCTTTCTCCAAATATTGGAAGTACCGGAGGAGACATGGGCGGCAGACGCAAGAGAGACGGCGCAAAGAGAAAAAGAAGATAGAGTTTAGGAGAAACTACAATGTTACAACCAAAGAGAACCAAATACCGCAAAAAGCAGAAAGGAAGAGTAAAAGGGATTGCTCAGCGTGGACATACCATTGCCTTTGGCAGTTTTGGATTAAAAACCCTGGAGCCGGGTTGGATTACCAGCAGGCAACTGGAAGCTGCTCGGATTGCAGTTACCAGAGCTATGAAAAGAGAAGGTCAGGTTTGGATTAGGATTTTTCCTGACAAACCCATAACCAAGAAACCCGCAGAAGTTAGAATGGGGAAAGGAAAAGGAGCTCCTGAGTATTGGGTAGCAGTGGTAAAACCAGGGACCATCATGTTCGAATCAAGTGGTGTAACCAAGGAGTTGGCTGAAGAGGCAATGAGACTCGCCGCTCAGAAACTACCGGTTCAAACTAAGTTTGTAGTAAGAAAAGACTACGTAGCTCAATAAGTTATGAATAATTCAGAGATCAAATCACTCTCAATCGGCGAACTACAGGAGCGTATTGTTTCTGAAAAGGAGAACCTGCAAAAATTAAAATTTGCGCATGCTATTTCTCCTATTGAGAATCCGATAAAAATAAAAGAGGCAAAACGTTTAATCGCCCGCATGAACACGGAATTGACGGTCAAACAAAAAAGCAAAGTATAGGGAACGCATGGAAAGAAATTTAAGAAAAGAGCGGACCGGAACTGTAGTTAGTAACAAAATGGACAAATCCATTACGGTCCGGGTGGATCGTAAAGTTAAACATCCGGTTTACGGTAAATTCCAACGGAAGTCCACCAAGTTTACTGCTCATGATGAAAAGAATGAGTGTGGAATTGGGGATACCGTAAAGATCATGGAGACACGACCGTTGAGTAAGCTTAAGAGATGGCGTTTAGTTGAAATAGTAGAAAAGGCTAAATAAAATGATTCAACAGGAGAGTAGACTGAATGTAGCTGATAATAGTGGAGCCAAAGAGGTTCTGGTTATCAGAGTATTGGGAGGTACCCGAAGACGGTATGCAAGTATTGGAGATAAAGTAGTGGTCACTGTTAAGGAC
>BQJT01000005.1 GCA_021604845.1 Cyclobacteriaceae bacterium
GAAGATCTGTTTGAGCAAAACCATTGGGAATATCATCCTCAGACGATAATTCGCAGGGAAATCAATACCAACGGGAAATCCCGGGCTTTCATCAACGACTCCCCGGTAACTTTAGACGGATTAAAAACTTTGGGTACTCAACTGCTTGATGTGCATTCTCAAAACGACAGCCTTAAATTAGGAGGCCAGCATTTTCAACGCGATGTGCTGGACATTTTTGGACAGCACAGGACACTGGTTGAAGAATACCAGCAGCAGTTCAATAAATGGAGCCAACTTAAAGAAGAATCCCATCAGCTCATCTCGGAGTCAAAACAAAGACAGCAAGAAGCTGACTATAAGAACTTCCTGCTTAAGGAGTTAGAAGCGGTATCGTTAGATACAGTAGCACAGGAACAACTTGAGAGTTCACTGAAGGTGATGGAACATGCAGAGGAGATCAAAATAAATCTGCAGGGTTGTTTACAGCTGCTTGAAGTTGGGGAATTTAATGTAGAAGAGCAACTTGCCGCCGCCATCCAGATGTTGAACAAAATCCAACAATATGCCTTACCCTATGATGCCTTAAAAGAACGATTGGAAAGTACCCTGATCGAAATAAAAGACATAGCAAACGAACTCCAGGACCTGGATGACCGGATTGAACATAATCCGAAGCAAATCCAGGAATTGCAATCGCAACTAGACGGAATCTATCGATTACAAAATAAACATTCGGTTGATAGCGTAGAGGCACTGATTGAAATCCGGGACCAACTGGATAAGGAGTCCAATAAATTGGAATATCTGGAGCAGTCAATTCAGGAGCTGCAGGTAAAAATAAATAAAGCGGAAACCGGGATGATAGCACTTGGAACTGAATTACAGGCCCGCCGCAAAGATACCTTTCCGCATTTCAAACAATGCATGGAAGACCTGCTTAACAAGCTGGGAATGGAAAAAAGTAATCTCCAATGCAGTTTTGAAAATACTTCCCCAGGGCCATTCGGGCTGGAACGTATTCAATGGCTGTTTAGCGCCAATAAAGGAGTCGAGCCCCAGCCACTGAAAAAGGTAGCCTCAGGGGGTGAGTTTTCCCGGCTGATGTTTTGTGTTAAATACCTTATTGCTGACAAGGTATCCCTGCCCACAATAATTTTCGATGAAATAGATACCGGTATTTCGGGCGAGGTAGCATTACAAATGATCGATATGATGCAGGAGATGGCCCGGAATCATCAGGTTGTTACTATCAGTCACCTTCCGCAGTTTGCCGCTAAAGGGGACCACCACTACTATGTTTATAAGGAAAGTGATTCGATAACCACCTCCAGCGGAATCAAAAAACTTACCAACCAAGAACGCCTTGAAGAGATTGCAAAAATGTTGGGTGGTAACAACCCATCGGATATAGCTTTAGCGAATGCCCGTGAATTAATGGGAGCAGAGGAATAGGGAGCAATCGGACATACGAACAATTGAACTATAGCCCTTTTGATCCGGAAGCAAATAACAAAGTTCCAATGTTGTTCCTTTTAATAATTAATCATTAATTGCTGATCATTAAACTACCAATACACATTGTTCATTGTTAATTCTTAATTTTTAATTGAATGTATAACCTGCTAAAAGGAAAAAGAGGTATAATATTCGGGGCGCTGGATGAGCGTTCTATCGCATGGAAAGTAGCGCTCAAAGCGCACCAGGAAGGAGCACGTTTTACCCTTACTAATGCTCCCATAGCCTTGCGAATGGGACAAATTAACAGCTTGGCAGAAACCTGTAATGCTGAAGTAATAGCTGCGGATGCCACTTCCACCGAAGATCTTGAATCTCTATTTACCAAGAGCATGGAAATTCTTGGCGGGAAACTGGACTTTGTATTGCATTCAATCGGTATGAGTCCTAATGTCCGAAAAAACCGACCGTATGGAGATCTGAACTACGACTGGTTTCAGAAAACCCTGGATATCTCAGGACTTTCATTTCATAAAGTACTGCAAACGGCCGATAAGCTGGATGCCATGAATGAATGGGGCTCTATTTTGGCACTGAGTTATATTGCAGCTCAACGTACATTCCCGGATTATTCCGATATGGCCCAGGCCAAAGCCCTGCTGGAATCTATCGCCAGAAGCTATGGCTATTTCTTTGCCAGGAAAAATAAAGTCCGGGTCAACACCATTTCACAATCCCCAACCATGACCACCGCTGGCAGCGGAGTAGGTGGATTTGATGTGTTTTTTGATTACGCTGATAAAATGTCTCCATTAGGTAATGCCACCGCAGAGGAATGTGCCGATTATGTGGTGGTGATGTTTTCAGATTTAACCAAAAAGGTAACCATGCAAAATCTTATGCACGATGGAGGCTTCTCTACTTCCGGAATTACCGGTGAATTGATTAAGGACCTCACCAAATAGCTTCGACCAATGGTATTATTTCCTCATGCCAAAATCAACCTGGGATTACAGGTGATTGAGAAACGGCGTGATGGATTTCACAATATTATCAGTTGCCTTTACCCGGTAGGATGGTGTGATATACTGGAAGTGCTGGAAGCGGGCAAACTTACATTCAAAACCTCCGGCCTTAACATACCTGGCAGCCCTGAACAAAATCTATGCCTAAAAGCCTATAACCTCATCAGGGAATTGCATGATACACCTCCGGTTCATATACATCTGCATAAGGTGATTCCCATCGGGGCCGGATTGGGTGGAGGCTCAGCAGATGCGGCTTATACCTTAATAGCGCTGAAACGACTTTTTAATCTTTCCATAACCAATGTAGAACTTGTGGGACTGGCCGCCAAATTGGGAGGTGATTGTGCTTTTTTTGTTGAAGGCAAGCCAGCGTTAGCTACCGGAAAAGGGGATAAACTGGAACCAGTGGAAATTACTTTGCCCACAGGTTACTTGGTGGTGGTAGTCCCTCCAGTTGCGGTAAATACCGCAGATGCTTATGGAATGATCCACCCGAAGCCTTCCGAAAATGATCTGGGCCGGTCTCTCAGTCAAGACCCGATGGATTGGCAACAATTGATCACCAACGATTTTGAAGATAGGGTATTTAAACAATTTCCGATCATTGAAAAACTTAAAGAAACCTTGTTGAAAAAAGGAGCAGTTTATGCCAGTCTCAGCGGATCAGGTTCCTCTGTATTCGGTATTTACAAAAATAAGCATGACTTCGGCAGTTGGTTTCCTGAAGACTATAAAATTTGGGTAGAAAAACTTTAGAGTTTTAAGTTTTTAGTTTTTAGTCCTTAGTTAGAGCGAGCCGCCGGATCGACGGATGGTGAATTTTCACCGATTGGTTATTCCTTATTAGGTGTTCGGTGTTCCGTATTAAGATTGCCATCGCTGATAGACGGAATCATCTTGTTGAGCAAAGGATGTGCTAATACTGCCAGTAATATTATCCCGGTACCGAGATAGAACCCTGAGGTCATTCTTTCCTTGTCGCCAAAAATGATTACTGCCATTATTATGCCATATACCGGCTCCAGGTTAACGGTTAAGTTAATTGCGAATGCAGAAATTCTCTTCATAAGCTCTACCGACACTGAATAAGCGTAAACAGTACATACCAGGGCAAGAATTAACAGGTAGATCCAATCAATACTGGTAGGCACCAATTGTAACCCCTGTACTTTATAACTGTACCACGGAAAAAACAATGCAATACTTGCCAATGCACCAATCATCTCGTAAAAGGTAATGGCATAATGATCATAATCATGGGTCCATTTACCGTTTAACACGGTAAATAGTGATCCCAGGAAAGCTGAGATAATCCCCAGAGTAAGCCCCCAGGCAAACTGAAATTCGAATTGAAAAATAACATAAAGTCCAAACAGGGTCAAAAACCCTAGCATCACCTGATACCACCTGAACTTTTTCCGCAGGATAATTGGTTCCAGAAGGCTGGTCCAAAGAGCTATGGTGGCAAAACCAACCAGGCTTACAGAAACGTTTGACACCCGTGCGGATAGAAAGAAGGTTATCCAATGGGCGCCGATCAAAATTCCTGTTAGTACAATGGCAATAATCGTTTGGAGTCCTAGTCTGAAACTGGTACCCCTGGCAATTAATACAATGCCCAGAAGGGCCGCAGATAATACAGTGCGATAAAAAACCAATTCCACCGGTGGAATGGTTATTAATGCTCCCAAAATAGCGGTAAATCCCCAGAGTAGTACAATAAAATGCAGCTCTAGATAGTCTCTGGTACTGGCCATTTAGCGGGGAACGGTTCTATACATCACCATGGCTACCAGTGTAAAGAAAATATTGGGCAGCCAAACCCCCAGCATGGGCGGAACAGCTCCCTTTAGGGCAAACTCCCGGCTCATCATAAAGCAAATAATAAATATGAAGGCAATAAAAAACCCCAGGGCGATTTGAAAACCTACCCCTCCCCTGGCTTTTCTTGACGATACGATGACACCCATAAAAGTGAGGATGATAATAGCAAATGGTGACATATACCTCATGAATTTTTCTACCATGTATAATTCCACGTTGTCTGCCCCTCTGGATTTGAGCAATGCAATGGTCTCGTTCAACTCATCTATGGTCAGTGTCTGCTCCATATACTTGCTGTTTTCAAAGTCCTTTGGGGTGATATTCAACAAAGTATCCAATTCCGTTCCCTTGGAAATATATTCTTCCCGGCCGTTAAACTCCCTTAACGTCCAGTCCTGTACTTTCCATTTTTCATTCTCTTCATCCCAGCTTACCCTTCTTGCGGTCAACTTTTGAAGCATCTGATGATCCTTGACGGTTTCCAGCGTAAACGAATGGCCCACTTTACTGTGGTTGTTGTAATTTCTTAAATACAGATAACTTTCCGGTGCAACCTTCAAGTGTATGTTGTTCTCGGTATAACTAAAAGGTCTCTGGGTATATGCTATCAAAAAAGCTACTCTGGATTTATCCGAATTAGGAATCAACCATCCGTTTAAATAAAAACTCACTCCGGCAATCAATGTGGCCCCAACTAAGTACGGTAAAAGCATTCTTTTAAAACTTACACCGCTGCTTAATATCGCAATCACTTCAGTGTGACCGGCCAGCTTTGAAGTTACAAATACCGTGGCGATGAAAACCGTTATTGGAGTTATGAGGTTGGCAATCCAGGGAACAAAATCCAGATAATAGCCGATGATTTGCTCGAAGGTTAACTGATGTTCCAGAAAATCGTCACTCTTTTCGGTTATGTCAATCACCAATATCACTGTTACCAGTATCAATACCACAAACAGGTAGCTGATCAGGAATTTCTTCAGTATGTAACGATCCAGGATCTTCATGCTATAACCTTTGCATTAATTTTTCAGCCATTGGTCCTTTCCAGGCACTAAAGCTGCCATCCTCTATTCTCTTATGCATCTCTCCCATTAACCAGCAGTAAAATGAAAGGTTCTGCAGGCTGGAGAGCTGGGCGCCAAGAATCTCATTGCTCTGTATCAGATGACGTAAATATGCCTTACTGTGTTGCACTCCGGCATAGCCTCCCAGGGATTCATCTATGGCTGTAAAATCATTCTTCCACTTATGGTTTCTAATGTTAATGATGCCCTGCGTAGTAAAGATCATGCCATTTCGGGCATTTCGAGTGGGCATTACACAATCGAACATGTCAATCCCCAATGAAACACTTTCCAGCAGGTTAGCCGGAGTACCCACTCCCATAAGATAACGGGGTTTATGTTTAGGAAGTATGTCGCAGCACACCTGGGTCATTTCATACATGAATTTAGCTGGCTCCCCTACAGATAACCCACCAATAGCATTACCCGGAAGGTCCATCCCGGCAACAATTTCAGCCGATTGCCTGCGAAGTTCGGGATAAACACTTCCCTGTACAATCCCAAACAGACTCTGAATATGTGGCGCTGAAGCACTAGTCGATTCAAAGTGAGTTTTACACCGATCTAACCACCTGTGAGTAAGTTCCATGGAAGTTTTTGCATAGTCAAAATCACACGGGAAAGGGGTACATTCATCAAATGCCATGATAATATCAGCACCGATGATCCGCTGAATATCAATGGCGTATTCCGGAGTAAAGGTATGACGACTGCCATCAATGTGAGATTGGAAAGTTACCCCCTCCTCACTGATCTTTCTGGACTGCGCCAGCGAATATACCTGGTAACCTCCTGAGTCGGTTAAAAGGGGGCCATCCCATCCCATAAAATTGTGTAAGCCGCCCGCCTTGGATATGGTATCCATACCTGGTCTCATATACAGATGGTAGGTATTACCAAGGATGATTTGTGCTTGAATATCACTGATCAGCTCCCGTTGCTGTACTGCTTTTACGGTGCCTGCAGTCCCTACTGGCATAAAAACAGGAGTGGTGATTGTTCCGTGCTCGGTAGTGATTTTCCCAGTTCGTGCCTGGCTCTGGGGGTCGGATGTGCCTAGCTCAAAGGAAATCATAATCGGCAGCAAAAATAGCCTATTTTATTAATATATTGCTATTTTAAGTTGCATACCCAAGCGTTTTCGGTGACCCTGATCTTTGTTGTTTTTTTACTTTGTACCGTTCTTCAGTCCGCCTGGTGGCTGGGTTATTTTTCCCATTTGGCATTTACCCCTGATAATAAGATTCCGCCTGCAGGCACCACCAATGAAAAGGTGTCTGTGATTGTTTGTGCTCATAACCAGCTCCATAATCTGCAGATTCTGTTACCCAAATTACTAAAACAGGATTATCCCGTGTATGAAATAATTATTGTGAATGACCGGTCAACAGATGGAACCAAACCCTGGCTGGAAAAGCAATCTTATCCCCGATCCAAAATTCGTACCCTGGATATAACCACCGTAACCAAAGGTCAGAACCCAAAGAAACACGCGTTGGTCCGGGGGGTTGAGGCGGCAAACTACCAGCTGCTGCTGCTTACGGATGCGGACTGCTACCCAAAATCGAATAACTGGATCCGGCTGATGGTACAACAGTATAAGCCTGGTATTAATATCGTTCTTGGTTACTCTGGATATACTCCCCGGCCGGGCTTACTAAATAAACTTATCCGTTATGAGACACTTGTGACAGCCATCCAGTACCTGTCCAGAGCCCTGGCTAAAAAACCCTATATGGGTGTAGGAAGGAATTTATCCTACAAGAAAGCCTTTTTTCAACATACAGGAGGGCTAAAAGGGTTAATGCACCTTACCGGTGGTGATGACGATTTGTTTGTTAATAGAAATGCCAACGGTGAAAATACCGCGGTCTGCCTGGAAAAGGACTCGGTGGTTATGTCATACCCCAAGCTATCTTGGGATGCCTATTTCAAGCAAAAAATCAGACACCTCTCAGTAGGAAAATACTATAAGAAGGCAGATCTGCTGATTCTTGGCATATTCTCGGTAACTCATATAATCTTTTGGAGTTCTTTAGTAAGTTTGTTGGTGACCCAAACAATGGTAGGCTGGGTGGTTGCGGGATTCATCATTCGTCAACTCTCGCTTTCCTGGGTAGTAGAGCAATCTTCTCGAAAACTTGGTGAACACATTGGTATCTGCTATGTGCCCCTCCTGGATTTCCTGTATAGTCTTTTCTATCTGCTCACCGGGCTATCAGCATTGGTTACTAAAAAAGTAGATTGGCATTGAAGCAGTTTTCTGATAAAGCATTACAGGATTTCGGACTAATCGATCGTGCGGTTGACAACAACGATGAGAAAGCCTATGCAGAATTGATGAAGCGTTATAAAACGCCTGTTTACCACATGATCCTGAAAATGATAAGGAATGTGGACGATGCAGAGGACCTGACCATTGAAGCATTCGCCAAAGCATTTAAGAACCTCCATAAGTTTAAAAAAGATTTTACTTTTAGCACCTGGCTGTTTCGAATTGCCACCAACAACACCATTGATTTTATCCGAAAAAAAAAGCTGGACACCTTCAGTCTCAATACATCACTGAAAAATGACGATGGTGACAATGTGAATATTGATTTGGAAGATAAAAACCTGGACCCCCAGGAAGAAGCCATCAAGGTACAGAAAATTGAACTGATCCACCTGTTTGTAGGCAAGCTACCTCCCAAATATCAGCGATTGGTTAGATTGCGTTATTTTGAAGAGCTTTCCTATGACGAGATCGCAACAGAACTTGAAGCTCCTTTAGGAACGGTTAAAGCACAGTTGCACCGGGCACGGGAACTGATGTACGACCTGGTAAAAGGTAAGAAAGATCATATTTAATCCATGGAGTTCGATCCGGGCCCCCAAATCATCTTTCAATATTTTGATGCCCTTGATTCTATTCAGAAAAATCGTTTTGTGCAACTTGGCACACTTTATCATACCTGGAATCAACGAATCAACCTGATCTCAAGAAAAGACATGGTGAGTTTTTATCAGAATCATGTATTGCACGCACTTGGTATAGCAAAGATTCGCGCATTCAAGCCTGCGGATACCGTACTGGATGTAGGCACCGGAGGTGGTTTTCCAGGAATTCCACTGGCCATCCTGTTTCCGGAGACCCGTTTCCATCTTATAGACTCCATTGGAAAAAAAATAGCGGTGGTTGACCGGATTATCCATAAATTGGAGCTGACAAACGCAACCTGCCAAAAAGTGCGCGCCGAACAAGTAGATGGTTCTTACACTTATGTGGTTTGTAAGGCTGTTGCCAGACTAAACAAACTACTACCCTGGGTTGAACATAGTCTGGTTACTGGAGGAAAAGTTATTTGCCTTAAAGGAGGAGACCTGAAAGCAGAGATCCGGGAAGTAAAGAATAAGGTCCAAAGCTACCAGCTTTCAGACTATTTCCAGGAGCCGTATTTTGATACCAAAAAAGTGCTGGAGATTAGCATTAAATGATCAACCGTTCAACACTCAAATGGGAATGATCATTTCTTCTACAGATTTTATCGGAAAGTTGGTAGTGTCTCAGTTTGATTTTTTTTCCCTTGTGACTGCCGAACGATCCAAAAGCCAAATTACGCTATATTGTACTATGGTAAAAACAAGATCAAGAGATACCAACGAACGGGCAAAACAAATACTCGACATTGCTACCGGTGAGGCAGAGGACAAAGAGTCTAAGTCCAAAAAGAACCCCAAAGGCCGTGCCGGTGGATTAAAGGGAGGCAAAGCGAGGGCCAAAAAATTAACCGCCAATGAACGTAGCGAGATTGCAAGAAAAGCTGCCAAGAAAAGATGGGGTACTAATTAAGAGAAATCATTCCCTTTCTAGGTAGGTTAAACCAATCAATAAAGTCACTTTTTGTTATACCTCCTATTTCTTCTGCAATTTCTTCATAGCTTAACCCTAGTTCGCTTTTATGATATTCTATAATCCTATTCATTAAGATTGGGTAATCAATTGATATAGGTGTCTTTTCTTTCTTTCTTTCACCATAACGACTTAGCTCAATAAACAATGTTTTAGCTTTTGATTCAGCTATAATCTTCAGCTGTTTTGCTCTCATTATCAGGGATGATTTAGAAACCTTCCAGTAAAGCTTTAGATTGGTCAAATTAGAGTAGGTAAATGGATTAAAGGTGTATTTTGCTGTAACTTCAGGTACAAGAAATGCTCCCGAAAACCAATCAGCTTCTTTCTCAACAGATTTCAAATCTTCAAATTTATCATAGAACTCAGGATCACCAGAAAAAGGGATGTGCATAATTAAGTGTCCAATCTCATGAAATATAGTATGAATAATATGGTCATTGGACATGTTGCAATTTACAACTATCATTGGCATGTTGATGTCTGTGTCAATTGTCATACCGGAGAATTTATCTGAATCCACATCAAAGTATATGATTGGTATTCCAAGTTTCTCTACTAAGGAAATAGGTTTTTCAATTGGGTTATCATCAAGGTTCAGGAATAACCTAAAGGATTTGGCAATATCTTCGGGGCTGGTATTTTCCGTAACTGGAATTTTTGGTAGCTCTCGAAAATAGATATCAACCGAGTCCAAAAATTCGATATACATTTCCCTCATTATGTCAATTTTAGCCTCAAGAGGGACTATCTTTTTCGCAGGTAGCGCATGGCGCTTTCTATAAAAGAATTTACTTATGCGCGAAGTTGATCCGCTCTTTTTAAAATATGCTACAGGAAATCTTAGGGCAGATGCGATTTGAAAAACAACATCATCCTTTAGCTCAACCTTTCCATTCTCGATGAAGTTTAAAGTTGAGTGAGGCAAGTTTATCATTTTAGCCAATTCGGTCTGGGTAACACCCCTAACGTTCCTTGCCTTGGCAATCCTATGAAAGTGGTACATGCAATAGATCTACTTACTCGGCTTTCTTCTGTGGTTTTTGTGTTTTCCTTAGTTTGCCGGTAACGGTAATTTCATCCGGTATAACTACAGGTGGAGTTATAGGGCGGACCTCAACCTTATCATCACTGATCATTTTTTCCCCAAGCTCTGTTAAGTCGCTAATCCAACAAGGTTCGTTTAAGGACTGCATCTCAACTAAATTGCATCCTAATATCTCATCCCAATTTTTGTTGACCCTAAAGCCAGCATAAAGCACTGTAATTGTGTCATCATCAAATTTAAGGCTCATGGTGTTCATATCTCGGACATGTTTGGTTACTATGTTGTCCGGCATATATTTGTTGTTAAGTTTCTTGAAATATATTCTCACATGTTTATCCAATATCAAGAAAGGCCTCCCGCAGTCATCTTTGTCCATCAAGTCAGAGAAGCTTTTTCTCAAAAGTCCTACTGCATACCAATTCATGTGGTGTGCCCACCAACCTCTACCTCTAAAATGTGGCGGTGTAGCATCTTGTTTGGTTAAATCAAATGCCTGATGAAAAGTTGGCTCGATGTTTATCCCTTTTGTTATGTAAAGTGACTCTAATCTATTTTGCCTTATTGATTTCCCCTCGTCAATCCCATATAAAAAATTCATCTTATCAAAAAAGTTAGTTAAAACAATCAAATATACGCATCCTCTTTGACCTACCAAATATATTTCGAATTTATTGTAAAATAAAATTTTAAATTGTTGTATAATTATGGACTCTATACCCAATTAAATTGATATTAATGCTTGACATGAGACAAATATCACTTACCTTTATCTTATGAATAGGCTGTCTATCGAAAAGCGTACTCAAATCATCAACTTGCTGGTTGAAGGAAATTCCCTCAGAATAACTTCCAGAATTACTGGAACCTCAATCAACACCGTTTATAAATTGTTAGTTGATGTTGGCAAAGCCTGTATGGAGTTCCATGATAGCCATGTTATTGAAGTCCCGTCAAAAAAGATTCAATGTGATGAAATTTGGTCATTCTGCTATGCGAAAGAAAAAAACGTACCCAGTGAATTAAAAGGTACTGGGAGGGCCGGAGATGTCTGGACTTGGACGGCAATTGATTCAGATACGAAATTAATAGTTTCTTGGTATGTTGGTAGCAGGGATGCATATTCAGCGAACGTGTTCATGAAGGATGTTGCGTCAAGGGTGGCTAACAGGGTTCAACTAACCACCGATGGACTCAATGCTTATTTGGAGGCCGTTTGGGATGCATTTGATGGGTTCGTGGACTATGCGCAACTGGTTAAGATATACGGTGAATCAGATACGGAAAAGCGCTATTCTCCTGCTGAATGCATAGGAACTAAGAAAAGGACTGTAGTTGGTAACCCTGATAAAAAGGATGTAATTACCAGTTACGTTGAACGACAGAATTTAACTATGCGTATGCACATGAGAAGGTTTACCAGATTAACCAACGGGTTCTCTAAGAAGATCGAAAATCACTGCTATGCGTTTGCCCTGCATTTCGTTTACTACAATTGGGTGAAAACTCATAAAACCTTAAGAGTAACACCGGCAATGGAAGCAGGTTTGACCAAGAATTTTATGGATATTGAGGATATGGTTAAATTATCAGATTGAATTAAGCCCCCTGATCCATTCTATGAACCTGGTTGACCAAAGCATCTTGCGTCTCCCTGATAGCATGTATGTCTACCGCCAACGATGAAAGCTCTGAGTCAACTTTATTAATACTGTCCTGAATAGGCTTTAACTTTGCGTCAAGTTTCTTATCTAATTGACCGTTTAATTTTTGATCCATTAGATCGCCGATTCGACGTAGATCATCGGAAGTGAGTGCCATCGTGAAAGGTTGAAAGGTTTATTAAATATACGAAAAATGTAATCTGTTAGTGTTCATTTTTATATTATTTACGGAAAAGTTCTGTTTTTAATCCTATTTAGATCTTGTGTGAAAAAGGTATATAGTAACCCTTAATAATTATTTCAACTGAGACACTACCGAAAGGTTAAAGAATTTTTTAATACGGCTATGTTGATCATGCAATCACTCTAAATCGGAGGCAAAAAGATAAGGCAAGGTTACATGATTATTTGATTCGTAGATTTAGGTCTTAGATTTTGAATAAAATTAGATTTTAGATCTTAGATTTATGATCTTTGATTTTTGATATGCCTGTATTTTCACACCTCCACTGCCACACTCAATTTTCACTGCTCGACGGGGCTGCCAAGATCCCTGAAATGCTTAAAAAAGCCCAGGAAGACGGAATGCCAGCGGTTGCCCTTACTGACCATGGCAACATGTTTGGGGTATTTAAATTTGTCGCTGAAGCTAATAAATACAACGTAAAACCAATCGTTGGCTGTGAGTTTTACCTGGCACCTGACAGGCACAAAAAACAATTCAGCAAGGAACAACGTGACGAACGCTACCATCAGTTAATGTTGGCTAAAAACGAGCAAGGTTATAAAAACTTATCCAAACTTTGTTCTCTGGGTTATATGGAAGGCCTCTACAGCAAATGGCCCAGAATAGACAAAGAGCTGATTTTGAAATATCACCAGGGATTAATTGCTACTACCTGTTGTCTTGGTGCTGAGGTACCACAGGCCATCATGCACAAATCCGAGGAAGAAGCCGAGAAACTATTTAAATGGTGGCTGGATTTATTTGGTGAAGACTACTATGTGGAATTGCAGCGGCATGAGCTGAAAGAGCAACAACAGGTGAATGAAGTGCTTTTGAAATTTGCGAAAAAGTACCAGGTGAAAATCATCGCTACTAACGACAGTCATTATGTCGATCAGGAAGATGCGAACGCACATGATATCCTACTTTGTGTAAACACCGGTGAGTTTCAAAGTAAGCCCGTATGGAAAGGAGAAGGATCAGGCTCCAGAGATTACCGTTTTGGATTTCCAAACGACCAGTTTTTCTTTAAAACCCAGGCAGAAATGAGTGCGCTGTTCAAGGACCTTCCCGAAGCGCTGGACAATACCAACGAAATCATTGATAAGATCAATACTCCGAAACTTACCCGTGATATTCTGTTGCCAAATTTTCCATTGCCCGCTGGATTCGATGATACGGACAGCTACTTAAGGTACGTGACTTATGAAGGGGCCCGGTCATCTAAACGATACGGCGAACTAACCGCATTAGTAGAAGAACGCATAGAGCATGAGCTGAATATAATTAAGACCATGGGATTTGCCGGCTATTTTCTAATAACCGCGGATCTAATTAAAGCCGGACGTGACCGCGGTGTCATGATCGGCCCCGGTCGGGGATCGGCAGCCGGTTCAGTAGTAGCCTATTGTACTGGTATTACCAACATTGATCCAATTAAATATTCTTTGCTGTTTGAGCGGTTCCTAAATCCGGAGAGAATTACCATGCCGGATATTGATACTGACTTCGACGACGAGGGCCGGCAATTGGTGATCGACTATGTAGTGGACAAATATGGCAGAAACCAGGTTGCCCAGATCATTACCTATGGAACCATGGCGGCCAAACTGGCAATCAGGGATGTGGCTCGGGTTACTGAATTGCCGTTGCCGGAAGCAATGGTGCTGGCTAAACTTGTTCCGGAGAGACCGGGGATTACCCTGTCAAAAGCTTATGACGAAGTAGCTGAGTTAAAAGCCATTAAAAAGGGCAGCGACAATCGGGGGAAGGTTTTGAAAATGGCAGAAAAACTGGAAGGCTCTGTCCGTAATTCTGGTATACATGCTGCCGGAGTGATTATTGCCCCGGATGACCTTACAGAGTATATACCGGTTTGCACTTCCAAAGACTCCGACCTGCTGGTTACTCAGTTCGATGGAAAAGTAATCGAGGCCGCGGGAATGTTAAAAATGGACTTCCTGGGACTCAAGACGCTTAGCATCATTAAGGACGCTATTAAGCTCATCCAAAAGAAAAGAAATATATCCATAGATATCGACGATATACCGCTGGATGACCAAAGTACTTTCAAATTATATCAGCGGGGCGATACCGTCGGCACCTTCCAGTTTGAATCCCCTGGAATGAGAAAGTACCTTCAGGTGCTTAAACCTACAGATATCGAAGATTTAATCGCGATGAATGCGTTATACCGTCCGGGTCCAATGGAATTTATTCCCAACTTCATCGACCGGAAACACGGTAAGGAAGCTGTAGAATACCCGCATGAACTACTGGAACCGATCCTTAAGAATACCTATGGTATTATGGTATACCAGGAGCAAATCATGCAAACAGCCCAGATAATGGCTGGTTATTCACTTGGTCAGGCGGATTTATTGCGGCGGGCCATGGGTAAAAAGAAGATTGAGGAGATGAATAAGCAGCGGACTATTTTTATCAAGGGCGCTGCGTCATTACACCAGATATCTAAAGAAAAAGCAGGGGAGGTATTCGATATAATGGAACGATTTGCTGCTTATGGTTTTAACCGAAGTCATTCAGCAGCCTATTCAATAGTTGCCTATCAAACCGCATATCTCAAAGCCCACTATCCCGCTGAGTATATGGCAAGCGTTTTGACGCATAACCAGAGCAACATTGAAAAGATCACCTTCTTTATGGATGAGTGCAAACGGCAGCATATTAAGGTCTTAGGCCCCAATATCAACGAAAGTGATTTGCATTTTGATGTAAACGATCAGGGTCAGATCCGATTCGGGTTGGGGGCCATTAAAGGCACCGGTGAGGCAGCTGTTGACGCCATTATTGCCGAACGTGACCAGTCAGGATCGTTCAAAGACATCTTTGACTTTGCCCAACGCGTCAACTTGCGGACGGTTAATAAGAAAACATTTGAAAGTCTGGCAATGGCGGGGGCATTCGACTGTTTCGAATCTTATCACAGGAGACAATATCTGGTAGCCGAAAACGGTGATTTAAGCCTGATTGAAAAACTGATACGTTTCGGCAACCGGATCCAGGATGAACAAAATGCATCACAGGTATCTTTATTCGGAGGTGATAGCGGTGTAGATATACCCCTACCCAAGATACCAGAGAACGAGCCCTACTCGGAAATAGAAAAACTGAAAATTGAAAAAGAAGTGGTGGGGTTCTACATATCCGGGCACCCGCTGGATCAGTTTAGAATTGACATCAAACACTTTTGTACCTGTACAGTTAACAATATTGAGAACCACAAGGGAGAAAAGATTTCGGTGGCAGGTATTGTTACCAAATTCAACGAAAGAATCAGTAAGAACGGCAGGCCATTTGGTCTTTTCAGTATTGAAGATCTGGAAGATTCCCTTGATCTGGCCATGTTTGGTGAAGAATATTTAAAATTCAGGCATCTGCTGAGCCTGGGTAGCTTTGTCTTCATTGACGGGCAGGTATTGGAGCGATACAAGCAACCAGGTGTATGGGAATTGAAACCCTATAATATTCAGTTATTATCTGAGATCAGGGATAAACTGAGTAAAGGAATAAGCATACAAGTGGACCTGCATATTCTGACAGAAGAACTTATTGACAAATTGGAAACCATTAGCAGTAATTTCCCAGGCCCCTGCCAGTTAAAGCTAAGTATAGCCGATCCACATGAAAATATTGAAGTTGAAGCACTCTCCAGAAAGTTTCAGGTAAAGCCTCAAAATGAGTTGATTACGGAATTGGACCAGCTCGGAGATATTTCGTATAAAATTTTGAACTAATCGGTCAAAATTACGGTTCTGCTGACAGTATGGCACTATATAGTGTCGCATCACTAACAATGCAACGATATTTGACAGCATATACAATAGTCGACTGGAAATTGCATTATATTTGCAGTGAGTTAGTTGGGAATAAAAGAACAATTAAATAATAGTAATTATGTCTAAAACAGTAGAGATAACGGATGCGAACTTTGAACAAATTATCGCATCAGACAAACCGGTATTAGTAGATTTCTGGGCTGAATGGTGCGGACCCTGTAAAATGATCGGTCCGGTGGTAGAAGAACTAGCTTCTGAATACGACGGAAAAGCAATTGTAGGTAAAGTGGATGTAGATAGCAACCCAGCAGTATCTGCGAAATTTGGTATTCGAAGTATCCCCACTCTTTTAGTTTTTAAAGGAGGAGAAGTGGTAGATAAGCAAATCGGAGCAGTCCCAAAAAGTGTACTTTCACAGAAATTAGATGCCCAGGTTGTGGCTTCGGTATAAAATAGTTTTAATTTAAAAGTTAAAGGTCCCGCATTCAGATGTGGGACCTTTTTTTGTGCAATAGCTACCGTCTGTTTTAGGATTGATAATAATAGCCGGGTTTATGTTATATTTTTATAAATTCGGATTGAAAAGGGTACCCAAAATATAACATTAACGCGCAGCAACGGATATGAAAACAATGACTTGTAAACAATTAGGCGGTGCCTGTGATAAGCAATTTCATGCCAGCACATTTGAGGAAATTGCCGACATGAGCAAAAAACATGGCACTGAAATGTTTCAAAAAGGAGATAAGGCTCATTTAGACGCCATAAACCAGATGCAGCAATTAATGAAATCTCCAAATGGTATGCAGGAGTGGTTTGAGGCTAAAAGAAAGGAATTTGAGAACCTGCCTGCCAATGAATAACCTCTTGTGCTGGCAACTTTTGCATCCGGAAAGGGCTTACCTGGCCAGCCAGCCTCCGTCAACGGAAAGAACCGTCCCGTGCAGGTAATCTGCCCCTGCAGACGCCAGGAAAACCACCGGACCTTTCAGATCTTCCAGCTCACCCCACTTTCCAGCAGGGATGCGCTCCAGCATAGCGGCACTTCTCTGTGGATCGGCACGAATACCAGCAGTGACTTCGGTCTTAAAATAACCCGGGGCAATGGCATTTACATTTATTCCTTGACTAGCCCATTCGTTTGACAACGCCTTGGTAAGTCCTAAAATTCCGCTTTTTGAGGCTGTATAGGCAGGAACCTGCAATCCACCCTGGAATGATAGCACAGAGGCCAGGTTGATGATCTTTCCAGGTTTATGTTTATCCACAAAGTGCCTGGCCGCGGCCTGTGACAGGTAAAATACAGTGTTCAGATTAATGTCAAGTACTGCTTTCCAATCTTCCGCGCTAAACTCAAGAGCCGGAGACCTTCTGATAATTCCGGCATTGTTCACCAAAATATCAATACCTCCAAAATGATCAACTGCTTGATTGATGATTTTCCTGGCTTTTTCGTTATCCATTTCAGCCAGATCCTGCCGCACGGCAATCGCTCTTTTACCCAAAGACTCAATTTGCTGAACCGTTTCGAAACAGTCAATACGGTCGATCAATAATACATCAGCGCCGGCTTCTGCCAAACCAATTGCAATCGCCTGGCCGATTCCCCTGAATGCACCAGTCACCAGAGCTACTTTGCCTGCTAGTTGAAAAGATTCCAGTGTCTTCAAATTTTACTGAATAAATGTTAACCAAAGTTATCCCTGATTACAGGATTACTCCAACACTTCATAAATAACCATCGGCTTCGATTTGTTCTTTAGCTGAATCTCACCTATTTCTCTACACTTGAAAGACTCCTTGATCCACTGATATGATTTTTCGCTGATAACGATCTGGCCTTCGTCAGCCACCGCCTGTAACCGTTGGGCCACGTTTACCTGGTCACCGATCACTGTATAGTCCAGCCTGCGTAACTGTTCAGAACCTATATTTCCAGATATCATCTCGCCACTATTGATGCCTATGGTAACATCTGGACGATATGATCCGCTTCCCGACAAAGATGGCAAACTTTGAATCCCCTCTCTTACCGCTAAAGATGCATCAATGGCCCTGTCCAGGTGATAATCCCCTCGAAATACTGCCATCACCGCATCTCCGATAAACTTGTCCACATATCCGTCCTGCTCAATGATTTCCTTTACCATTACCTCAAAATAACTATTAAGCAGATGGACTACGGTATCAGGGCTTGCCGTTTCGCTGATAGCAGTAAACCCACAGATATCAATGAAAATAACCGATGCGTTCACCGTCTCGTTGGCCTTTAGTTTTGATTCATAGTCCTTGCCTTCCATGAAATTCAAAACCGATTCATCCACATACATTTTCAGTATGTTGTTCTCTCTGACAGCAGCTAAAGTTTTTCTCAATTGCCGTACATAATCCAAGGTTTTTTCCATGGTAATGGACAAGTCACTAAAGTCGATGGGTTTGGTTATAAAATCGAAGGCACCCCTGTTCATTGCGGTTCGAATATTGTCCATGTCTCCATAGGCTGAAACCATAACAGATTTTATTAACGGTGATGATTCACTGAGATGACCGAGCAAGGTAAGGCCGTCCATTTCAGGCATATTAATATCACTTAGCACTATATCAACGTCTTCTGCGGTTTTTAAGGCGGTCAACGCTTCTTTGCCATTGCCAGCGAATAAAAACTCATATTCCTTGGCGCGAATCTGCTTCCTGAATTTTTGTTTGATGAGTACTTCTAAATCCTTTTCATCATCGACCACTAATATTTTTGCCATTAGCTTAAAGTCTTCAATTTTGCTTTTAATTCACCGAAATCCACTGGCTTGGTTAAAAAGTCATCAGCACCCAATCTTTGTGCAGTGGCATAGTTTTCTTCATCTCCATAGGCTGTGATCATCATTACCACCGGTGGTGGTTTCAAATAGTTAGTTTTTATCTTCTCGAGCAGTTCCAATCCGCTCATCCCTGGCATATTGATATCAGAAAGGATCAGCACGGCCTCATGCACGTGGTGATTTAGGTAGGACAATGCTTCCTCACCTGAAAAAGCAAAAGCGAATTCTATTTCCCCGCTTTTGATTTCTTTTCGGAATCTTTGTTTAAAAAGAAGCTGTACATCCTTCTCGTCGTCAACTACTAGAATTTTCATTTGGTATTACTATGTTTTAGGTAATATAATGGTAAAAATTGATCCCGCCTGTCCGGCAGGCAGGCCTTCACCTTTGTTACTTTCAACCGTTAGTTGACCCATATGCCCTTTGGTCACAATGTCATAACTTAGGCTTAGTCCCAACCCGGTTCCCTTACCGGCAGGTTTAGTTGTAAAGAAAGGTTGAAAGATCTTATCTTTTATATCATCCGGAATGCCTGGACCGTTATCTTCTACACTGATCTCGATGTTCTTTGCCCCATTCCTGGTGGTGACCACAACTTCAGGCTTATCCACATTCCTCACTGCCTGAAAAGCATTATTGATCAGGTTCAATAAAACTCTTCCAATATCTTGAGCAACCACATTTATTTTAGGAAGATCGTCCGCCAGCACTGTTTTAAAAGTGGCATTGAAAGATTTGTCTTTGGCCCTGAAACCATGATATGCCAGCCGTAGATACTCATCCGCCAATACATTGATATCCGTAAGTTCTTTATTCCCTGTGCTGGTGCGGGAATGCTGTAACATACTTTTAACAATGGCTTCTGCCCGCTTGCCGTGGTGCATGATCTTATCTTCATTTTCAAGGATATCCTGAGTGATTGCCAGCACCGACTCCCGGTCCCCTTTTACCTGTGCCTCCTTTAACTCCTCGATCAATTCCTTATTCACCTCTGAGAAATTGTTAACAAAATTCAGTGGGTTCTGTATCTCATGGGCAATCCCCGCGGTCAATTCACCAAGGGAAGCCATCTTTTCTGAATGGATCAGTTGATTTTGGGTTTCTTTTAGCTCTAAAAGTGCCTGTTGTAATTCTTCCTTTTGTTTGGTTAGCTCTGAAGTGCGTTGGACTACCTGCACTTCCAAATCTGCCTTCAATTGGGCCATTATTTTATTCTGCTTTTCTTCTTGAAGTGTCTTTTCTCTTTCTCTTGCCAGCGCTTTGTTTTGCTTATTGGTGATAATGAGCATTACAATCATCCATATTACAGAAAACACACCGGCAACATCAAAAACATCTTCCCATTCCTGATAGAACTCGTTGTTTGCCAATATGGTGACTTTGGTCAAAAATGAAACGATGATGAAAGGCAAAACAGCCACAAACACTGATCTTCGTTCCCTGAATTCAGGGTTCCAATAGATTAAATAAGCTATGAACAACAACAGCGGGTAGCTTAGCCAGGTAGTGACCTGATTAATTTCATCCGAGATAATTTCAACTGCCAACAACACCAGGGAAGCGATCATTCCAGCTTTTAGTATTTGGTCCCACCGGGGTAGGGAGTCTGAACTGCGCAAGGATCTATGCAGGTATCGGAACATAAAAAAAGCCAGTATAAATTCTCCCATCAGTAAACGATTAACGATTTAGGTCGGAAGGCAAATTACGAATTCCGTTCCTTTTTCACTTGATTTTACCTCTATGGTACCTCCATGCCCCTTAGTCACAATATCATAGCTCAGGCTCAACCCCAGCCCGGTTCCCTCGCCGGCGGCTTTGGTGGTAAAGAACGGTTGGAAAATTTTATCCTTGATTTCTTCTGGAATCCCTGGGCCATTATCGATTATACTTACCTCTATGCCCTTTTCACCATGCCTGGTAGTAACCACTACTTCCGGATTCGTAACATGCTTTACCGCCTGAAAAGCATTATTGACCAAATTCAATATAACCCTGCCGATATCCTGAGAAACAATATCAATCTTAGGAAGATCGTGCACCAGCTCCGTTTTGAAATTTGCATTAAACGATTTGTCCTTAGCTCTGAACCCATGATAAGCCAGCCGCAAATACTCATCAGCCAGTACATTTATGTCTGTTAATACCTTCTCCTCGGAACTGGCTCTTGAGTGGTCCAGCATACCTTTTACGATGCCACTGGCTCTTTTACCGTGGTGCGCAATTTTATCTAGGTTCTGTATCAAATCGTTTATGAGTTCAACTACTTCTGCTGGATTCCCGCTTTCTATTTCATCTTTCATTTCAATAAGAAGTTCGGTACTCACCTCAGAAAAATTATTGACGAAATTTAGTGGGTTCTGTATCTCATGGGCAATTCCTGCGGTAAGCTCCCCCAGGGAAGCCATTTTTTCGGAGTGGATCAGTTGGTTTTGAGCGGACTTTAATTCAGATAATGTATTCTCAACACTTTGCTTGGCTTCTTCTAACTGCACGAAATCCTCGTATCTGGAGTAGGCCACAGAGAAGGCATCGGCTAGTGACTTTACCAGCTCAATCTGATCACCGGACAAAGGTTCGGAGCTCCCTACATATAACATTCCTTGCTTAAACGGGACCTGGTGCAGGTTTAGGTTTTTAGGAGGTTTTTCTCCCATCTGGTAGGTCTTTAGGTTTTTTATAAGGCCCCTGTTTTTAAGAGATTTCGTAAAGTTCCTAAATTGTTGCTGATCCCAGTGCATGCGATGTACGGCCTGCGTTTGCCAATGACTAATCGCCTCATGAACCAACGGTATTTCTTTTTCATCAAAACCCAGGTGTAAAGCTGCCAGTGGTTCACCTTCGGGAGTAGACAGGTACATATGGACCGTCTCACTAGGTTCATCAATTATAAATACCCCGCATCGAAAAAATGGCACCCCAAGCGAGGTCAGTTCCCTCCATACCAGAGGCGTGATACGCTGAAGATCATCAGTATATCGCATGGAAGCAATTTCTGCGCGTACCCTGTCCAGGGAAGATTGTTTGATGGCCTCCTTTTCACGGGCTTCCGCTTTTTTTAAATCCAGATACCGCCCGTAGGTTAAGGTAAAGACATTGGTAAACTTTTGAAAGATATCGGAGGCTTCCTCGGTAAAATAATCCTCCGTAAATGCGAATAAAGCCCCTTCCTTAAAAAGAAACCCGTTTGAAATGTGTCGATCAGGCAGGCCTTTGCCAATTGGAACACTATAGTTTGGCATGTTATTTAAGTCCTGATAATAGCGTTGAGCATCTTTTCCCTTAAGCTCATAAGTAAAAATGTCCTTACCGGCTTTCCAATGTTCAAAAAGCTGATTCACCATAGGGTGGAAAGTCATGTCCACAATGCCGGATACATTAAATACCTCACCGCCGGATGATGTTGAGGCTGTCCATACTTCCATGGTTTTATTCTCCTTAATAATAGATACGCCACATCTGAAAGTCTCAATACCGAGGTTCTCTAATTCCTGAAAGAGCACCATAGTGGCTTTACCTACATCATCGCTTGAATGCATGGCCATGGTACTGGATCGTACACGCTCCAACGCTGCCTCCACGCGCGCTTCACGTGCTTGTAATTCTGCCTTTTCCAGGTCAAGAAATCGGCGATAGGCAAGATCAAAGACCTGGGCAGCTCGTAGCTGCATATCGCAAGCCTCATCAGAAGGTGGTTCATCAGCGATCATCAATAAAGCGCCGCCGGTAAACTTGGAGAAATGATAATACAGAACTTTAGGTACTACGATTTTTCCATTTTTATCATAGTCGATAACCGCTGGCGCCACACCGTTTTCCAGCACCCGATACCAGTCTTTTAGCATTTTACCTCGGGATTCAATCAGATAGCTGCTCTGGTTGGAATGATAACAGTCCATCACTTCCCGGGTCCAGGAACAGGCATCTTTAGGCACCAGCGCCCTATCCATTACCCAACTTGTCTCATCTCCGGTAGAACGGTAGGAATACCAGGCATCAAATGTAGGTAAGTCATCCGGATAAATATGAATTATTGATGCTTCCAGTTCTTTCTGGCCCAACTGGGCTAACTGGTCATGCAAAACTTCAGCCACTGAGAACAGGTCATTGGAAGAATGCATGGCCATGGCCGCAGCACGTACCCGTTCCAGAGCCGCTTCAATTTGGGCTTCACGGGCTTGCTCTTCTGCTTGTTTGAGGTCAAGGAAACGAGTATAAGTTTGTTCGAATACCTTTGCAAAGCGTATTCCGATATCTATCTTATCTCTTGAAAGTTTGTCGCCACCAACCAGTAATAGGTATCCGTGTTTGAAATTATAGGTCTGCAGGGTTAATCTGAGGGGTGAAAGTGATATCAGCTCTTGAGCTGATAAGTGGAAGTTTATACTATTTTCCGCAATGTATGTTTGGTGCGCTATGGTCTCCTTTTCATTTAATTCTACCACATGATAGGATTCTTGTTTTTCCCAGCTTGAGGTGAGCGAACGCATGACCTTGGTTTCATCCCTAGGTATACCCATGGGTTTCTTCATCATGGATTTGCTATCTGTTTCTACAGCTACCATATAGTACCAGTCGATTTTTTCGTCTTTATTCACTAAAGTGATTCCACTGGTTACAGATGTTACATCAAGCTTAGAGAGTTCTTGGTACAACAGAGCCCCCACTTCCAGCATTTCCTCACTTTTCTGCATTCCCATTGTACGCGACCTCACCCGCTCCAACGCAGCTTCAATTTTAGCTTCCCGGGCCTGCGCTTCAGCCTTTTTGATGTCTTCGAAACGGGTATAGGATTGCTTGAATACCCGACCAAAACGCTGAAAAATACTTTTACCCTGATCAGACATAGGCCTGGTCCCAGCAGCACAGATCAACCCATATTGATTGCAGGTAGTGGTGGTGAACATTTTACCGGGTGACTGCATGGAGGATTTAGCTTTTGGGGGAAGATTCTTGAACTCGGATTCCTCAAACAAGTATCGGTCCCAACTCTGTTTCAGCTTACCTTTTATTTCCAGTTCAAAAAGAGATTCTTTTGACCTCCAGGCTTTAATGAATTTCTTATAATAAGGGTGGGGGGAATTAGGGAAAAAATAGTACTCAGAACCTTCTGGTACATCAGAGCTAGCGATCCATGCCTGCGCTGATTCTGATTCCTGATCTATTATCCAAATAATACACCTTTCCAATTCTACATCCAATGAGGTTAATTCTGTAAATATTTTGCCTAAAACATTAGCTATTTCAGCTGACTCTTGCATGGCCATGGACCTGGATCTTACTCTTTCTAGAGCAGCTTCGACCTGTGCCTCACGGGCCTGAGCTTCAGCAATTTTTAGGTCAAGAAAACGTTGGTAGGCCAAATTAAATACTGCAGCAGCCCTTTTTTGCAGATCTTTTGACTCCTGCGAGGGTTCCTGATAGGATACCATAACCAAGGCCCCGCCGGTGAAATCACTAAAGTGAAAATATTGCTCTTTGGGTAATTGTTGACGATATGATTTTATTTGCTTAGGTGCCACAAATGCCACTTCTTTTTGCCATTCCCTCAGTCTTTTGCCTGAAGCAAAAATGGTGTATTCATTTTGATTTGAATCATGCTTCTGGATAAACTCTTGCGCCAAGGCCGAGGTATTAATACGGATCTTTGAAATACCCGTTAAAATCTTTCTTTTTCCTTTTCCGGTGGGTACAAAGGCCCACCAGGTATCGAAGGTTGGTGCTTCTTTGGTATAAATGTGAACCGCGGATACTGCTAACTCTGGTTGTCCAAGTAAGCCCATCTCTTCCCTCATTACCTCGGCAACTTCCAGGATTTCATCTGAAGAATGCATGGCCAATGCCCGCGCTCTTACTCTTTCCAGAGCCGCTTCAATCTGAGCTTCCCGGGCTTGCTCTTCTGCTTTTTTCAGATCTTCAAACCTGCGATAAGCCATATCAAAAACTCCGGCCAATCTTTTAAATACCGACCAGGTTTCTTCACTCAATGGCTCTACTGATGGCGCCCCCAGGATCCCGTTTGAAAATGCAACACCGTTCACATACAGTCTATGAAGGTCCAAACTTCTAAATTCTTCAGCGAGATGGGGCAACATCGGAGCAAACCAATCGATAAATTCATTCAGACGTTTCTCGTTACATATCGCCGAAAAATTCTTTTCTCCCGCCCTGTAATACTTATCCCATTCACGATACACCCAAATACAATGTTGGTCATGGGTGGTGTGTGTGAGTGTCACTTTTCTTTCTCCCGTCACTAAATCGGAAAATGCCGCCCAAGCATCAAAAGTGCTTTGATCATCATCATTTACATGAATGGCGCAGCCAGGTAGCCCTTCAAGCTTCAGCTCATCCAGTTGTTCCCATATCACCAATGCAATCTCCGGCAGTTCCTTACTATGCTGCATAGCCATGGTACGTGACCTAACCCTTTCCAGAGCCGCTTCGATTTGGGCCTCCCGGGCTTGTTCTTCGGCTTTTTTCAGATCCAGAAAACGGGTATAGGTCTGCTCAAAGACTGAAGCAATCCGGGTAAAAATTGAATATGATTCCGGCACCGGCTCAAAAGTAATAAACAGTAGATGACCGTATTTTAAATAAGCTACATGATCAATTTGAAAGGATGGAAAAGGAATTCCTTTGGCTTTCATTTCCTTCAAAGACTCCCCTACTACGGGTAAAGTACATAAATACTGGTAGTGCTTCTGACAAGCTCTGCCTTCAAATTGTTTGACATACAGTGATTCTCCCTTTTTCCCTTCCTGATAATACTCAAGAAATATATTTTCCCTTTTCAGCTTATAGGTTGGGAACGCAGCTTCATGATTGCTAAACCATTCTGTGGCTGTGTCTGAGTCTTCATCATAAATATGATAGGCACACCCCCAGGTTTCGATGCCCAAAGACTTTACCTGTTGTGCTAGCAACAAGGAAGCGTCCGCTAATTCATCACTATGCTGCATGGCCATGGTACGTGCCCGGACTCGTTCCAGGGCCAGTTCAATTTCTGCCTCACGGGTTTGCTCTTCAGCTTTTTTTAGGTCAAGGAATCTTTTATAAGCCAAATCAAAAACCGCTGCGGCCCGCTTTTGAAGAATTTTTGATTCCTCGGCAGGTTCTGTATACGTTACCATAAGCAAAGACCCACCGGAGAAATCAGAGAAATGATATATATGCTTCTCAGGGAGCACTCCCTTAAAATATTTTATGATCTCTGGGGCCTGTTTGGCCAGTTGTGCTAACCATTCTTTTAGCTTCTTCCCCTTGGCCACAATGGTATATTCTTTAGCCGTAGATCTGAATGCCTTTACGCACTCTCTTGCTACTTCAGATTCTTTATAGCTGAATTTTGCTACACCTTGCACTATCTTTCCCTGGTTTTTGCCCGGTGGACGCATGGCGTACCAGGACTGAAATGCTTCGGAGTCTTCAGGGTATATATGTATAACCGATGCTTCCAGGTCGGGCTGACCCAGCAAACCCATTTGTTCACGGAGTACCAGTGCCACTTCATAGAGTTCATATGAAGAATGCATGGCTAGGGCTCTGGCTCTTACCCGCTCCAATGCTGCTTCGATTTGAGCCTCCCGGGCTTGTGCTTCGGCTTTCTTAAGGTCTTCGAATCGTCGATACGCCTGGTCAAATACTGCCGCAAGTTTCTTGAAAACGGACCAGGTTTCTTCACTCAGGGGTTCTAAAGAGTGGGCTCCTATAATGCCATTTGAAAAGGCTACCCCACTCGCGTACAACTGACTCAGCTGTTGGTTCCTCAACTCCTTCGCCATTGATGGCAGGTATTGTTCAACCCAGTCAATAAACTCATTCAGCTGACGCTTATTGCAAACTGCAGTAAAGGAAGAATCTCCCGCATGATAGTGCTGGTACCACACCTTGAACATCCAAATACAATCCTGCTGGTCAGTGCCCCTTCTGAGCTTCATTTCCTTCTTTCCATTCACCACCTCCGGAAATGCTCCCCAAACGTCAAAGGTCCCGTTCTCATCATCGTTTACGTGGATGGCACAACCGGGCAACTCTTTTAACTTTAACCGGTTCAGTTGTTCCCATAGTACCAACGCCACTTCCGATAACTCCTCGCTGGATTTCATGGCCATAGTGCGTGCCCGCACTCTTTCCAGGGCCGCTTCAATTGCCAGCTGCCGTTTTAATGCATTATTTTCCGCTTTCAAATCAGGGGTAATACCCCCGGGTTTTTTGGTGAGTTTTTCTTGGTTCATATCAACCAGTTAGACAAAAGTATAAGGTCATCAGTAGGTGCCTCCGAATTTGGAAGTGCGCATTCATACGGTTATCCCAATTTAACATTATTCAGGAAACCTAAAACATTTCTATTTGTAGTTATTGCACTGTCAAAGGCCAGACCATCAAAACTTTATTAGCAAAGTATTGCCGGCATAAACGGACCTTGAGGTTCGTTATAACCACCATAACTCATCAAGGTCAGCTGCATGGCATTTCGCAATCCATGCTCCATACACCAGCGAAGCAGCTCACCATTGCCGCTTGGGATCAGGATACCCGGGCCCTGAAATTCGGAGGCCGCTCCAATCAGTGCTTTTAGATCTTCATTGGTCTTCCCTACCGAATGACCAAAAAATGCCATGGCAGTGCTATAACCAGTAAGGTTTCCCTGGTGCTCAACTACCGTTGCACTTCCCTGTTGAATGGCGTCTTGTAATTCAACCCCCCGGTGGTGGCCGTGAATTGTGGTGCAAAGCCGGTTGCAGGCCTCTAAATCATTTTCTGTGGCGTGACGAACCTTGTACCCTGGCAATTTCAAATTAATCGCCGGTCCCTGCATGGTAGAAAGCATTTCGCGCGCGTCAAATCCCAGTTTTGCATATAGCGAAAACGAATGCACATTGTAGGCCGCCTGGATCAGCTGTATACCATCGGACTGTGCTTGTAGGTGGCTGATTCCGTATTCCATTAATTTACGGCCGATATTTTTATTATGTATCTCGGGATTGACAGTCAGTATACTAATACCCGCCATATTGGAGCGTTTAGAAACCACAATACTGCCCACAACCGTACCATTAACTTCCGCCGCCGCCGAATGAAATTTGGGATGAGGTAGTAAGTTGGAATACAAACCAGCAGCTACCTCCGGTGAAGGGAAGTCAGGTGGGTAGTTATATTGATCTGCGATGCTTTTGAATGCATGGTAGCAGATTTCACCAAAAACGCCGGCATCTTCTGCGGTAGCTTGCCTTATTTGTGTGTTCATGAGATTTAAAAAGGGATGATTCAGGAGTTAACTTTCATTAATACAATATAAGCCATAATTCCAATAACCTGACCTCCATGTGAATTTTTCAGGATGCGTTTTAAGGTAATACTGCAGGTGTTACATTCAGATTCAGAATAAATACCATCTATCCTTTTCTTAACCTTGATTTTTTTTGGAAATTTACCACTGAAAAAATACACTTAAATCAAGATCATGACCATCGCTGAAATCAAAGAAGCTATAAAGCCTGGGGTGCTACACGGAGACCAGGTACAAACCCTATTTAGTTACGCCCAGGAGCAAAATTTTGCCCTGCCTGCTGTCAACGTAATCGGCTCGAATTCAATCAATGCTGTGCTTGAAACCTCCCGTGAGGTAAATTCACCGGTTATGATCCAGTTTTCAAACGGTGGAGCACACTTTATGGCTGGCAAGGGTCTAAGCAACGATAACCAAAAAGCGGCTATAATTGGTGCCGTTAGCGGGGCGCAACATGTGCATAGTGTGGCAGCTGCGTATGGAGTTCCAGTAGTACTACACACGGACCATGCTGCCAAGAAGTTGTTGCCCTGGATTGATGGCATGCTGGATGCCGGCGAAGAATTTTTTGCCCGGCATGGAAGACCATTGTTCAGTTCCCACATGATTGACCTATCGGAGGAACCAATTGAAGAAAATGTGGCCATTTGTAAGGAATACCTTAAACGAATGGACAAGATGGGCATGACTTTGGAGATTGAACTTGGGGTTACTGGCGGTGAAGAAGACGGCGTTGATAATACCGATGTGGACAGCAGCCGGTTGTATACGCAACCAGAAGAAGTAGCCTATGCTTACGAACAACTTATGGAAGTCAGCAACCGATTTACCGTGGCCGCGGCTTTCGGAAATGTTCATGGTGTATATAAGCCTGGTAATGTGGAGTTACGACCGGTGATCCTTAAAAATTCTCAGGAGCATATCGAACAGAAATTCGGAACTTCTGACAACCCGGTCAACTTCGTCTTTCATGGCGGATCCGGGTCACCTCAGCATCAAATCAGGGAAGCCATCGAATACGGGGCCATTAAAATGAATATCGATACCGACATGCAATGGGCCTTCTGGGATGGAGTCCGCAATTACTACCAAAATAAAGAGGGTTACCTCCAAAGCCAGATTGGCAATCCGGATGGCGAAGACGTACCCAATAAAAAATACTATGACCCTCGATCTTGGCTGAGGGCTGCTGAACAAAGCTTTGTGGAAAGACTGAAAGTAGCCTTCGATGACCTAAATGCGGTTGGCGTGCTTAGCACGTTGGGCTAAGCAACAAAATTAACCACCCACAGATGCTCCAGGCTCTTCGCTTTTGCTGAACTGTATGCTGTTCACTGCTGCTCTTGCTCATCTCTGGCAGATACACCAGAGAGTCGGCGCAACGGCAATGCGTTTGGTGAAGGCCCTGGCTATGCTATGCTCCACGCTGTTCGCTGTTGCTGAACTGTATGCTGTTCACTGTTGCTCTTGCTCATCTCTGGCAGATTCACCAGAGTGTCGGGCGCAACGGGCAAGACGTTTGGTGAAGGCCCTGGCTATGCTATGCTCCACGCTCTTCGCGTTTGCTGAACTGTATGCTGTTCACTGTTGCTCTTGCTCATCTCTGGCAGATTTCCTTATAGTCGCAAAACCGGCAACGTGCTGATTCTTTCGTCTGCACAAATGGTTTAGTTTCATCAAAAAGTTCATTCAGCGCATTCTGCAACTGCCTTTCAAACTCCTGAAAACCTGCTGAAGGCACGACTTGCTGCTTATTTAGCCATTTAATTCCCTCGTTCACTTTCTTCATGGGATAAACACCCAACTTTATCGGGGCATTCTCTCTAACTTTGTTCCATAGGTAGCCATAGAAGAGCCCCTGGAACCCGGATTTATACTTTGGCTCTTCAAAGTGCTTCAGTACATAGTTATCCCAGTCTTCAGCAGCAATCTTGCTAGGGAGATATACCAGGTCGACTTTTCCTGTTTTGTAGTCTATGATATGAACAATCCCACGGGCCAGGTGCACCCGGTCCAGTGTTCCCTCCAAACGAACGTTGCTTCCACCATTGATCCGCAGGTCGGACTGCAGGGTAATTTCGGCGCCCAACAATTGAAAAGGTGCAGCCCACTGGTCCTTTGCTATGGCTTTATAAATCAATTTCTGGATTACCTGTTGATGAAGGATGTCCTTCCCTTCCAATAAGGAAGGACTACTCTTCATAAGATGTTCGCTTATTGACTCATCTACGGCATCGTTTATAGCTGATGACGCCAGCAGATCCTGAATGT
The DNA here is from genome assembly GCA_021604845.1 of Cyclobacteriaceae bacterium. GTDB lineage: Bacteria > Bacteroidota > Bacteroidia > Cytophagales > Cyclobacteriaceae > SZUA-3. The sequence continues at coordinate 30,363 of BQJT01000005.1, forward strand.
GGTCCCTGGTTACTGTTTGCCCAACCAATGGTTGGTAAATTTTTTCCACTGCCTGATGCACTATATTCCCAAAGTCTCTGGGATCCAGGTCTGTAGTTTCTTTCTCTCTTTCCCTGAGTTTTACAATATATCTGAAGTAAAACCTGAGACTACAATCCAGATAATGCCTGATCGCCGTTGGTGACAATGACTTTGCAGTTTCATCAATTACCAGGAATCGCTGCATTTGCTCAAGAATTTCCGCTGACTTTGGTATCTCCAGCTGAGAATTAACCTCGGACTTGGAGAACGGCATCTGATAAATGCACTCGCTAATCATTTCTTTGGGAAATGTCTCTTTCAATTGCCAGAGGTAGCGGCTTTTTTCTCCGGATCCGTCTATGGCAACCTCAGTATTGTACACGATGGAAATATCGCTGGCCCGCTGTAAAACACGTTTAAAGTGATAGGCGTATATGGCGTCCTGTTCTTCAAATGTGGGTAGTTTGAATGCTTTTCTAATGGCAAACGGAATGTAACTATTGTGCTGATTTCCTTTTGGGAGCTGGCCTTCATTAGCTGAAACCATAATCACTCTTTCAAAATCCAGCGCTCTGGTCTCCAGGAATCCCATCATTTGAAGTCCCTCTGTTGGTTCCCCTGAAAACGGAATTCTGGCTTGCTCCAAAGCCTGGATAATTAGCCTGGATAGGGTTATAGGTTCCAATTCCTGATGGTATTTCTCCACCCCTTCACCAAGTTTCAACAGATGCTTTAGTGCATGGTAGGCAAATTCAGTTTCAAGCAGCTCAAGTTTTTCTTCAACTCTGAGCTTTTGATATATCGCCAGCAGTAATTTCACCACCGCAGCGATCAATTCATTCACTCTCTCCCAGGAGGTTAATGCCAGTTTCAGGATTTCCCCTGAGTCTTCGGTAATCAGTTCTGAAATACCTACCCATTTGCTCTTTTTCCTAAGCCCCAACAGCAGTTTGCCCGAACCAGGCACCGATCGCTTAATAAGGGGGTTCATTAACAGCTCCCTGGTATATTGCGTGTCAGCATAGGTGCTTTCTCCCCTACCCCTTTTATTAAGCTGATAATCAAGAAACGCCACCGTCAACCTAAACCAGTGGCTGTGCTTTGCAGGATAACCCATGGTTACATTGAGGCTGTTGATGTTTTCAGGCAACGCATACAAAAGAGGAAAAAGAAGACCCTCATCTGCCAGTACCAATCCGCAGTTATCCAGCTGGTCTTTAGTCATTTGCTGCAAGAGCTGACCCACAACTTGCGCCTGTCCCACCGATTGCACACCACCGATGAACTGTATCTTTTTGTGGTGTTTTGCCATGTCGCTAATCACCCAGTGAACCTGGTCCGTTGGGGGCCATTTTTTACGATTTCGCCGCATGAATCTTCCGGCCTCCTCCACCTCATTTTCCAGAAACAGTTTATCAGCGTCCCAATACACCTCAGCGATTCCCTTTTTCAGCAACGTTTCCATTATCACCTCTTCAGACCGCGAAAGAGCATTAAAACCGGCAAAAACCACCCGTTCGAATGGAAGGTCTATGGTACCATCCTGCAGCTGCTCCGCCAGTTGCCGGTACAACATCCCGCCATATTGAAGGTCACTGTCACCCAAAGCGCCTCTGAAGCTATGATAGGTCTTACTTACCCTGGACCATTGATTACTAAAACTTGAAGACAATAGTGTAGGTTCATTGCCCATCATGTCGTTGAAACGCTTCAGGGCAAATAGTACTTCCTCACTATCCTGGTATCGGTTCTCAATGTCCCGAAGTTGCTCCAGGTTCCGGTATAAATCTTTGGCATTAACCAAATACCGGTCGACTTCATCAAAATCTCTAAGTAGAACCTGGCCCCATGAATAGAATTTATCGAATGTGGGCAGTTCTTCCTTATCAACTTTCCCCTCCGGATTCGGCGGATAGGTCGCTTTGTAGTGCTGATACAGTGCAAATAACAAATCGAGTTCATTGCTGATGGACTTTCCGGTACAACGAACAATAAAGTCCTCGACACTAAGGATTGCCGGTAACCAAAAAGTTTCTTGCGGGAATCTGTTGAGCAGCGCTTCTCGAAAATGGTAGCAGGCCCTGCGCGAGGGAAAAACAAAGGCCCTGGTGTGAAGTGTGTTTAAATCATCCGGAGGGAGTCTATCAACTATGTGCGTAATAAACCCTTTCATACCTGAACGATCTTTGCTTCTCCCACATAAACCAGAAACATTTCAACCTGCCGATAACCCATTTTCTCCAGCATCGCTGCATATCCTTTAATTTGCTTTCCGTGCTCAGGATTCTCTTTCTCTCGTTTATAATCTACCACTATGGTACGCTGCTGGTTGGTAATAACCCTGTCTGGCGTATATCGCCGGCCCATACTGGCGATGTCCATTTCAGAAAACACTTTCCAACCTGGTTGAAAAAATGCGCTGAAATCAGGTTGATCAAATAATCCTTCTACCTTCCCTCGAACCCCGTCATGGTCCTCTTTCTTTACCACTCCTTCAGCAGTAAGCTGGTTCAAAACAGTCTCCAGGTCTGACCTTTGGCTCATACGTTCAAGCACTGCATGTACCTGCAGCCCCTCTCTGATATTCCGAGCATGATAGTTGTCTAGCAAGGTGAACATTTTACTGTTTTCGGATCGGATGGTAACCTTATTTGCATATGGTGCCATTCTCATTTGGTCAACCGCAATGGTTGGCACAATTTCCTGTTTTGTCTTAGGCACTGACTCGCTAAGATCACCTTTAATAAAGGTACTACTTTGTGCATCCCAGCAGGATTCCCATCCAGGATGATTGCATATCTCCCACAACAGCTTGTACAAATGGGCAAGATCATCAGCCGCGATGCTCCTGGTTGGTTTGATACTGTTGACATAGAGGCGCTGGCGGGCTCGGGTAAAGGCTACATAGACCGTATTCAGCCCCTCGGTAAGCCCCTCTAGCAACTCCTGCTGGTAGGCACTGGAAAAATAAGAATCCATTAGTTCACTTGAAAAGCTCAACGGAAGCAGTTTGTATTTACTGAACTGCGCGGAAAGCTCGTCGGTCCAAAATAAATTGTCTTTACGCGGTTTCAATTCAAAATCCGCCCACGGTATCAGTACGATGGGGGACTCCAGCCCTTTGGCCTTGTGAATTGTCATTACTCTTACCGCTTCCTGGTGTGAGGGAAATACCACCATTTGCTGTTCTTTGTGTACCTCCCACCAGTTTATAAAATCCCGGGCAGTTGTTTTTCCTTTGGCATTCTGTTCCAGACAGACATCCAGAAATCTGGTTAGGAACGGGTCGGCCTTTTTGGATTCGATCAACAAGGGGATCACCTGGGAAGCCCACTCATAAATGTTTCTACTGGAAAGCTCATCCCACTGTTCAACCAAAGCTGCGGGCAGATATTTTTCCAGAAGTCCTGAGCCGACGCTACATGATTCCATGAAAAGTTCGTTGAAATCAAGGTCCTCAGCCTGTACACCTTTTTGATAGAGGCAGGCCATTTCAGCCCTGGCCAAGGAGTCCCGGGCATCGACCAGCAGATACATACCGCTTACCAGCAACCGCACTGCCCAGTAGCTCGAAAGACTTAAAGCCTGTTCGCTGTCCACCGGAATACCCAAGGTCGACAAATGTTGTGATACCTCCGATACTTCAAGGTTGGTATCGCATAGCACCAGAAAATCGCTGTAGTTTCCTGTTTCAACTACATGTTCCCTGATTACCGAGGTAGAGAATTTCAGCGCTTCATTTCTCCATTGGCCCTCATTACGTTCAAAAAATTTGATGCAAACTCCTCCGTTGGAAGATGATCCTGGCTCTTGTTCAACTTCCCGGTAAACTTCACTGAGCATGGTAGAATCATCGGGAAGGTCTTTGGTAGCCAGCAATAACTGACTGGCTAAGGTGAAAAATTGATTATTGAATGCTACTACCTGGCCTGCACTTCTTCGATTTATTTGTAAAGACTCCACCTGAAGCTGATCGCGGTATAAGGACAGGTCATCAACTGCCTGGTTTAAAAGCAGGTTTAGGTCTCCGCCTCGCCACCTGTAAATAGACTGCTTTACATCCCCAACCAGTAATACGTGGTGGTTATGGTCCAGCGAATTGGTAATCAATGGTTTTACATTCTCCCACTGATAGACCGAAGTGTCCTGGAATTCGTCGATCAAAACATGCTGGTAGTAGCTGCCTAATTTTTCAAAAAGAAACGGCGCTTCGTGGTCAGAAATAATTTCTCTGAGTAAAAAACTATTGTGAGAAAGCAGCATCAGATTATTGCTTTGACGGTATGTCTTGAGTTGTTCACTAATTGCATCCAGTAGCCCATAACTGTAGATATGACGCTGTAGCTGTTTGGCGGTAACGTATGCCGCATGATGCGCTGCATGATATTGGTATATTTCCAATGCGATTTTTCCCAATCCTGCCTTCACCACCCCGTCAATTCGTGCTATGTCAGGACTCTTTTGCGTATACCAGTCAGCTGTTCCCTGGGCAACATTCTTGAAAGTATCGGTAAGTTTGAAGTTGTTAAATAATATCTTATCGAAGGTATTCGCTACTCCGTTGCTTTTTCCTTTGAAGTTTTCTTTACTCAACCCGTGCGCAGCAATCAGCTTCTTTGCCTGCCCAGCTAGTTCCTTTAAATAACTGGCGAATTCCCGTTCTGTATTTTGTAAATCCTGTTCCAGTTCCCGCAGGGACTTAATATTTACTTCTTCCCTGCTGATTTTGCTAAAACCCTGATGGAACTTTTCCTTAAACAACTCCTTACCAAATTCCAATAATGTATAATCCAGCTGCCACCCCTTATCATTATCAATCTTACTAAAGGCAAAATCTTTGGCCCAGCCTCGTAATTCCTCATCATGCGTGAGATTTTGATACAACAGAAGCAATGATTCTTTCATTGCCGTATCATCATCCACATCTATCTGATAGTTAAGACTCAATTTTAGCTCCCTGGCCAGTGCCCGGACCAACTGACTAAAAAAATGGTCGATGGTACTAATTGAAAACCTTGAGTAATTATGAAGAATATTGGTCAGGGCCTTCTTAGCCCTGTCCTGTATATTGAGTTTTTGTTCATAGTGCCTTACTTCCTTTTCAATGACATGCCTCATGTCCGTACTTTTACCGGCTGATAAGTCAATAAGATGTTCCAGGATGCGGCGCTTCATCTCTTCAGTGGCCTTATTGGTAAAGGTAATGGCCAGGATATGCTGGTAGTCTGAGGGATTCCTCAGCACGATTTTCAAATACTCTTTTACCAGGGTAAATGTCTTGCCGGAACCGGCAGATGCCCGGTAAATGGTAAAGTTTTTGGTATTAATTGCCTCCGGGTCCTCAAAGAGGTGAAGCTGGTTCATTTATTTTATTGGTTGATTAACGCTGGTGACCCCGCCGGATACCACGAACTTCATGGCATCGGTACTGGACAGTGAAATGGGCGTCACCTGCTCTTTGGGAACCAGTATTAAGTTTCCGGAAAAATTATAACTATGCGGTAAATAAATAGCGGCAAAACCAGGTGCCCCCAAACTATCCATATCCTCCTGGGTTATAAATCCTACTCTCTTAACCGTCCCATCCGGCAAAATATCTACCATCACTGGCTGGTTGAATTTCTTCTGGTCTCCTACAAAGGCTGACATCAGCTCCCTTAGGGAGGTATAGATAATCCTCACAAAAGGTAGCCGCAGCATTATCTTATCAAACACATTTAGAAAGGGTTGGGCTAACAAAGTACTTCCTAAGTATCCGATAATGGTAATTGACCCCAGGATGATCAACAATCCTAATCCTGGTATATTCAGATCTATCAGTCCATCCAACCAGCGAATAGAAATTACAATAATATAGATGGTTAAGGCAATTGGGACTACCAGCAGCAACCCCCTTAAAAAATACTTTGGCATGAATTGAAACATCGCTTATCGGTATGTTAAACTAGTTGGTAATTTAATCAGTGCATCTACATTATACCAACTCAGCGCTTCATTTAAAACCTTTAATTTTGATCTGCCCGGATGTTGCTCTGGTAATTAATAAATTCACCTTAATCAGGGTATTTGGATAGGCGGTCTAATCTTTAGTCTTTCCCCTTGGGCAGACGTTTCAAATGTTACCACTGAGTCTTAAAAAAAAGACCCGTTAGAATTTGCCAGATTAGTTTTAGATAGATATTCCTATAAAGGACATGAAAGCCAGTCCCATAAGGCCTGTGATCAACATGGTAATTCCTAGACCTTTCAGGCCATCAGGGACATTACTATATTTTAATCTTTCACGAATGGCGGCCAGTGCTATGATTGCCAGAAACCAGCCAATACCTGAAGAAAAGCCGTAGACGGTTGATTCAATCAGGTTAAGGTCTTTTTGAACCATGAACAATGAAGATCCCAGGATCGCACAGTTTACAGCGATTAATGGAAGAAAAATTCCCAACGAACCGTACAGGGCGGGGGATAACTTTTCAATCACCATTTCTACTAACTGTACCATGGCTGCTATAATTGCAATGAACATTATAAACTGTAGAAAACTAAGATCAACCGTGGTAAAATCTTCCCCCATCCAACTGAGTGCACCTTCTTTAAGAATGAATTCCTTAATTAAGAAGTTGGCTGGAACCGTGATGGTTAGTACAAAAATCACAGCCAGGCCAAGCCCAACTGCGGTAGAGACTTTTTTAGACACAGCGAGGTAGGAACACATACCCAGAAAGTATGCGAAAACCATATTCTCCACAAAAATTGATCTTACTCCCAGGCTAATTAAATCCATAGTTTAATGTTCTACGTACCCTGACTTAGTTCTTTGTATCCATATGATGATACCCAAAATCATGAATGCACCAATTGGGGTCACCATCAACCCGTTGTTGGGGAAACTTTCAAGGCCAATGGCTTTAAAAACTTCAAATCCGAATAACGATCCAAACCCGAATAATTCCCTAAAAAAAGCTACCGCAAGTATTATCCAGGCATAGCCAAAGCCACTGCCAAAGCCATCCAGTATGGAATCCCAGGCTTTATTCCCCATGGCAAAAGCTTCAAGTCGACCCATGATAATACAGTTGGTAATGATAAGCCCTACATATACGGACAATACCTTATACATGTCGTAATAATATGCCTTAAGGACTTCGTTAACCAGGGTTACCAGAGAGGCAATAACCGCTAGTTGAACAATGATGCGAACCCGGTTTGGAATCAAATTTCTCAAAGCCGAAATAATCAGGTTTGAAAAGACAATTACAAAAAGTACTGCAATTGACATTACCAGAGTGGGCTCCATTTTAAGGGTAATGGCGAGGGCAGAACAGATTCCCAAAACCTGAATGGTAATCGGATTATCATCGTTTAGCGGGTCGGTTACAAACTTCCTTCTTCTTTTAGACAGTAAGTTTTCACTACGTTCTTTCTTAACTACGGGATGCTCTAATGTTTCAATAGCCATATCTGGTAGTTCCTATGATGAAATCTTCTTTAAGTAATTCTGGTAATACTCCAGATAGTTCAACAACATATTATTCACTCCCCTGGCGGTAATTGTAGCACCTGCCAGCCCATCCACATGATGAGGGTCCAGGGATTCCGGTGAATTGCCTTCACCTTTCAACATGTTTACAGATACCAGGGACCCTTCATCGTTATACACTTCTTTTCCCACAAACCTGGATTGTACCTCTGCCTCTGAAATTCTGGCACCTAGCCCCGGGGTCTCTCCTTTATGGTCGAAAACTGCTCCCTTAATGGTACTTAGATCTTTATCCAGTGCCACATAACCCCAGATTACGTCCCATAGCCCGTTACCATAGATTGGTAAGATATAAGCCTCCACATCCGCTCCTGTTCCCTTATAGAGAAATACCGGGTACAATCGCTCCTCCGCAGGTAATTTGTAGTTCTTTTCAATGGACACATTTTCAGCCACCAATGGTTTTCCGGAGGCATCTTCGGACACTTCATTTCCGTTAATATCTACTACCAGTGACTCTATTCTTTGATCGTATATAGCCAATACGTCATCGGTTTTGTTGATCTCCATCACTGCTCCCAAAATACTCTTCTTAGTATCCAGTTCAACCTGAATTTTTTGTCTTGGTCCCAAACCAACAGATGCCACAGAAAGCAACCCACCCAGTACAATGGTGGTGATAATGGAAAAAACAATTATATACGCGTTAGATTGTCGCACGTTTCAATCTCCTTTTTTTGTTTGCCTGAACCACGTAAAAATCAATTAACGGGGCAAATACATTCATCAGTAAAACTGCCAGCATTATCCCTTCAGGGTATGCAGGGTTAACTACCCGAATAATTACCGTGAGCACTCCAATTAAAAACCCATAAATCCACTTTCCTGTTTCAGTGTGTGCTGCGGTTACCGGGTCGGTTGCCATAAAAACTGCCCCGAATGCCAATCCTCCAATTACCAGGTGATAATGCGGTGGCATGGCCATGTATGCGTTCAAACCCATTGCATTAAAAAGATAACCCATAAACAAAGCGCCACCAAATACACTGGCGATTATTTTCCAGCTACCTACTCCGGTTGCAATCAGAATAGCAGCACCCAGTAATACCATCAATGTAGATGTCTCACCTACTGAACCCGGCATGGCGCCAAAAAACAAATTTTTAAGGTCGTAGAGGCTGGCGTACCAGCTATCACCCAGTGCGCTCACCACGGTATTCGTTCCTGCTACCGAGGTATCATATACTACTGCCAGAGCAGTAGCACCTGAATAACCTTCTACCGGGGTAGCGTCGCCCATGTAAGTCCATACATCCCCGGACATCTGTCCAGGATAGGCAAAGTACAGGAATGCCCTGGCGGTCATGGCAATGTTTAAAACATTCATGCCTGTTCCTCCAAATGCCTCCTTGGCAATCACCACCGCGAAGATTGTACCCAGTGCTATCTGCCACAACGGAATTGTAGGTGGCAGGATTAGTGGAATTAACATTCCGGTAACTAAAAACCCCTCATTGATAGGGTGTTTGCGTATGACAGCAAAGATCACTTCCACCACGCCTCCTGCGGTATAGGAAACCAATAACATGGGGATTACCACGTAGCATCCAATAGCAAATTTTTCCAAAAAAGAAGCGACCTGTCCGGTTGCAATATAGTGCTGATGCCCTACATTCCACATGCCGAACAGCAAACAGGGAATCATGGCGATTACCACTGTCATCATCAACCTTTTTAAGTCAATAGCATCCCTTACCTGCACTCCCTTGGCACCAGTGGTATGGTCCGGGGTAAACATAAAAGTCTCCAAGGCTTCAAAAAGGTAGTAGAACTTTTCGTACTTACCTCCCCTTTGAAACATGGGTCGTTGTTTATCCAGTATGTCTTTAATTGCTTTCATTAACCCTCTAGCATTAAATCGATGCCATCTCTAACTATTGATTGTATTGGATGCTTTGAAACATCAACAAACTCACACAATGCCAGATCCTCCTCAATCACCTCATATATGCCTAAGGCCTCCATATCGTCGTAATCTTCGGCCATTATTGCTTTCAGCAGGTGCGTTGGCAAAATGTCCATAGGGGTAACCCTTTCAAAAACACCTGTTTGAACAAACGCCCGCTCCTCTCCATAGGTATTGGTATCAAGGTCGTAGCGTTCATCTCTATTCATAAAGGAAAACAAACCAAACGCCCGGTGAAAACTGAGCTTCTTGGAAGTTGGCAAAATCCAACCAATGAATTCGGAGTGATTTCCCTCAGTTAACACAGTTACCAAATGATCATGATAACCCAAATACCCATCTGCTGATATCCTCTCTCCGGTTAATGCATTTCCGGAAATAATTCGCACGTTATCATTCGACAGGCCATTGTTGATAAATTGATCGATACAGGCACCATCAAAAGTTTTATAATACTGCGGTTCTTTAACCGGAGGTCCTGCCAAAGCGAAGATTTTGCTGGCATCATAAATCCCTTCCAGAAACAGCTTTCCAATTTGGGTCACACCGTATGGGCTAATTGTCCAGGCGATATCACCTTTATTGATCGGATCCAGATGATGGATCTGTACCCCTACATTTCCAGCGGGATGGGGGCCTGAAAACTTGTTGACCTGGACCCCGGTTACCGACCCAAACAACGGACTTACTTCAGCATCTGAATCAATATTGAGGTGTACTTTACCTGGGGTCAGTCTTCTCAGTATGTCCAGGCCTGTTTGAAAATGTTGTTCTTCTCCTTTAAGTATAAAATCGAATCCCGGAGCCAATGGATGGGAATCGAAGGTAGAAATAAAAATTGCCTTTGGCTTGTCCGCTGGGTTTGCGATAACCCCATAGGGGCGCTGAATTATTCTCGGCCATATACCACTGGGCAGCAATTGCTTAAGGATATCTTCCCTGGAGAGGGTGCTTATCGCTGAGATGGTATATTTATGAAAATTCTCATACTCAATTCTTTGATCAGGGAGTATTTTAATCTCTAACAGCTTCCTTCTGTCACCTCGCCTTATTTCCACAACCTCACCACTTACTGGAGCCGTGAACTTAACTTCGGGTCGGATTTTATCAAACATCAGGGGGGAACCTGCTTTGACCGTGTCACCCTCAGCCACAGAAAGCTTCGGCCGTTCTATGCCATTGAAATCAGTTGGCTTAAGAGCAAATACATTGGGAGTAATAGAGTCAACAATCCTTTTCTTGGCGACACCTGCTAGATTAATGTTGAACCCTTTTTTTAGCTTTACAAATTTCGACATCTGGAGACCTTCCTTTGTCTTAGATCAGGTTGAAATCGAGGCAAAAATAATAAAATTTTGATGAAATCTATCCTTTAGTGATTTTATTAAAAAATAATTGAAATCTCATCAGAAAGCTAATTTTCGCTTACTAAGAGACCAATTGGGTGTGGTTGAATTCTATAAAGTCGGCCACCTGCCTCATAAGCCACATTGGGGTGGAGGTAGCTCCGCAAATCCCCACAGAATCCTCCGGGTTAAACCAGGACAGATCCAAATCCTGCTCATTCTCAATGAAATAACTTCTGACATTTTGTTCCTTACAAACGCTATACAGCGCTTTACCATTTGAACTTTTTTTCCCACTGACAAATATGATAACATCATGCAGTGTGGAGAATTGTTTGAGCTGTGGTTCACGGTTTGACACCTGTCGACAAATGCTGTCATTAGCCTTAAACTCAACCTCATTTTGGTTTTCCTTTGCCTCTGCGATGCGCTGTTGAATAAGCTCCTTGATCCTATAAAAGCCCTTTGTACTTTTTGTAGTTTGACTAAAAAGTGTAATTGGCCGGGTATAATCTATCTTATCAAGATCCTGGTCCTCCATAACCACAATGGCCTCCTGTTTGGTCTGGCCGGTGAGCCCTATAACTTCAGCGTGACCTTGCTTCCCGTAGATCACAATCTGGCCTTTTTGATCCTGTATCTTGTCAAAAGCGTGTTTTACCCTGTTTTGCAGTTTAAGCACCACCGGGCAGGAGGCATCGATCAATTCCAGGTTGTTCTCCATGGCCAGTTTATAGGTCTCAGGAGGTTCACCATGGGCTCGTATCAGCACTCTGGAATTCTTCAGATCAGGTAATTCTTCACGACTGATAACCACTAATCCCTGGTCGGTAAGTCGTTTCACCTCCATATCATTGTGCACGATATCTCCCAGGCAATAAAGGACTTCGCCATCAAGCAATTCATCCTCCGCCATCTGTATAGCGAACTCTACTCCAAAACAATAACCTGAATTACTGTCTATCTCTATTCTCATATTATTTTATCAATTGTCCTGTGTAATCTTTCGATGATGGCCCATTTTGACCATGGAACTAGTTGCCAGGTTCAAAATCTCCTCCACCTGCTCCGAAAAAGTTAAATGCGTAGTATCGATCAGATGAGCGTCCTGAGCGCGTTTCAATGGGCTGATACTTCTGGTGGTATCCAGCTGGTCCCGTTTTACCAGATTTTCCATGATTTTATCAAGATTGACCAACTGGCCTCTCTCCAATAATTCCACTTGCCTCCTGGCAGCCCTCACATCCAGATCAGCGGTCATAAAAATCTTTAACTCGGCATTAGGGAATACCACGGTACCAATGTCGCGCCCATCCATAACCACTCCTTTTCTTTTACCAATCTTCCTCTGCTGGGCCACCAACTTCTCCCTCACAGGAGCAAGGGCACTGACTTCACTAACTTTATCCGAAACTTCCATACTGCGAATTCTGTGAGAGACATTGGTCCCGTTTAAAAATACCGCGCTATTTTCGGAATCACCTTGCCGTTCAAACTCCACTTCAATTTCAGCTAATGACTTAGCTACCTGCTTTGGGTTGGTCAGGTTGATATAGTGATCGAGAAAATACAAGGTAACTGCCCGGTACATGGCTCCGGTATCGATATACAAATATTTCAATAACTGGGATACCGTTTTGGCAGTGGTGCTTTTCCCGCAGCCTGAATATCCATCTATTGCAATTACAATCTTTTCCATCAATTTGTGGAAGAAAGTGAAATCAACAATCTTTCTGAGGACAAGGAATAGGTTTTCCCTTTTTTATGGTTTTTTGGTTCGATTTGCAGGCTGAAAAACCCATCGCTAAAACTAAAACCATCAGGGTTACGCGGGTAAATGTCTTCATTTATTGTTCGATTATGCTTTACAAAGTTACTAAAAAACTAATCCTACTTGTAAGTTGAAGATAACAAATCTAGCTTTAACTATGGAGATACGGCAAATTGAAGGGAAACTGGTGGATATCATTGGCGGATCGATTTCACCGGGTATTCTTACCATACAACATGGTATTATCCAAAAAATAACCAGGCAAAAGAGTAATTCCGGCCCTTATTTAATCCCAGGGTTTATCGATGCGCATGTGCATATTGAGAGTTCAATGCTGGTTCCTGCTGAATTCGCCAGGCTTGCAGTCGTACATGGTACAGTAGCCACTATCTCTGACCCTCACGAAATAGCTAATGTACTGGGCATTTCAGGAGTTCAATACATGATCAATAATATTAAGGATGTGCCTTTCAAGTGCTACTTCGGTGCACCGTCATGCGTTCCCGCTACTTCGTTCGAAACCTCAGGGGCAAAAATAGACAGTAACCAAATAGAACTACTGCTGGCAAATCCCGACGTTCACTACCTGGCTGAGATGATGAATTGGCCGGGTGTTATTCATGGGGACCAGGAAGTAATGAGAAAAATCCAGTGTGCGGCAAAATACCATAAGCCTGTGGATGGACACGCTCCCGGAGTTACCGGTGATAATATTAAGAAATACGTAGAAGCCGGGATCAGCACCGATCATGAATGCAGCAGTATTGAGGAAGCGCTGGAGAAGCTCCCATTGGGAATGAAAATTTTAATCAGGGAAGGCAGCGCTGCCCGTAACTTTAATGCACTAATCCCACTTTTACCGGAGTATGCAGATAAGGTAATGTTCTGTAGTGATGACCTTCATCCAGACAGCCTGGTTAAGGGACACATTAACCTGCTGGTTCAACGGGCGGTGGCCAATGGGATCGATCCATTAATTGCCCTTAGAGTAGCTTCCAAAAATCCGATCGACCACTATAACCTGGATGTGGGCCTGCTACAGGAAGGTGATCCTGCGGATCTGGTAACAGTCGAGAATCTGACAGATTTTAATGTGCTTCAGGTATTCATCAACGGTCACCCGGTAGCAAAAAACAACAAAACGTTGATACCAAGAAAAACCACTACCAGACCAAACAATTTTATGACCAGCAGCAAAACCCCGCAAGACTTTTCAATAAAAGCCAGTGGGAATAAGCTTAGGGTAATGATTGCAGAGGACGGTCAACTGATTACCAAACAGAAAATCACCTACCCCAAAATCGATCAGGGAATGGTAATCAGCGACACTGACAGAGACATATTAAAGATAGTAGTAGTCAACCGATACCGGGAAACACCCCCTCAAATAGGCTTTGTACAGAACTTTGGGTTGAAACAAGGTGCCATTGCTTCAAGTGTAGCTCATGATTGTCATAATATAATAGCCGTTGGAGTGGAAGATCGATATTTATGTGCGGCAGTGAATGAGATCATTGCCCATAAAGGAGGAGTAGCAGCGGTATCGCCATCTGAGCAGAAAACTTTACCTCTTCCGGTAGCAGGCCTGATGTCCGATCAAAACGGTTATCAACTGGCTGAAGATTACATAACAGTAGATGCGTTGGCCAAATCAATGGGGAGTAAGCTGGATGCGCCATTTATGACGCTGTCATTTATGGCGCTCCTGGTAATACCAGAATTAAAGCTTAGCGATCTGGGTTTGTTTAATGGAACCGATTTTAAATTTGAATCATTGTTTGTGGATTAAGCATTATTTTTATCCTCTGTACTGAGCTGAAAACCTATTTTTTCTCCTCGAATAGCAACCAGATTCTGGTTTAGTTTCTGCTTAAGAGTAATGAATCTAATATCAGGATAATTCGCACCGATCAGATCTTTGTCCATAGCCTCGGACATACTTTTCTCAATAATCAGCCTGAGCCAATCAGAGGTAATTAAATTTTGCTCCAGATCCTGAAACAGAAAATTTAATTGCCCTGACCCCTCCACATAAAAATGGTTTTCTTTATTTATCAGCATCCTGGCAATTAGATAACCCGGATCGTTCAACCGGCTATATTTTATTGAATCTGCCAGAAAATTATATATGGTAATGTGGCCAAAGTATCGTCTGCTGGGATCCTCGGCAATAGAGGGCCTTTGCATCAGCGGAAAATCATCTTTGAAGGTGATTATATTGGACTGCATGTAAAAGATCAGAATGTCGCCGCCAAACTTTAACCTGAATTCAAACTCTCCCAGCTCTTCGTACTCTATAGCAATGGAACTGTCCATCTGATTTACTATTTCCCTCAGTTCATCACTTATTTGCCTTCCCTGATCACGCATTTGTTCAAAAGCTTTCAATGTATTGCGATATACCAGCTGTTTAATTCCAGCCTTTTCTTTTAACTGGCGTAAAATATGCTCCAAAGCTCCCTTTTCTAAATCCATGTGGTTTCTTCTTTTTTCTAACAATTTATTCAATTTTAATTACCAATCCCTGTTCAAAATACCAAACCCTTTTATACATGATCCGTAAAATTTATAACTGAAAACGTAATTATGGATACAAGACATCGAAAAATGGAGGACGTCCTGCAGGAGCTTGGGCGAAAGATTGACAAAATGGTTGAAGACTCAAGGTTATCTAAGATTGAATGGAAGAAGGAAATAGATCAGCGGGTTGAAGAGGTAAAAAAAAACATCGACAGTTTAGAATATCAAACCAAAGAAATACTGGGTGATGGCGAAAGATGGAAAGAAGTAGAGGTGAGAATTAAGAATGCTACTAAGGAATTCCGGGAAGCTGTTGAAGCGGCTTTTAAAATGAACAAATCTGAACCTTCTGGAAACGGTAAAAACCGTACTGATTAAAAAAACCCTGCTTTGTTAGCAGGGTTTTTGCACGATTAGTCTTTATTGTTAGTTGAATCTGGTATTAATTACTGTGCCGTCGGCGAATAATCTGTATTGATCAAATATATTTCTCACAGCCCGCTTTAGATAACGCTCGTTATCGAATTGCTGATTTCCGAATAAGCTGGAAGCGTAACCCTGCCACACAGCAGTTTCTTTCTTCCGGTCAAGGAAAATAATCAACAGGGTACCCTGCCTTAGGCTGTATTTTACAGGATCGTATTCCATTCCCTCATCCTCATATCGTATCCATTGTTCTAATTCTGGCTGCTGATAACCCTGAAAGCTAAAATCATCATAAAAGACTTTATAGGTAACCAACAGGCTGGGATTTCTAACTTCTTGCTTGAACCCCTGAAGTTTCATTCTGGAAGCAATAGCCTTTCTGAGTGTGGTGTCCTGACTATTTTCCATGTTGTTGTAATTTGCATCACTTAAAAAATCAAAAGTCTGGTATCTTTTGAACTTCCCCAGATAGCTGTAATCTGATTCTACGACGTATTTTTCATACGAAAGGCAACTGCTAATTAATATCAGCACCCCAAATAATGACAAGGTTTTGACGGTCTTCATGGTATATGTTTAGTGCATTTGGAATTTTGATGAATTAATTTAACGGAATCCTGAGTAAAAAGAAAACTTTTTTTTAGTTCTGTACAAGATACGACAAATTATCTATCAATGGATTTATCACCACTTCGTCAGGCAAAGGTTACAAAACGTCATTTGGGCCAAACCAGAGTAGAAATAGCGTGGTTAAAAACCTGCTCTGTAGCGGCTATCACCTAAATAAAAAGGTCGATAAATTGTGGCTTATTCCTGCAATCTGGTTTTATCACCACGGTCTCTTCGAATTCCGCGGTACGGATTATAGCCGTTCAAACTTTTTTGATAATAGCCGGAGCCATTGAATGGTCTTTTATCGGGGTGCTCCAGACATTCCCTGGAACAAGCACCCTGATAAGAATTTGCGCAATCAGGGCAGATGGGCACGTGTAAATTGCAGGTGGGATTAGCGCAATTTACCATCCGGTCGCAATCGGTGGTGCAGATGTAGCATTTTGAAATAACCACCGGATTAACTGAATTAACGTCAACAGCAACCCGGTTGTCAAAAACATAGCACTTTCCCTCAAAATCTTCTCCTCCCGCTTCCAGTCCATGTTTAATAATACCGCCATGAAGCTGGTATACGTTGTCAAATCCGTTTTCCAGTAGAAATGCAGTGGCCTTTTCACATTTTATACCACCGGTACAGTAAGTGATCACCTTTTTGTTTTTAAGATGCTGAAGTTCAGCTAATTTCTCCGGAAACTCCCGGAAATTTTCAATATCCAGGGTTTGTGCACCTTTGAATTTACCCAGTTTGTGTTCATAGTTAGAGCGCACATCCAGTACCACGGTATCTTTTTGATCCTTCATCTGTAAAAACTCATCCGGTTCAAGGTACTGGCCAGTGTTTTTCTTTGGGTCAATGTGGGGTAATCCAACGTTTACAATTTCGGATTTAACCCTGACGTTAAGTTTTTGAAATGTATGTGATTTCCAGGACTCTACTTTAAACTCAATATGTGCAAACGCCGGATCACTACGCATATGCAACATATACTTTTCACAGTTCGACTTCAGACCCGAAACCGTACCGTTAATTCCTTCAGATGCTACAATAATCCTACCCCGCAAATCAAGTTCAAGACAGAAGAAATGATGTTCTTCCCTGAATTTCTCAGGGTTGTCAATCCTTGTATAACAGTAGTATAATAGAATACTGTAATCCATAATTTACTATTGGTCAACCTTTTGTGCTGGGTTTCCAAATACCGTCTCGTTCCGGTTAACATTGCCAATCACCACCGAACCTGCTCCGATCCTGGCATGATCCCCAATACTCACTCCCGCCACTATGGTTACACCGGGTCCTATAAAAACCCCCTCTCCTATGGTTACCTGAGCTCCGATATTGCTTCCAACACCAACTTCAGCGTAATTCTTTAGCTCCACTTCGGCATCCAGCGTGCATTGCGCATGAAGGATGTTGTGACTTCCTAATTGAGCGAATGCATTCACCAAAACACCGGCATCAACAAAGTTTCCATGTCCAATTGACGAAGAAAGTGCCATATAGGATCTACTGTGTATTGCATTTACGGGCATAACTTTCCTTTTGGCATTCAGCATTTCCACGGTTCTTTGCCTCCATTTTTTATCGTTATCCGCTAGAAAAGCCTGACACTTTTTACCGATCAGCTTCAGATAAGCCTGATCATCGGTAGCACCTAATATGGGTACTTCCCCAATTGAGGTCCCATGTAAAGCTGGGTCATCATCAAGGAATCCGTATACCATGATCTGATTACTCTGAAAAATCTCCAAAGCAGATTTTCCTAATCCACTCGCTCCAAAAACTATTACCGGTTGTTCCATACGTGACTTCAAAGTTACGTGAATGCCGAAATATCCACAACAACTAGCTATGGTAGTTTGTGAGTCAATTTGTTCCACCAACTATTCCCGTATAAAATCAACCATAGAAATACCGGCATATAGGCTACTTTATACCTGACCAGTGTGCCAAAATTAGGGGTTGAAAGTGCAGTTAAACCGGAAAGAATCAATATGTATACCAGGCATGGAATCAAATCAGCTGATCTAATTTGAACAGGCGAGAATGATTTCAATCGACCAATCAACAGTATGGAGACTACTAAATTTTCAACAATTGTCAGATTCTGTAAGAAGCTTCCGAAATCTCCGATATTGGGTCTTAGCAAACCAGTTACAATAGCCCATGGAAAGTTCAGTGCCATCCATACCAGCGGTATAGGATGGTCTACATAATCAATTGGAGCGCGGGTTCTTGAAAGGAGGTCCTGCGCATTGATTTTTACCACAGCCGCCAAATGATCCACTCTTAAATTGGGATGAAGCCAACTTGCACTAAAAAGTAATACCCCAAAAACAATTACCCAGGTTATTAGGTGCCTCTGCTGGTTTTTGGTATCCCGAAGTATTGAATCACTGATGATCGACGCCAGCACCACAGAAATAAAAACTGCCATATAGTAATATTTCAACTGGACCAGCAGCAGCAACAACAATGCAACTGCTGCCCATTGGTAAGGCCGGGGTTTATTATTAAACGGCGGCCAAAACCAGGCGGTCAAAAACCCGAATCCTCCCATAAAAATCGCTTCTTTGGAAATTCCTGATGCCCAGAAAACCACCCCCGGGTAGAATATAAAGGCCGCCAGGGCAGCCTTGTAAGACTTAGAATAGGTATTGGCAACTTGATCAACCAGCGTCCAAAGTCCGAAAAATGAAAACAGCGAAAGATATACGCTGCTCAACCAATAACTGCCTCCGGTTAAAAAAGTAAATACACTTAATAATTTAACCATTAGTAATGCCCTGGGTTGATTTGAAAAACCAACTTCATTTATTAATGACTGCGGGACCTGGCCGCCAACGAGAATTTTAAGGTATTCAAGCGGCCTGGTTGGAATTAGTTCCGCCAGGGTTTCGGAAGCTTGGAAATATGCCCATGTATCTCCTCCATCAAAATATATTTTATAAACAGCCCCTAAAATCAACCCTCCGGTTAGGTTGAATGAAATACCATACCAATAATATCTCCTAATTTTAGCATGATGATCGCTTTGGTAGTACCACCAGGAAATAAGCCCGACCACAGCGATATGAATTACATAAAGAAAAATCATAGGGACTCATTTTGTGTCAGCAGTGACTTACCAATTTCACACTGGAGACATCTTTTCATGGTACAATATTTGTGATATAGTTCCAATAGTGCCTGGGATTCCTGGGCAGAAGATACCTTAAAACCCATGCCCTTCCAATAAGTAATTATGTGATTTTTCTCAGGCGACAGATTGTTCAAAAGTAAAATTGCACGCCGATGTATTTCAGGCTGACCGGTATAAATTGAATATGCCACCAACATAGGCACTACGGTATTAATCACTAAATATTTGCTGCTGGATTCTCCAAACACGCCCCCTTTTCCTCCCTTTTTGCCAAAATCGTAATGATACTGCCAATATGGTGATGGCTTTATCCCGGTTAACTTATCCGGATTAGTTTCCGTAAACTCCCGAATGTCTGAGAACCGATACCCGTCAGTTTGCATAAATGCCGCGAATTGTGCTATTCTTATAGTTGGAAAGTTGGGCGGTCTAAGTCTCAGATACTTCCAGATACTTGTTTTCACAATACCATCAGGCAATTGGTACTTTTCTTTCAAATAGTGATACTCTATCTGTAATTTTTTGAAATACGAATCTCCCGATACTGATTGCAGAAACCCGGCCTGCCCGAAGAACAAAGCTTCCAGTTGGAACAGGTTAAATCTAAGTTTTCTTACAATGGATAGTGGTACACACCGAACCAACAAACTGAAAGCAGCACTGTTCAGGTAAAACCCGAAATTTTTACCGTACATCAGGTAAGTCACCTGATCCCAATCGTTTTCATGTTTCTGCAAAAGGCCTAAAACTTCCGATGATCGACCAAGTAATCTTTGTGCGGTGGTAAGGTTTAGCATTGATTCCAGATCGCTCAACTCAATTTTGTAGGAAAGAGATTCACAAGGTATTTTCAAATGGGAGTTATTGAGGTGTTTATGTCTTAATAACAACTCTTTGCTTATCCTGTTCTTTAGCACCAGCGTTGGCAATTTACCCCCGGAGGCGGTGTCAATTTCCCGATTATCGGACCACACAACATGCAGAATCACCTGATCATAGGCCTGGTCTTTATGGTGATTATGCAGAAACCATTCTGAAGATTTCACATGAATTTCCACTTCTCCTACCCAGAGCTGCTGATCCAGCAGGATATGGGCCTGGTGAAAGTCCGGACCGGCCTGGGTATTGATATTTCCAGGTTTAAGCACAGATAATGATTTACCCTGTACTGTAGTCAAATTATTTTTGTCGAAATACTGCCGCTCCCAGATAAACATCAGGAAATCCTCTTTCATCCAAGAAATCTAGCATCTGGGAGTCTGCAAAAATGAGACCGGCCAAATTAGTTTTAAGTGATTAATTTTTAGTTTTTAGTCTTATATCGGGCAAACTGGAAAGACTGGTTTAAAAATGGTTTAGTAAAAGGAGAAGTGTACTCTTAAGCTTTTCCAACAAAGATACTACCAGATGTCGCTGGTCAGTTTGTCAATGGTCAGTGGTCCATTTAATGCTGCCGAGTATCTCTGTCATTTCGCTGTGAAGCCTGCCGGCTTCCCTGGCTGCTGCATCGGCAAAATCCTCGCCTGAAGAGGCATAGATAATCCCCCGTGACGAGTTGACCAGCAATCCGCAATCCTGATTAAGCCCGGCGTTTGATATCATCCTTAAATCGCCTCCCTGGGCGCCAACTCCCGGAACCAGCAAAAAGTGTCCTGGGATAATACGGCGAATACCAGCCAGTTCC